>URNG01000021.1 GCA_900549295.1 uncultured Rhodocyclaceae bacterium
TTGCCCAACGCCCGTAGAGCTGGGTTCGGCGCCCGGGGGGAGCCGCACCATCGCCAGGCGTTGGGCGGCGCTGACTTGCGGCGCTTCCCGGTGCGGCGGGTTGCCGGCGGGAATCCAGCGGACTTCCTGCAGATCGAGGGCGTCGCAGGTTTCTTCCGCCAGACGCAGATGCGCCAGGTGCACCGGGTTGAAGGTGCCGCCATAGACGCCGATGGCGCGGGGAAGTGCGGCGCGGGGCGATTCAGACAACTTCGGAAATTCCGAAAATGTCGCGGTAGGCCACGTAGAAACTGGCGAACAGCGTCGGGGCCAGCACGCCGGCGGCGGCAAAGAGGGCCAGGGTGCCCAGGAGCGGTGCCAGGGCGGTGGGCAGCAGGACGCCCAGAAGACCCAGGGCCATGCCCGGCAGAATGCCGCCGATCAGCACCAGCGCGAGGCTATAGACGAGGAAGGGCCGCCAGTTGATGACGCAGGCCATGAAGCTGAAAAAGAGCGCCTTGCCGACGGCCTGCCGATGCCAGGCAACCAGCACGGGGGCAAACCACCAGGCCATGAGCACGGGCAGCATGCCGGCAGCGATGAAGGCGAGCGGCACCAGCATGCTGTCTTGTTCGAAGGCTGCGCGTTCGGCCTTGTCGCCGGCCAGCAGAAAACGCAGAAAATCGCCGCCGTCGGCCAGCACCGAGAGGCTCAATGCGGCAAGCGATGCGATGAGATACAAGCCGCCCAGCCACAGCAGCGGCTTGTAGTCGTCACGAAACGCCTCGAACAGGGTGCGCACGGAGATAGGTTTGCCCTGCTCCAGGTGGCGTGCCGACAGCATCAGGCCGACCAGCAGGGCTGGATTGATGAGGCTGGCAACCAGGGTGCCGAGCAGCGGCACGATATTGACGAACAGCATGACGAACCAGTAACTCATGACCTGGAGGGCAAACAACAGGGGGTTGCGCCGGTAGATGGCGAACCCATGGGTCAGCCATTGCCAGCCGGCGGCGGCAGGCAGATTTTGCGCACGCAAGATTCAGGCTCCGGGAAAAATGTCGCGGTAGGAGGCGTAAACCGCCGCCGAGGCGATGGGCAGCAACAACAGCATGCCGATGCCGACCGGCAGCAGGGCAAAAAAAGCGGCAATCACGAGCAGGATGCCGAAGATGATCATCACCAGCCAGTTTTTCGCGCCGGCGGCAAAGCTCGCTTTCATCGCTTCCAGCGCCGGCATGTCGTGAAAATACACCAGCGCCGGGGCGAACCAGGTGGCCATGATGACCGGCGTGGAGAGGATGACCACCAAGAGGCCGGTGAGCAGCATGCTGCCCAGGGCAATGCTCAGGCCGGCGATGCTGCCGACCATGCCGCCGCCGATCAGGCCGCTGCCGGCAAGCAGCATGGCGAACAGGGCGATGCCGAAAACGCCGCAGGCAAAAAACACGCCCACCATCACGAGCTGGCCGGCCTGATGGCGGAAACCGGCGAACAAATCGGCGATCTGCGGCTCCTTGCCTTCGGCGATGCTGCGCGAAATTTGCAGCATCCCCGCGCCGAATACGGGCAACAGCAGATGCAGCGCAATCTGGCCGAACACGGGCGGCAGGGCGATCGCCATGATGCAGACCAGCAACAGCACGCTGCTGCCCAGCCAGATGCCGGGATGCGCGATGAACATGGTCCAGCCCTGGGTCAGCCAATCGAAACAGGCACCGGCATCGACTGTCTGGCTGGCTCCTTTGAAGGGCGCAGGCGGCACGGGAAAGCCCGGCGTCTGTGCCGGGCCGGCGCTTTTGCCTGTTTCGTCCAGACGCTCGAATTCGCCGTCGATGGGGTTTCGTTCGCTCATGCGCGGCGGTTTACCAGCTGTGGATGATCCACATCGGCGGGCGCACCGGGTGCGGATTGGTGTCGCTTTCCAGCATCACGCCGTCGCCCTGGCGATCCACCAGGTAATAGGGTTTGCCCACGGCGGGCGTGACTTTCACCATGTAGAGCTTGCCGTTTACCCGGTATTCCTCGCGCGTTTCCTTTTCGTTCCTGACGATGGTGACCTGCGGCTCCAGCGCTGCGTCGAACGGCTCCATTTCCGGGGGCGGCGGCGGGACGGCGGGCAGGGGCTGGGCATCGCCCGGCTGCTGGGCCAGGGTCGCGAAAGGCAGGGCAAGCAGGCAGGCAAGGGAGAGAAGGCGGCGCATGGTTTTTCCTTGATAGACGCGCGATTCTATTACAGGTTGAGCAGTGGGTCGCGCTCGCCCGGGTAGCTGAGGAAGGAGGAACGTTCGTAGTGTTTGAAAATCGCTTCGACGATGGCTTTGGGTTCGTCGATGAGCTGGATCAGTTCCATGTCCTCCGGGGCGATCATCTTTTCGCGCACCAGCGTATCGCGGAACCAGTCGATCAGGCCGCGCCAGAAGTCGGAACACACCAGGATGATCGGAATGCGGCTGGTCTTGCCGGTCTGGATGAGGGTGAGCGCTTCCATCAGTTCGTCCAGCGTGCCGAAGCCGCCGGGCATCACCACGTAGGCGCTGGCGAAGCGCACGAACATGTACTTGCGCGCGAAGAAGTGGCGGAAAGTCTGCGAAATGTCCTGATAGGGATTGCTTTGCTGCTCGTGCGGCAACTGGATGTTGAGGCCGATCGACGGCGACTTGCCGTGAAACGCGCCCTTGTTCGCCGCTTCCATGATGCCGGGGCCGCCGCCGGAAATCACCGCGAAGCCGGAATCCGACAGCAGGCGGGCGATGTTTTCCGTCAATTCGTAGTAAGGCGCGCCGGGGGCGATGCGCGCCGAACCGAAGATGCTCACCGCCGGTTTGATCGCCGCCAGCCGGTCGGTCGCCTCGACGAACTCTGACATAATGCCGAGAATCCGCCAGGATTCGCGCGCCCTTGCGCTCTTGCGCAGCGCCTCGACCTCGGCGCCCATTACCAGCTTTTCACATTCGGTCATGCCCATGCCTTTCTTGTTATTGGTGGACGGTTCGTCCTATCTCTACCGCGCCTATCATGCGCTTCCCGATCTGCGCAGCCCGAGCGGCGAGCCGACCGGGGCCATCTACGGCGTTCTCGGGATGCTACGTCGTCTGCAGACGGACTACAAGGCGGACTACAAGGCCGTCGTGTTCGATGCCAAGGGCAAAACCTTCCGCGACGACTGGTTTCCGGCCTACAAGGCGCACCGCCCGCCGATGCCGGACGACCTGCGCGCCCAGATCGAACCCATCCACGCCGCCATTGCCGCCGCTGGCTGGCCGGTGCTGACCGTCGACGGCGTCGAGGCCGATGACGTCATCGGCACGCTCGCCCGCCAGGCGGAAGCCGCCGGTATGGACACCCTGATTTCCACCGGCGACAAGGATCTGATGCAACTGGTCGGGCCGCAGGTGCGCTGGTACAACACCATGAGCGAGGAACTGCTCGATGCGGCGGGGGTGGAAGCCAAATTCGGCGTGCCGCCGGAAAAGATCGTCGATTATCTGGCCCTGGTCGGCGACAGCGTCGACGGCGTGCCGGGCGTCAACAAATGCGGCCCGAAAACCGCCGTCAAATGGCTCGCCGAATACGGCACGCTGGAAAACCTGATGGCGCACGCCGCCGACATCAAGGGCGTGGTCGGGCAGAACCTGCGCGAGCATCTGGATTTCCTGCCGCTCGGCAAGAAGCTGGTGACGGTGGTGTGCGATCTGCCCGATCTGCCCGCGCCGCACCAACTCACGCCGAGCGCGCCGGATGCCGAAACGCTGCGCGAACTGTACAGCCGCTACAACCTGCGCTCCTGGCTGCGCGAGCTGGACGGCACGGCCACGGCGGAGGCCGCGCCGCCGGAGGCTCCCGCTCCCGCGCCGGCCAGCGTCAACTACGAAACCGTGCTCGACTGGCCCGCTTTCGAGCGCTGGCTGGCAAAGATCGAGCGCGCCGAACTGACCGCGCTGGATACCGAAACGACCGATCTCGACCCGTTCGCGGCGCGTCTGGTGGGCCTGTCGCTGGCTGTGACGGCGGGCGAAGCGGCCTACGTCCCGCTGGCGCACGACGCGCCCGGCGCGCCGGAGCAACTGCCGCTGGCCGAGGTGCTGGCAAGGCTGCGGCCCTGGCTGGAGGGCGCGCAATACAAGAAGGTGCTGCAAAACGCCAAGTATGACCAGCACGTTCTCGCCAACCACGGCATCGCGCTGGCCGGCATCGCCGGCGACACCATGTTGCAGAGCTACGTGCTGGAAGCCGGCCAGTGGAACGGTGCGGCGCATGGCTTCGACGCTTTGAGCCAGCGCCATCTGGGGCTGACGCCGATCAGCTACGAAAGCCTGTGCGGCAAGGGCGCCAAGGCCATCGGTTTTGCCCAGGTGGCGCTCGAACAGGCCACGCCCTACGCGGCGGAAGACGCCGATTTTACCCTGCGCCTGCACCAGGTCTTACAGCCCAGACTGGCGGTGGAACCCGCCTTGCAGGCGGTGTACGCCGACATCGAACTGCCGGTGCGACAGGTGATCTGGCAGATGGAGCGCAACGGCATTCTGGTCGATGCCGACAAGCTGGCCCGGCAAAGCCATGAACTGGGACAGAAAATCCTCGAACTCGAACAGCGCGCCTTTGAACTCGCCGGCCAGCCCTTCAATCTCGCTTCGCCCAAGCAGCTCGGGGAAATCCTGTTCGGCAAGCTGGGCCTGCCGGTCAAGAAGAAAACCGCCGGCGGCGCGCCCTCCACCGATGAAGAAGTGCTGTCCGAACTGGCGCTCGACTACCCGCTGCCGAAAGTGCTGCTCGAACACCGCAGTCTGGCCAAGCTGAAAAACACCTATACCGACAAGCTGCCGCGCATGGTGAACCCGCAAACCGGGCGCGTGCATACGAATTTCTCGCAGGCTTCGGTGGTGACGGGCCGGCTGGCGTCCAGCGATCCCAATTTGCAGAACATCCCGGTACGCACCGAGGAAGGGCGCCGGATACGCACTGCCTTCGTCGCACCGGCCGGCAGCCACATCGTTTCCGCCGACTACTCGCAGGTGGAACTGCGCATCATGGCGCATCTGTCGGGCGACGCCCGCCTGCTGGAAGCCTTTGCCCACGGCGAGGACGTGCACCGCGCCACGGCGGCGGAAATCTTCGGCATCACGCCGCTGGAAGTCGGCCCGGAGCAGCGCCGCGTTGCCAAGAGCATCAACTTCGGCCTGATCTACGGCATGAGCGCCTTCGGTCTGGCCCGCCAGCTCGGGCTGGAAAGAAGCGCCGCGCAGACCTACATCGACCGCTATTTCGCCCGCTACCCCGGCGTCGCCCGCTACATGGAAGAAGCCCGCGCCAGCGTGCGCGAAAAAGGCTACGTCGAAACCGTCTGCGGCCGCCGCCTGTGGCTGCCGGAAATTCGCTCCAGCCAGGCCATGCGCCGCCAGGGCGCGGAACGCGCCGCCATCAACGCGCCGATGCAGGGCACCGCCGCCGATCTCATCAAACGCGCCATGATCGCCGTGCAGCGCTGGCTGGACGCAGAAAATCTGAATACCCGTCTGGTGCTGCAAGTGCACGATGAACTGGTGCTGGAAGTGCCGGACGCCGAACTCCCCGACATCCGCGCCCACCTGCCGCGCCTGATGACGCAGGTGGCAGCGCTCAAAGCGCCGCTGGTGGTGGAACTCGGCGTGGGCGGGGATTGGGAAGCGGCGCATTGAGTCTGCGCAGGGCGTGATTAGTCGCCCGTTTTAGGGCAGCCCTGAAAAATCAAGTGCTCCGACAGGCACAGCCCGAACGGGGTTGATTTATTCAGAACTTCCCTCAGCGCGGGAAATAGTGATCCGCAGCAGACTGCCATAAACCACCGCCGGTCGGCGCAAGCCTGCGGCGAGCGGCAGTTGCTCGGCGCGGCTTTGCAGCACGCGGATGACCCCGGCGTGGGTGACGAGAATGTGCTCGCCGGGCGGCAGTTCGGCGACGAAGGCGTCCACGCGGGCGGCGAGGCGGGCGGGAGATTCGCCGTCAGGCGGCGCGTAGTTGAGCAGATCGGCGGCCCAGGCGTCGAGTTCGGGGCGGGGAACGTCGTCCCAGGCTCGCCCTTCCCAGCCGCCGAAGTCGATTTCCTGCAAGCGGGAATCCTGCCGGGGCTGAGGGTGCAGCTGTTCTGCCAGGTGGCGGCAGCGTTGCAGCGGGCTGGTCCAGACGGGCGCACTGCCGGGTAATTTTTCACGCAGGGCGGCGGCAATGGGCGTGGGGTCTTCGGCGGCGACGTCGAGCCGGCCATAGCACACGCCGGGCGCGATCAGCGGGCGTGGGTGGCGGATGAGATAGAGCGTCAGCGGCGGGGTCACAGCGGCCATTGCGCCAGCAGGCCCAGATAAAAGGCGATTTCGGCGACTTGCTGCGTCGCGCCCAGGCAGTCGCCAGTGTAGCCGCCCAGCCAGCGCCGGAATTTGCGGGCGAGCCAGAAGGTTGCCAGTATCGCCAGCGCCAGTCCGCTCAAGGCTTGCTGCCAGGGCAGCAACGCGAGCGGCAAGAGGCCGCAGCCAAGCGCGAACAGGAGCGCGCCGGGCGAGAGGCGGGTGGCCAGCGGCTTGGCTTTGGTCAGCGCGTCTTCGCGCACGTAATCCAGTGCGGCCAGCAGGCTGACCGAGCAGGCGCGCGAGAACCCGTGTCCGGCAATGAGAATGGCCGGCAGCAAGGCCGGGGTCTGAGCGGTGAGCAGCGCGAACTTGCCGCTCAGGGCCAGCCACAGGGCAATCGCGCCGTAGTTGCCGATGCGCGAATCCTTCATGATCTCCAGGATGCGCTGTTTCTCCCAGCCGCCGCCCAGGCCATCCACGGTGTCGGACAGGCCGTCTTCGTGGAAAGCGCCGGTGAGGTAGATGCTGGCGGCCATCGAGAGCAGCAGGGCAATCGCCGGCGGCCAGAGTTGCGCGGCCAGCACATAGGCCAGCGCCGCCAGCGCGCCGATCAGCGCGCCGACAGCGGGAAACCAGCGGGCGGCGGCATTCAGCCCGGCGCTCGAATGCCCGACCCAGGCCGGCACCGGCAAACGGGTGAAGAAGCGCAGCGCAGCAAAAAAATGCTCAAGCTCACGGCGGATCACGGCAGGGAGACTCCAGCAGTTTCTTCGCCGATTTTCTCACCGCAGACGCCCGCCGCATCGAAGCTGGCCATTTCGTTCAGGAAATTTACCGCCGCCTTGATGAGCGGATAAGCCAGCGCCGCGCCGGTGCCTTCGCCCAGGCGCAGCCCCAGATCGAGCAGGGCTTCTGCTTTCAGCGCGGCAAGCTGCGCCCGATGCCCGGCTTCGGCGGAGTGGTGGCAGAACACGCAGTAATCGAGCACGGCCGGGGCGAGGCGGGCGGCAACGAGGAGCGCCGAGGTGACGATGAAACCGTCGATGAGCAGCAGCATGCGCGCTTCCGCCGCCGCCAGCATGGCCCCCGCCATCATGGCGATCTCGAAGCCGCCGAATTCGGCGAGCACCGAGAGCGGTGCGCCGTGTGGCGTGTTAGCGCCGCCAGCGGCCCGGTAACGCGCCAGGGCCAGGCCAAGGAGCGCCTGCTTGCGGCTGAGGCCGGCGTCGTCCAGTCCGGTACCCCGGCCCACGCAATCGGGCAGCGGCGCGCCGGTCAGGCAGTGGGTGATGAGCGAGGCGGAGGCCGTATTGCCGATGCCCATTTCGCCCAGCGCCAGCACGTTGCAGCCAGTGGCGGCGCGCGCGCGAACCAGTTCGGCGCCGCGCCGCAGGGCCTCCGCGCACTGGGCGGGGGACATGGCGGCGGTTTCCAGATAATTGGCCGTTCCCCTGGCGATCTTGGCGTCGATCAGGCCGGCGCGCGGCGCGAAATCGTGCGCCACGCCGGCATCCACCACCGCCAGCGCCAGCCCGTTCTGGCGGCAGAACACGTTGATCGCCGCGCCGCCCGCGAGAAAGTTTTCCACCATCTGCCAGGTCACTTCCTGCGGATAGGCCGATACGCCCGCTGTCGCCGCGCCATGATCGCCGGCAAACACCAGGAGTTGCGGGGCGTTCAACTGCGGGCTGAGGCTTTGCTGGATGAGGCCGATCTGCAAGGCGAGCTTTTCCAGCAGGCCGAGCGCGCCGACGGGCTTGGTCTTGCGGTCAATCTTGTGCTGCAGTGCGGCGCGCAAGGCGGGGTCGAGCGGGGAAATGGCAGGAATCGCGAAGGCGGGGGGCGAGGAAGGCATCCGTTTCTCCAAAAGCAAAAAAGGCTTTGCCGCAACGCGGCAGGCGTAGCGGCAAAGCCCTTGTCCATAGGCTTCGTTGTTTTTCCGTCAGGTCTTCTGGCTTCCGGATCGTCCCGTGGCTGCGTCTTCCCGGAGAGTCTGTTTCCCCTCGTAGTGACGTCGTGCAGCCAAAGTCCCCGGTTACAGCGGCGGGCCCGCCCCGGAATTGCAATCGCTTGCGCACCGGGTTCCGTGATGGCGGAAAGCGCGCATTATCCTCCATCTTCGAGCGCAATGCAGCAGACCGGGATGGAGCGGCGGCCGGGTGCGTGCGACAATCCGCCTGCCACAGCGCAGCAAAAGCGCCGGGCTGTCAGATAAAAACACACGAAGAGAGGATGTCATGAAAAAACGGGGGCTAATTTCGCTCGCTACGGCACTGACCGCCGCGCTGGCAACGCTGGCGAGCGCGCCGCTGCACGCCAAGGAAGGCGGCGATCAATATCCGAACGGGGCGGAAAACTGGTTCGCCGGGGCCATGCCGCCGCCGGGCAATTATTTCATCAACTATTTCGGCAACTGGTCGGGCAGCCTGCGCGATGGCGATGGCCGCAACGTGCGCCCGGCGGGCAAGAAAATCCGCCTGAACGCCACTTTTGACGCGCTGCGTTTCGTGCAGATCACCAATCAGCAATTCTGGGGTGCCAGCTATGGCTGGAGCGCGATTTTGCCGGTGGTCAGCCTGTCGATGGATACGCCCGCCGGCAAGGAGCGGCGTACCGGAGTGGGTGACGTGACGCTGACGCCGTTGATTCTCGCCTGGCACCGTCCGCAGTGGCACTACGTGCTCGGGCTGGACGTCAATCTGCCGACCGGCGCTTTCGACCGCAACGCCCATCCGGCGCGCAATCTGGGCGCCAATTACACCAGCTTCGAGCCGATCTTCGCGCTCACCTATCTCAATGAACAGGGCTGGGAGGCTTCCGCCAAGTTCATGTACAACGTCAAGACGCGCAACCGTGAAACCCACTACCGGTCGGGCGACGAGTTCCACATGGATTACCTGCTGGGCAAGCACTTCGGGCCGTGGTCGGTGGGCGTCAGCGGCTATTACCTGAAGCAGGTGAGCGACGACCGCCAGCATGGGCGCAAGGTGGGCGACGGCAATCGCGGTCAGGTGTTCGCTTTCGGGCCGTCGGTGAAATACGAGACGGCGGGCAAGACGCAGCTGATTTTCCAGTGGCAGCGCGAAACGCAGGTGGAAAACCGCTTCGGCGGCGACAAACTGTGGTTCAAGCTGATTACGCCGCTGTGAGGCGGGCCGGGCCATGTGCCAACTGAGGTGCCAACCGATGCGCCAGCTGATTCTGGGCGGCGCCCGCTCCGGCAAGAGCCGGCTGGCCGAAACGCAGGCCGCGGCGAGCGGCGGACGGGTGATCTACATCGCTACCGCGCAGGTCGGGGACGGCGAGATGGCGCGGCGCATCGCCCACCACCGCGAGCGCCGCCCGGCCGAATGGGGCTGCGTCGAGGAGCCGCTGCATCTGGCGGCGGCGCTCGAGCGCCACGCCGCGCCGGACGTGTGTCTGCTGGTCGACTGCCTGACCCTGTGGCTCTCCAACCTGCTGTTCGCCGGCGTCGCGGCAGCGCAGGCCGAAGCCGGGCAGGCGCCCGACTGCCCGCTGTTCGCTGCAGAAACCGGGGCGCTGCTCGCCGCCCTGCCCGCACTGCCGGGGCGCATCATCCTGGTATCCAACGAGGTCGGCTGCGGCATCGTCCCCATGCATCCGGTGTCGCGCCTGTTCGCCGACGAACAGGGACGTCTCAATCAACGCGTGGCGGCCTTGTGCGAGCAGGTGACGCTGGTGGCGGCGGGGCTGCCGCTGACGCTCAAGGGGTGAGCGGTACCCCCTGGAAATCCGATTCGTAGTCACGATTGTGCATGTCGAGGATGTGAGCCTGGGGCCATGACCCAGGCGGAGCTTCGTTCTGACGTGTCCCGTTTTGTCCGGGTCATGGCCCCGGACCTACGCACTGCACAAGGCGAACCGGATCAGGCCGCCGGATTGGCTTGCAGGAAGCGGATCAGCGCCTGAAAACGGGATTGCGCCTGGCCGGTCGGGTCGACGATGCCGTGGCTGAAATACTTCCCTACGTTGGCGGTGGTGATTTCCGTACCGAGCGGATCGTAGGTCGTGCCGTTTGCGCCCCCCGCCATGTGTCCGCCCGTCCGTATCAGCGCAATCTGGGAGATGCCAGCGGCGGCTTCGGTGTCGCCGCTGGCGACTGCCTTGTCATAGAGCGCCTTTTCCGCAGGGCTGAGTCTGGCGAAGGAATTGACCAGCCCCGCCGCTTTTTGCATGTAATCCACTTCATCGGCGGTGCGTTTTTCCGGGGGTTTTCCGGCGATTTCGGCAAACCGCGCCGTACCTGCCAGTCCGGTCTGTTCGGCGGAGGAGGACGAGGCGGCGAGCGCCTCGCGCGCTGCCTGGGAGATGCGGACGGTTTCGGCAATATTTGCCGGCGGCGCGTTCGGGCTTTGCCGGGGGGATGGCGGGTTTGCCGCGCTGGCGGGGAAAAGGAAGGCAGAAACGGATTGGACGAGCATGGCCTGTCTCCAAGCTTGGGATGCCACGGCTCAAAGCAATAAAGGTGCCACTGATTCGATGTTCAGGGCATCCGCCGATGCTCGCTCCAGATTGCGCAGGGGGCGGGTTTGTCGCCGGGCTTACTTGATGAGCGGCAGCAAGGTGCGGAATTCGTCGCTGGCGGCGCGGTGCAGCCACTCGAACAAGACCATTTCCGTGGTGACGACCTGCACGCCGCAGGCGCGCAGGCGTTCCACCGAGGCGCGGCGGTTTTCCGGCGTGCGCGAGGATGCGGCGTCCTCGACCAGAAACACCTGAAACCCGGTGGCCAGCAGGCCGAGCGCGCTTTGCAGGACGCAGACGTGGGTTTCCGTGCCGCCGACGATGATCTGCCGCCGGCCGGTGGCGCGCAGCAGTTCGAGCACGCCCGGTTCGGCGGCGCAGGAGAAATGCACTTTCTCGAAGAACTTCGCGGCGCTGCCCGCGCTGCGGATCGCCGGCAGGCTCGGCCCCAGGCCCTTGACGTACTGTTCGGAAACGAACGCCGGCACCTCGAGCAGCCGCGCGCCTTCGAGCAGCCGCGCGGCATTGCGGGCCACGGTTTCGTTGTCGTGAATCGCCGGGGCCAGTTTTTCCTGGATGTCGACGATGAGAACCTGGGAATCGGTGCGGGAAATCAGCATGGCAGACTCGCGGCGGGTGAATGGGCTGCCGATGCTAACCCGGATGGCGCGCTCATGACACGATTGCGGCCATTCTGCTTGGCGTGGTAGAGCGCCTGATCGGCGGCGGCGAGCAGTTCGTCCGCGCCGTCGTCGCGTTGCGGGATGCAGGCGTGCACGCCGATGCTGACGGTGACGACGGGAGCGGTCGGCGAATCGGCGTGCGCCAGTTGCAGGGCGGCGACCGCCTGGCGCAGTTCTTCCGCCTGCGCTTTTGCCCCGGCCAGATCGCAGTCGGGCAGCAGGCAGACGAATTCCTCGCCGCCGTAGCGCGCCAGCAGGTCGTGCGGCCGGACGGGGTCGCGGTCCAGCGCCTGCGCCACGGCACGCAGGCAATCGTCGCCGGCCTGATGGCCGTAGCGGTCGTTGTAGGGTTTGAAATGATCGACGTCGATCATCAGGATGGCGAGCGGCGCTGCCTTGCGGCGGCAGTAGCGCCACTCGACGGCGAGCGCCTCGTCGAAGCGGCGGCGGTTGGCGACGCCGGTCAGGCCGTCGCGGAAGGCCATGGCTTCCAGCGCGGCGCTTTGCTCCTGCAACTGGCAGTTCAGTTTTTCCAGGACATGATTCTTGTCGCGCAGGATGCGCTCGTTGGCGATGGCGAGCTGCCGGCTTTGCCGCCGCCGCCGTTGCGACAGATACAGGCCGAACGCGCTGCTGCCGGCCAGCAGCGCGTAAAGCAGGATTTGCCGCCAGACACTGCGCCACCAGGGGGCGTAGAGCTGCTTTGTGTCGCGGCTGGCGGCGATCTGCATGGCGTAGTCCGTGTGCATGTCCGTTTCCCGCAGGGTGCGCGCGAACACGGCGCGTTCGTCGCCGGTGGTCAGCGTCCGGCCGGTCAGGTAGCTGCCGTCTTTCCCGCTTTCCTCGTGGCGTTGGAACAGGCTGCCCGGCACCGCCAGATTGCGGCCCAGTTGCTTGGGCTGTTCGGGAAAAATGAGGAACAACTGTCCGTTGCCGTGGCTGACCCTGACCCACATGTCCGGCGCGTAGAGCACGGATTGCAGATGCTGCGCCAGGTCTTCGGTGTTGAGGGTGCTGACGATCACGCCGGCGAATTCGCCCCGCGGCCCGTTGACCCGGCTGGAGAGGCTGATCGACCAGATGTCCAGCGCGGTGATGTAAGGCGGGCTGAGATACAGGATGTCGGTTTCGGGGCTTTTTCGGGGGCGCTGGAAATAGCTGCGCTCGCGGAAATTCTTGCCGACGAGTTCGGGACGGCTGCTGGCGATGATGGTGCCGCCGGCATCGAGCAGGGACATGCTGCGGATGCCGGGGATGACCTCGACGAAGCCCTGCACGCGGCGCTCGACGAAGGGCATCGGGTTTTCGCCGCGAACCTGGGCGATACGCAGTTCGCGGCGCAGATTCTGGTGGGCGTGGTGGATGCTGGTGAATTGGCTGCTCAGCAGATCGTGAATGATTTTGGTCTGGGTGCCGAGGCGGATTTCCTCGCTGTGCTCGACGGTGCGCCGCTCGTGGTACAGCGAAAATGCCAGAACCCCCGCCAGTGCGGCCAGATTGGCGGCAAGCAGCAACCACTCGCCGCGGGCGCTGCGAAAAAAGCGGTAGATGAAACCCCGCATCGGCTTTCACTCCCTCATCGTTTGCATCTGCGAGAGCGGGCGCGCCGGCATGGCCCGCATTTCGGATGGCGATAACCTGTTTCGCAAGGTGCCACAGTGCGCGGACGCGGGCAAGAGGGTATTTGCGTGGGGGTTTATTTGCGGCCGAATTTTTCGGTCAGGGCGAGCAGTTTTTCCTGTTTGCGGCTTTCGGCGCGGGCGGCCTGTTCGGCGGCCTTGCGCTGCTCGATCTGCTTCTTGAAACGTTCCTTGAGCAGTTCGCTGGCGTGCTGGCGGTTTTCGTCCGTCACCTCGCCCGCCGGGCTGCCGTCCAGGTTCAGGCGCTGCGTGCCTTTCTCCATTTCCTTCAGGTAGCGGGTGGCCATGGTGTGGCTGCGCATGGCCAGCCGCAGGGCTTTGCGGCTCAGATCGGGCAGGGCGGCGAACAACTGCTTGTCGATGCCGATGGCGAGCGGGCTGAAATCGCGGAACACGGCATAACGGGTTTGCAGGTCTTTCAGCAGGCTGCGGGTATCGATGGATTTTTCCTGCGCGGTGGGGGTGTTCTCGGTCATGGAAAAGACGCAAATACTGGGGCGCGAATGAAGGGAATGAAGCTGTGCAGTTTAACATGCGGCAGAAAATAGCCAGTAAAAAACAGCCGCTTGGGCGAGCCGGCAGCGCCAAGCAAGTCTGGCGAAGCCGGGAGCTTGCGGGGATAATCGCCCGCATGCATGGCGTAGGGTGCGGCATGCTTCAAATCAACGGGTTCTTTCCGGAAAGCGAGGTCAGAAAGCGATGGAACTGGTGCTGGTCAGCGGGTTGTCGGGTTCGGGCAAGTCGGTGGCGCTCAATCTTCTGGAAGATGCGGGTTTTTACTGCGTCGATAATCTGCCGGTGGTGATGCTCACCGTCCTGATCGACATGCTGCGTCAGGAAAAAATCGGCAAGGTGGCGGTGGGCATCGACGCGCGCTCCGGCGACGGCATCGAGTTGCTGCCCGAGCGCCTGCGGCAACTGGCGAAAAACGGCGTGCGCTACAGCTTCCTGTTCTTGCAGGCGGGTGAGGAAACGCTCATCAAACGCTATTCGGAAAGCCGCCGCCGGCATCCGCTGGCAAGCGAAAACCGCACGCTGGAAGAAGCCATCCGCTGGGAAAGCGAGTTGCTGGCACCGCTCGCCGAACTGGGGCATCGCATCGACACCAGCGACTTGAAGGCCAATGCGCTGCGCGACTGGGTGCGCCAGTTCATCAAGGGTACCGGCGAGGGCGGGCTGACGCTCTTGTTCCAGTCCTTCGGCTTCAAGCATGGCCTGCCGCTCGATGCCGACCTGATGTTCGACGTGCGCTGCC
Organism: uncultured Rhodocyclaceae bacterium; assembly: GCA_900549295.1. Taxonomy (GTDB): domain Bacteria; phylum Pseudomonadota; class Gammaproteobacteria; order Burkholderiales; family Rhodocyclaceae; genus Azonexus. The sequence continues at coordinate 14,366 of URNG01000021.1, forward strand.
TGCCCAATCCTTATTACGATCTGGCGCTGCGCCCCCTGACCGGGCGGGACGCGCCGGTGATCGCCTTTCTCGAAGCCGCGCCGGAGGTGCTGCGCATGCGCGGCGACATCGCGCGTTTCGTCGGCGACTGGCTGCCCAGCTATGTGCGCGACAACCGCAGCTATCTGACGGTGGCCATCGGCTGCACCGGCGGCCAGCATCGCTCGGTTTATCTCGCCGAAACCTTGTGCCGCGAATTTGCCGGACGGGCACCGCGCGTGCTGGTGCGCCACCGGGGGCTGGCATGAGCGCCGCCGCGCCGGTTTGCCTGGCGCTGACCGGCGCTTCCGGCATGGCCTACGGCCTGCGTCTGCTGGAATGCCTGCTGCGCGCCGGGCGGCGGGTGCAACTGGTGTATTCGCAGGCGGCGCAGATCGTCGCCCGTCAGGAGCTCGATCTGGAACTGCCGAGCCGTCCGGGCGAGGCGCGCGCCGCCCTGCTGGCCCGCCTGCCCGGCGTGGAGGGCGATCTGCTGCAGGTCTTCGGCCGCGAGGAATGGTTCGCGCCGATCGCTTCCGGCAGCAACCCGCCGCAGGCGATGGTGATCTGCCCGTGCACGATGGGCACGCTCGCCGCCATCGCCCAGGGCTTGTCGGACAACCTGATCGAGCGCGCCGCCGACGTGGTGCTGAAGGAAGGGCGAAAGCTCATCCTGGTGCCGCGGGAAACGCCGTTTTCCGTGCTGCATCTGGAAAACATGCTGCGTCTGGCGCGCGCCGGGGCGGTGATCCTGCCGCCCAATCCGGGTTTTTACCAGCGCCCGCAGAGCGTGGCGGAGATCGTCGATTTCGTGGCGGCGCGGGTGCTGGATCAGTTGCAGGTGCCGCATCGCCTGCTCGCGCCCTGGGGCGAGGCGCGCTGAACGCGCCAGCGAACGGTCCGTCACAAAAAACGGCCACAAAAACGACACGCCATCGCCGGTCATGGCGCGGCGCGGGTGTAATATCTTTCGCCCCTCGCCGGGCGTGACCGCGCGGGGGCGTGACTGCAACCTTTACTCTGGATAAAACATATGAGCACGCAAATCCGCATTGGGATTGCCGGTTACGGCAATCTGGGCCGCGGCGTCGAAGCCGCCCTGGCCAAAAATCCCGACATGAAGCTGGTCGGCATCTTCACCCGCCGCGCGCCGCAATCCCTGCGCCCGGCAACGGCCGGCACGCCGGTGCACGCCATGGACGACATCGGCCAGTTTCAGGACAAGATCGACGTCCTGATCCTGTGCGGCGGTTCCAAGGATGACCTGCCGCAGCAAGGCCCGGTGCTGGCCGCGCAGTTCAACACGGTCGATAGCTTCGACACCCACGCCGCCATTCCCGAATACTTCGCGGCGGTGGATGCCAAGGCGCAGGCGGCGCGCAAGACGGCGCTGATCTCGATCGGCTGGGACCCTGGCATGTTCTCGATCAACCGCCTCTACGGCGAAGCCGCGCTGCCGGACGGCGTGACTTACACCTTCTGGGGCAAGGGCGTCAGCCAGGGCCATTCGGACGCCATCCGCCGCGTGCCGGGCGTCAAGGCCGGCGTGCAATACACCCTGCCCGCGCCGCAAGCCATCGAAGCGGTGCGCAGCGGCAGTTGCCCGGAATTGAGCACGCGGCAGAAGCACACCCGCGAATGCTTCGTCGTGCTGGCCGAAGGCGCGGACGCCAAGGCCGTCGAAGCCGCCATCGTCAACATGCCGAACTACTTCGCCGATTACGACACGACGGTGAATTTCATCAGCGAGGAAACGCTGAAGAAGGAACACGACAAGATGCCGCACGGCGGTTTCGTGATCCGCAGCGGCAGCACCAGCGCCGAGCACAAGCAGGTGGTGGAGTATTCCCTGAAGCTCGACAGCAACCCGGAATTCACGGCCAGCGTGCTGGTGGCCTACGCCCGTGCCGCTTACCGCCTGAACCAGCAAGGACAGATCGGGGCCAAAACCGCCTTCGACGTCGCGCCCAGCCTGCTGTCGATCAAATCGGCCGCCGAACTGCGTCAGGAACTGCTGTAATGCCTCGCCCTGCGGGAATTTTCACGCCATACCACAGCCAGGTTGATACCTGGCTTTTTTCATTCAGCGTCCGGCGCTGCTGAATTTCGGCACTTCCCGCACCAGACGGAAACCGATGATGTCGTAGCGCACGCTCGGGCGGCAGTGCATGTGGCGCTTGCTGCACCGGGCGAACGGGCCGTCGTGCGACCAAGCGCCGCCGCGCACCAGACGGCTCGGGCCGGGTTCGTCGAAGCGCGGGTTGTCGCGCGCGTGCTTGCCGTAGGCATCGGCGGCGTAGATGTCGGACACCCATTCCCAGACGTTGCCGGACATGTCGTGCAGGCCCAGGGCATTGGGCGCAAAACTGCCGACCGGCGCGGTTTCCGGCCAGGGATCGTCGGCCCCGCCGGTGATGTTGGCGTTCCGGTGATCGATTTCGTTGCCGCCGGTGCCGTATTTCACCGCCTGACCGCCGCCGCGGCAGGCGAATTCCCATTCGGCCTCGGTGGGCAGGCGGAAGGTTTCGCCGCTGTTACGGCCCAGGCGGCGGATGAAGGCGTCGACCTCGGTCAGCATCACGCTTTCCACCGGGTAATCGTCCCCATTGGCGTATTCGGCCGGGTTGTCGCCCATGATCCTGCGCCACTGCCCCTGGGTGACTTCGTATTTGCCCAGGTAGTAATCGTCCAGGCAGACCTCGTGCACCGGCACTTCGTTATGCTCGCCGTCGCCGAAAGTGTCGCCCATCGGGTAGCACGCGCCCTTGACCAGAACGAACTCCATGCCGCTTTCCGGCTCCGTCCAGGTGGCGGGCAGCGGATCGGCCGTCGCCTTGCCGGCGATGAAAAAGGCGGCAAGAACGAGGCTGGCGGGCAGGAAAAGACGAGACAGCATGGCAACTCCGGGAAAGACGACAGCCCCGAGTATCGCCCAGCTTGCATCTGAAAGCGCCTTGTTTTCAGTGCCTTGCCCGAAAAATCAGAAAATTCTTATTGATGAGAGATTACCGCAGAGGCACAGAAGGCGCGGAAAACGCAGAGGAAAACTCACGAGCGTTTCCGATCTGCTCCGCCTTCCTCTGCGCCGCTGCGCTAAGGAAGCTCTGAATCAATCGAAACCGTTCGGGCTGAGCCTGTCGAAGCCCTTGATTGTGCAGGTGATGCCCTTCGACAAGCCTGTCCTGAGCGAAGTCGAAGGACTCAGGGCGAACGGATTTGTTCAGCACTTCCCTAAAAATTTCCCGGCGAAATAGCCGCCATGCGCCTCCCCGCAGGCGCAGGCCCGCCGCGCCCAAGGTAGAATTTGCCGTTCTTCAACCGTTTCGAGCTGCTCGACCGACTGCCATGCTGACCCAGGAAACCCAGATCATCAACAAACTCGGCCTGCACGCCAGGGCCTGCGCCAAGCTGACGCAACTGGCCGGCAAGTTTTCCTGCGAAGTGTGGATGATGAAGGGTGAGCGGCGGGTGAACGCCAAGAGCATCATGGGCGTGATGATGCTGGCCGCCGGCAAGGGGTCGATGGTGACGCTGGAAACCAGCGGCGCGGATGAAGAAGAAGCGCTGGCGGCGCTGCTGGCCCTGATCGCCGATTACTTCGGCGAAGGAGAGTGAGGCGATGAGCTTTACCCTGCACGGGCTGGGCGTTTCGGCCGGGATTGCGATCGGTCGGGCGCTGCTGATTTCGCAGGCGACGCTGGAAGTCGCCCACCTGACGCTGGCGCCGCGCCAGATCGACAAGGAAATCGCCCGTTTCGATGCGGCGGTGGCGGCGGTCAGGAAGGAACTCGCAGCGCTCAAGGAAAACACCGAACACGCGCCGCCCGAATTGAGCGCCTTCATCGACGTGCACCTGATGTTCCTCGCCGACGCCGAGTTGTCCGCCAAGCCGCGCGACATCATCCGCGAACGCCGCTGCAACGCCGAATGGGCGCTGGTGCAGCAGATGGAATATCTGGTGGCGCAGTTCGAGCAGTTCGAGGACGCTTACCTGCGCGAGCGCAAGTTCGACGTGGTGCAGGTGGTGGAGCGGGTGGTCAAGGAATTGCTCGGCCACCCGGCGCGCGCTTCGCTCAAGGCAGGCAAGGCGGCCAAGGAGGAGGCGCTCATCATCGTCGCCCACGATCTGTCGCCGGCCGACACCATCGCCTTCAAGGACCAGCGCTTTGCCGCCTTCATCACCGACGTCGGCGGGGCGACCTCGCACACCTCGATTCTGGCGCGCAGCATGGCGATTCCGGCGGTGCTCGGCCTGGAGAACGGGCGCGCGCTGATCCGCGACGGCGAACAGTTGATCGTCGATGGCATGCGCGGCATCGTCATCGTCAATCCCGACGTGCGCGTGCTGGAGGAATACCGGCTGCGCATGGAGCAGATCGGGCTGGAAAAAAGCAAGCTGCGCCAGCTCAAGAATTCGCCGACGCAAACCCTGGACGGCGAGGCCATCGCCCTGCACGCCAACATCGAGCTGCCCGGCGACGTGGCCGACGCGCTCGACGGCGGGGCCGAAGGCGTGGGCCTGTTCCGCACCGAATTCCTTTTTCTCGACCGTGGCGACATGCCGGACGAGGAGGAACAGTTTGAGGCTTACAAGAAAGTGGTCAAGGGCATGGGCGGGCGGCCCGTCACCATCCGCACCTTCGACCTGGGCGCGGACAAGGATCTGCACCCGGAAGCCAGCAATCGCGTCAAGACCAATCCGGCGCTGGGGCGGCGGGCGATCCGCCTGTCGCTGGCCGAGCCGAAGATGTTCCAGACCCAGTTGCGCGCCATTTTGCGGGCTTCCCGCTTCGGCCCGGTCAAGCTGCTCATCCCCATGCTGGCCCACGCCCACGAAATCGACCAGACCCTGGCCGCCGTGGCGCAGGCCAAATCCAGCCTGCGTGGCGAGAAAATCGCTTTCGACGAAAACATCCCGGTCGGCGGCATGATCGAAATTCCGGCGGCGGCGCTGGCCGTCGGCCTGTTCCTGCGCCGCCTGGATTTTCTGTCGATCGGCACCAACGACCTGATTCAATACACGCTCGCCATCGACCGCGCCGACGAGCAGGTGGCGGCGCTCTACGACCCGCTGCACCCGGCGGTGCTGATGCTGCTGGCGCACACCCTGAGCAGCGCCGAGAAGGCCGGGATTCCGGTGTCGGTCTGCGGCGAAATGGCGGGCGACCCGAAACTGACCCGGCTGTTCCTCGGCATGGGCCTGCGGATTTTTTCCATGCATCCCTCGCAGGTGCTGAAGGTGAAAAGTCGGATTCTGAAATCGGACCTTTCCGAGCTGATGCCCGCCGTGCGCCGCATCCTGCGCCTCGAAGAACCGGCCAAACTGCGCGAGGCGCTGGAAAAGCTGAACGCCTGATCCGGGCCGCAAGCCCTTGCCAGATCAGGGCTGCGACAATATGCCACATTCCGCAAAACGGACGCTTTGCCGAGAATCCGCCCCTGAAATCAACAAAGACAGGGGTTTTTCGCATGCGACAGCGTTTCACACCGCTCGCCACGGCCATCGGCCTGGTTTTTTCCAGCACCTCCGGCGCGCTCTGGGCAGAGCCTGAGCAGACCATGCAATCGGTCGTCGTCGAGTCGACGCGCGCAGTCAACGAAGGCAGCACCAGCAAACTCGGGGCGGACAGCCTGAAACCGCAAGGCGCGCGCACCAGCGACGTGGCGCAGATGCTGCGCGAGGTGCCCGGCGTCAGTTTCTACGGCGCGGGGCAGGTGTCCAGCCTGCCGGTGATCCACGGTCTGGCGGATGATCGTCTGCGGGTCAAGGTCGACGGCATGGATCTGCTGGCAAGCTGCCCCAATCACATGAACCCGGCCCTCTCCTACCTCGATCCCAGCCAGGTCGATTCGCTCACCGTCTACGCCGGCATCAACCCGGTCAGCGCCGGTGGCGATTCCATCGGCGGCAGCATCATCGCCGAAACCAAACCGCCCGAATTCGCTGCAGCCGGCGCGGGCCATCTGCTGAAAGGCGAAGTCGGCAGCTTCTACCGCAGCAACAACGACGCGCGCGGGGCCAATGCCAGCGCCACTTTTGCCACGGAAAGCCTCAACCTGAGCTATACCGGCGCCTACAGCAAGGCCAACAATTACACGGCGGGCAAGAATTTCAAGAACTACACCGCCACCGGTCGTGCCGGCCATACGCTGGCGCGGGATGAAGTCGGCTCCACCGGCTACGAAACCGCCAACCACACCCTGGGCATGGCCGTGCGCAATGCCAACCACCTGTTCGAAGTGAAATTCGGCTACCAGAACATGCCGGAACAGCTTTACCCCAATCAGCGCATGGATTTGCTCGACAACGAGCAAAAGCGCGTCAATTTCCGCTGGCTGGGCAAGTACGACTGGGGCCAGCTGGAAGCCCGCGCTTACCATGAGGAAGTCGATCATTTCATGGATTTCGGGCGGGACAAGCGCTTCTGGTATGGCATGGCTTCCGGTGTGGGCGTACCTTGCGGCCCGATGGGTGCCAACTGCGCCCACGGCATGCCGATGATTACCGAAACGCGCACCACCGGGGCCAGCCTGAAAGCCGACGTCAAACTGAGCCAGAACGATCTGCTGCGGCTGGGCAGCGAGTTGCAGCGTTACCGCCTGAACGATTACTGGCCGGCGTCCGGCGGCGGCATGTGGCCGGGCGAGTTCGTCAACATCAAGGACGGCGAGCGCGACCGCAAGGCGCTCTTCGCCGAGTGGGAAGCCGTGCATGGCGAGCGCTGGACGACGCTGCTCGGTCTGCGCTACGAGCGGGTGAGCATGGATGCCGGATCGGCGCGGGGTTACGACCCGACCACCAATGGCATGGGCGCGATGATGAGTTATCAGAAGCGCGATGCCGACGCTTTCAACGCCCGCAGCCATTCCCGCCACGACAACAACTGGGATTTCACGGCGCTCGCCCGTTATCTGGTGGATGCTGGTTTCGACGTGGAATTCGGCTTTGCCCGCAAAACCCGTTCGCCCAGCCTGTACGAAACCTACCCCTGGTCGACCTGGGCGATGGCAGCGACCATGAACAACTTCGTCGGTGACGGCAATGGCTACGTCGGCAATCCCGATCTCGATCCGGAAAAGGCTTACACTCTGTCCGCCACCTTCGACTGGCACGATGCCGGCCGCAGCCGCGAATTCAAGCTGACGCCGCACTACACCCACGTCGAGGACTACATCGACGCCGTGCAATGGGATGCGGCGGCGAATGCGCCGAGCGCCGCGCCGGTGCGCGACCTGTTCTCCGTGCTGCGCTACGCCAACCACCGCGCCCGTCTGTACGGCCTGGACGTTTCCGGTAAGCTGGCCCTGGCGAAAACCGGCTTTGGCGAATTCGGCATGCAGGGCTTGCTGAGCTACACGCGCGGCAAGAACCGCAAGACCGGCGACGATCTCTACAACATCATGCCGCTCAACGCCACGCTCAAGCTGACGCAGAAATTCGGCGGCTGGGACAACACGCTGGAAGTGATCGGCGTCGCCGCCAAGCGCCAGGTGTCGGAAGCGCGCAATGAAATGAAGACGCCGGGCTATGGGCTGGTCAATTTACGTTTCAGCCATAACTGGAAACAGGTGCGCCTCGATTTTGGCGTCGAAAACCTGTTCGACCGCTACTACCAGATGCCGCTCGGCGGTGCCTACTTCGGCCAGGGCCGGACGATGGCGCTGAATCCGCCGGCCGCCGACGGCATGATCGCCTGGGGGACGCCCGTTCCCGGCATGGGGCGCTCGATCTACGCCGGGGTCAACGTCAAGTTCTGATCGCGAACCCACAAAAGCGCCCCGGCCTGCCTGCGCAGCCGGGGCGTTTTGACTTGTCCCGGCGGCGTGTAAACGTGACGACGGGGACCGAAGTCCCCGCCGGCTGTCTTGGGTAATAAGGCTTCAGCGGCCCCAGCTGTGCCGGTTAGGCGGCGACAGCGAAACGCTCATCGTTGGCGTTTATGGATTTGTGCGGATTACGTCCGTCACCTTTCGGGTTGCCTGCGCACCTTTGCCCGCCCTGTCGAAGCCAGTACACCCCCAACCAAACACACTCGCCGAATACCCTTTGAATGCCCTTGGGTGGAGGTGAGGGGAATCGAACCCCTGTCCAGAACGCCTCCAGATTGCCGGAATTACAACCATGCTCAACATTATGGGGACGGCGGCGGGGAATTTCAAGGCATGCCGCGCCGGGCGCGGGCTGAAAAGCACTGGCCCACCGCATAGGGTGGGCCAGTGGTCGATGCGAAGCAGCGGTTATTGCACTTTATTCATCGCGGCGCAGCTTGCTGAGCCAGTGTTCCATCAGCTTGCCAGCGGCTTCGCGGCCACCCAGGCCGAAGGACAGCGCCACGGCCACCGCGATTGCGCCCAGGGTCAGGCCGAAGGCGAGATTGACGATGTCGTCGGCGATGCCCATCGCGCGCAGGCCCATGGCCGTGACCAGGGCCAGGATGGCGAAGCGGGCGATGCGCGCCAGACCCTTGCTGTGTTCGCCGCTGGCCTTGTCGATGGCTTCGTGGGCGACGTTCGCCAGCCAGTAGCCGACCACGAAGATCACGCCGCCGAGCAGGATGTCGCCAGCAAAGCGGATGAAGGTTTCGACGATGTCGCCGACCTGATGGAAACCGAGCTGGGAAGCGGCTTCGATGCTGGCGAACAGCATGGCGAAGAAGAGCACCAGACGGCCGACGAAGGCCGATGCCGAGGTCTTTTCAAAGGCATGTGCCAGATTGATGCGCGTCGGCAACTGATCGAAACCCATCGCGGCCAGCAGCCCGGCCAGCAGCTTGCTGGCAAAGCGCGCCACCAGCCAGGTGACGGTGAGGATCAGGACGGCGGCGATGATACCGGGCACGGCTTGCAGCATGGTTGCCAGCATGTCGGTCGCCGGGCGCGAGATGGCTTCGACCTTGAGGGCGTCGAGCGCCGAAATCAGCGAGGGGACGAAAACCACCAGGAACACCAGCGCGCCAAGAATGCGCGAGAGGCTGGTGGCCTCGTTCAGACCGGCGACGCTGCCGAGCTTGTCGATGCCAGCGGTGCGGCTCAGGTTGCCGACGACGTTTTTCAGCACCGTGGCGACGATCCAGCCGATACCGCCGATGATGAGCGCGGCAAAGGCGTTCGGCAGCATGTCGAGGACGCGTGTCACCATGGCGCGCAGCGGATCGAGCAACCCTTCCATTTGCAGCGCGCCGAGAATCGCTGGCAGGAACAGCAGGATCACCAGCCAGAACAGGGCTTGCGCCAGGCTGTCGGCGATCGGCGGCATCTGGGCGTGTTCGGCCAGGGTTTCGTCGATGGTGGTTTTCTGCAAGCCCCGGATGACCAGTTTGCGTACCACGCTGGCCAGCAGCCAGGCGACCAGCCCCAGCAGCAGCGCGCCCAGGAGGCGCGGCGCGTATTCAAAGATGACCGTGGTCAGCGCCGCGAAGGGACCGGAAATCACCGTCAGATTGAGCGAATTGAAGATGGCGACCAGCACCAGCAGAATCACCAGCCAGAATACGGCGACGGCGAGAATGCCTTCGAGATTGATCGTCACCCCGGTGAGTTGGGTGAAATGCCGGTTCAGTCCGAGGCGGCTCAGACCGCTGCGCACGCCGGCGCGCAGCGCAACGGCCAGCAGCCAGCCGATGACGAAAATCGCCAGGGCGCCGAGCAGATGGGGAATCTGACCGCCGAGGGCGTCCTGCAAAGAACTCCAGAGCGCTTGAATATCCATGTGAATCTCCTTGTCATTTTTTCGGGCGACTTTTTATAATAACCCGATTTTGCGGGAGGGGTTCCTCAATGGGGAAATTCAGGCAGCGCGCGGCCGGCGGATCGCTGCGGCTGTGACGGCCAGGCCGCCGCTCGTTCGCCGTCGCGCCGGATCAACGGCCACACCAGCGTGGCTGATAACGGAAGTCCAGTGCCGCGCGCAATTTTTCCGGCGCGGCGTAGGTCGAGCGCACCAGCCGCGTGGTGCCGTCGAACAGCACGTTGAAGCGGGCGGGTTCATTCCAGTCGTCGCAATAGCGCCATTCCCACACCAATTCGTCGCGGGCCGCGAAATACACCGTCCAGGCCGGCTGCGGCGGACCAATCAGGCGCAGTACCTGTTCTTCGTTCATGCCGGCCTCGATTCTGGCGAAATGCGCGGCGTCGAGGACGTTCTTGCGTTCGATCAGCCGTCCTTCTGCGTCGGTGCGCAGAAACCAGGTGTGATAGCCCGCCGGGCCGGTCGGGTAGACCAGGGTTTCGCCGCCAGCGGCCTCCTGCCAGCGCAGCGCGGGCTGCCCCAGGCGCTGCTCGATGCTGGCGGTGTTGCCTTGTCCCGGTTGCAGGGCCGGATCGCCGTAGATGGCGCAGCCGGCCAGGGCGAGGAGAGAGAACAGGATGCTGGCGTGAAGTTTCATGCGGGTAAATCTACACCATACAAGTCGACGGGCAAACCGTCGCTGCGGCAGCATTCGCAAACCCGGTTGCGTCCGGCGGCCTTGGCGGCGTAGAGCGCCTGATCGGCGCGCAGCATGGCCTGCGGGAGACTGTCTTCGCCGTGCGCGGGGAACAGGGTGATACCCAGGCTGGCGGTGATGCCGAGGGGGCCGTGCGCTGCCTGGGTCGGCGTGCTTTCGATGCCCTGGCGCAAGCGCTCGGCGAGTTGCCGGGCACCGTCGAGGGAGGTATTGGGCAGTAGGATCATGAATTCCTCGCCACCCACGCGCCCGGCGGTGTCGGTGGTGCGCAGCAACTGGCGGGTGATGGCGGCGACCTGCACCAGCACCTGATCGCCGACGGCATGCCCCCAGGTGTCGTTGACCCGCTTGAAGTGATCGAGATCGAACATCACCAGCGCGCCACGCTCGCCGCCGTGCCGGTGCCAGCGTTTGAGCTCGTCCTCGCAGTGCTGGATGAAGCTGCGCCGGTTGGGCAGTTCGGTCAGGGTGTCGGTGGTGGCCAGGCGTTCGAGCAATTGCTCGCGCTGTTTGTACTCGGTGATGTCCTGCCAGATCAGCAGATGCCCGCGCGGCGCGTCGCCGTGGCTGATCGGAATCGCCTCGTAGGTCAGGATGCGGCCGTCGCGCAGACTCAGGGTCTGGCTGCTTTCGTCGGAGCGCAGGCGCGTCTCGAACTGCGGCGCGGCCACGGCCAGCGCCTCGCCGAGTGTGCGCTCGAGCAGCTTCTGCGGCGTGAATTGCGCGCCGAAAAGCTCGGCCAGCGCCTGATTGCTGTGGGTGATCCGGCCTGTTGGGTCGGCTACCAGCACGCCTGCCGGAAAACGGTCGATGACGACTTCCAGCCGCTGCTTGGTCATTTCCAGCGCCTCCTGGGCGTAGTGGCGGGCGGTGTTGTCGAGCAGGCTCCAGACGATCTGCGTGGCCTTGTGGGGCTGGCTCAGGAGCGTGGCGTGGATGGTGCACCAGCGGATGCTGCCATCCTTGTGGCGGAAGGGGTATTCGGTTTCGAGCTGCGTATCCTGCAGCAGCTTGGCGTAGTAAGGCTCGAAAGCGTGGAAATGCGCATCGTCGAGGTGGATTTTGCGGAAGCTATGCCCGACCAGTTCATCGCTATCGTAGCCGAGCAACTGGCTGATCTGCCGGTTGATGTAGGCAACCTGCCGGCCTGGTCCGGCGATGGCAATGGCGATGGCGCTGTTGTCGAGCAGGGCGCGCCGGAACTGTGCCGAAGCCATCTGCTGGGTGATGTCGGTGAGGACGACGATCGCGCCATGCCGGTAGCCGCTCTCCTGCGGCGTGGCATTGACCGAGAGCCAGCGCAACTGGCGGTCGTCGTCGCCGTTCGGATGCAGGCCCAGGGTCAGGCCGGTGATGGCTTCCTGGTCTGCCCAGGCGGGCTTGGCCAGCGCCTCGGTCGGGAGTACGGGCGTGCCGTCCTTGCGGGTCAGGCGGGAGGTCAGTTGCGGCGTGTCGAGGTTGGGCCGGCAGTCCTGGCCGTCGCTCAACAGCTCCCGCGCCTGGGTATTGCAGCCGGTGACGTTGCCGCGTGGATCGACGATCATGACGCCGACCGGCAGTGTCTCGAACACCGTATGCAAATTCTGCTCCTGTCGGCCCAGTCGCCAGAACAGGAAAACGATCCAGAACCAGGCCAGCACCAGCAGGCCGCTGCCGACGGCGCTGCGCAGGTTGTTTTCGCGGATGCTGGCCTCGACGGGTGCGAGGATGGGAGCCGAGGCCAGGCCGATGACGAGGTTGAGGCCGAATTCGGGCAGTTTGCGCCAGCCGTAGAAACGGTGTGTGCCGTCGATTTGGCCGCTCAAGGTGTAATTGCCTTGTGGGGCGGCACCCGCCTGGAGAAACGGGCGGTTCAGGGGCAGCATCGTGCCCAGCGCCTTTTCCAGATCGTTCGAGCGGGCCAGGTAATGGCCGTCGTCGCGCATGAGAAAGGCGGTGTCTTCCGGATGGGCCGCCAGTTGGCCGAGCAGGGCGGCGATGTGCGCGGGGGCCAGGGACAGGACGATGACGCCGTCGCAGCGCCCGGCCTTGATGAGCGGGTAGGAAAGCTGAATTGACCACTGCCCGGAAACCCGCCCCTTGACCGGCTTGCCGATGTAAAGCCGGGGCGTTGCCGCATCCAGATGCACCCGGAAATGTTCGCGGTCGGCAATCGACGCTGGTGCCTGCCCGGCGGTCAGACCCAGATTGGAATAACGGATGTCGCCCGCCGCATCGGCCACGGCGATCTGGATGATCGCGCCGGGCGGGTAGTCGGAAATCACGCCCTGCGCCAGCCGGTCGAACCCTGTCGTGGTCTGCCAGTGGTATTCGCGGGCCAGGGTGCGCAGGATGTAATCGATGTTGCGCAGCAGCAGCACCATTTGCTGTGCCACGGCATCTGCCGACTGGGTGGTGCGGGTTTCTGCCTGGCGGATGGTTTCGGCCCGCATCTGCTGGTGATCGGCGCGCAGTGACCACCAGTAAATGACGAGGGCGGAGAGGATCAGCAGCAGGGAGAGCGCGACGACGGCGCTGCGCTGTTTTCTGGCTTGGGCAGGAATCATGGATGGCAGGAAGGGCAGGCTGATACTTGTCACGGCGCGCATTCTATGGGTGAGGTCAGCGGGTTGCCGAAATATTTGATACTACCAATATGGTAGTAATTGACAAGGCATAACTCGGGATCATCGCGGTCTTCGGGCTATCGAAGATCGTTATGACCACGCTGTCGAGAAGGCTGAAGGAAGCGCGCAGGCGCAAGGGTATTTCGCAGGAGCAGTTGGGTATCCGGGTCGGCCTCGACCCGGCCTCGGCCAGCGCGCGCATGAACCGCTACGAACTGGGCAAGCGCGTCCCGGATTTTGAGCTGGTCGAGCGTCTGGCGGACGAACTGGGCGTGCCAGCGAGCTATTTCTACGCTTCCGACGAGCAGGAAGCCGACTTGCTCGCCGGTTTTCACCGCCTGACGCCAGTCCGGAAAGCGCAGTTGCTCGACTGCGTCGAGCGCCTGCTGGCGGGCAGCGAAGACTGAAAGCCAAGGAAGGGCAGCGTTTCAGGCTGCGTTCGCGTGCGTCAGCAGCCGCTCGCAATAGCGCGCGATCAGGTCGACTTCGAGGTTGACCCGACTGCCCGGCTGCAGGCGGCCCAGGGTGGTGTTTTCCAGGGTGTGCGGGATGAGGTTGATGGTGAAGGTGGCGCCGTCCACGGTGTTGGTGGTGAGGCTGGTGCCATCCACCACGATCGAACCTTTGCGCGCGATGTAGCGGGCGATGTCTGCCGGGGCGCGGATTTCCAGCAGGCGGTTGTCGCCGATGGGGTCGAAACGCAGCACCTCACCGATGCCGTCGACGTGGCCGGACACCAGGTGGCCGCCGATGACGTCGTTCAGGCGCAGCGCCTTTTCCAGATTGACCGGGCCGGGGGCGTCGAGGCTGACGGTGCAGGAGAGTGTTTCCGGCGACACATCGACCATGAAGCGGTTGCCTTCCTTGCCGACGACGGTGAGGCAGACGCCGTTGTGGGCGATGGAGTCGCCCAGCGTCACATCTGCCAGGGGGAGTTTGCCGGCGTCGACGGTGAGGCGGCAGCCGACTTCGCGTGGGGTAACTTCGGTGATGCGGCCAATTGCCGCGACGATGCCGGAGAACATGGCGCATTCCTCGCTAAAAGGAAAAACTCTAGCATGCGGGGCGGGTGGACGAGCAGGCGGGTGTCTGGCCGGGCGTTCCGGCAGAAAGTCAGGCGCTGATGTCGATGCCGTATTTGCGCGCTACCGAGTGCGCGAGCTGGCGGGTAGCGAGGACTTTCGGGTGCTTCCGGTCTTTCCTTTGCGCCCGTTCGAGGTAGTCGTGCGCGCTGGCGGCGAGGTTGGCATCCCAGCCCCGGCGGTCCATCAGCAGGTAGAGGCTGTTGGCGGCTTCGATCAGGTTGCGGATGTTCGGTGCCTGTTCCGCGGCCTGGGTGTGCAGGTCGGCAGCGCCGGCAAGATCGCCGGCGCGCAGGGCGGCTTGCCCCCGGTCGCTCAATTCGTTGATCTGGCGGTTGATCTGTTCCAGCAGCGCCGAGCCTTCCGGCTGATTGGTCTTTGCAAAGACGCGGCTGGCCTGGTGGATGAGCTGATTGTCTTCGTGGTTTTCCGCCACGGTCTGGCGGATGATCTTTTCGCCTTCGTCCTTCAGGCCGCTGGCGTAGCAGGCATGCGCGAGATCGACGCTCAGGCGCTGGGAGAGCGGTTTGCCCCGGCTGGAAAAGTCTTCTTCGACCGTTTTTTGCAGGGCAATCGCCTGTTCGGCGCAGGTGCGGGCCTTGTCCGGCGCGCCTTCGGCCGCGAGGCAAAGGCTTTCGTGCGTCAGCGCGGCCAGCTCGGCTTCCTTGTCGCCGCGCAGTTCGCGCTTCAACTCGCCGATGAGCTTGCGCGAGGCGTCGATATTGCCGCGTTCGGCCATGGTGCGGGCGAGGTTGGCAAAATCATCGACACTGCGCAGCGACGAGCCCTTGCTGCGTTCGAGCACCTTGCCATAGGCTTTTTCGGCTGCCAGCAGGTCTTCGTTGCGCGCCGCGATGTCGCCCACCATGCGCTGGCGCAGGGTGTTGTGCGGCGAGGCTTCGGCGGCGCGCTGCAGAACTTCCTGGGCGGTTTCCAGCAAACCCCGGCGCTCTTGGACGGCGGCGAGAAAATCGTAGGCAGCGAGAAAATCGGGAGCGTCGACCAGCACCTGCTCGGCCAGCGTGGCGGCCTCTTCCAGCGCGCCACGGTCGCGCAGGGCGGTGGCCAGCCCCATCTGCACCCAAGGGGCCATGCGTCCTTCCAGCACCTTGCGGAAAAGGGCTTCGGCTTCTTCGGTGCGCCCGAGTTGCAGCAGGATTTCACCCTTGAAACGGTAGGCGTCGTACATGTAGGCCGGGTGCTGGGCGATGACGCGGTCGCAGGCGCTGATGGCTTCATCGAAATCGCCGGCCTCCATCTTTTCGTAGATGCGCCGCAGCAGATGTTTTTTGTAGATTGCCCGCACGAGCCGCGCCTGGAGTTGGTCGGCGGTGAAGGGTTTGATCAGGTAATCGTCGGGCGCGAGTTCGGCCAGGGCGACGACGTTGGTGTAGGCGCGTTCGCCGGTGACGATGATGTAGACCGTGCCCGGCGCGATCAACTGGGCGTGGCGCAACTCTTCCAGCAATTGCTGGCCGTCGCGGCCGTCGTCGAGCACGAAGTCGGAAAGAATGATGTCGAAGCGGTTGGCCTTGACCTGGCGGATGACTTCCGCCGAGTTGCCTGCGCCATGCACCTGGGTGACGCCCAGGGTGCCGAGCATCAGCCGTACCGATTCGCGCGCCGGTGCGTGGCGGTCGACGATGAGCACGCGTTTCTTGGTGAGCGCTTGCTGCAGGACGAGGAGCATTTCCTCGTTTTCGAGGGCTTCACTGGATTTCGGGCTATAGGTCTGCATGGCCGGGAAATTACTGTATGCATGCCGGTCGAGCAAGGGGAATTCTGGGCGAAAACGCCAGCCGGGCGGATTTCTGTGTTTTTTCAGCCTCCTGACGTAGAATCGCCGGTTCTTTCGTGGCGCTTTGGTGCGCTGCAGCAGCCCGCTTCGTTCCTGGTTTCGTTCTCATTTTCCATGCTCTATCCCACCCGTTTCGATGTGATCGTCGTCGGCGGCGGCCACGCCGGCACCGAAGCCGCGCTGGCCGCGGCGCGGGCGGGGGCGCGCACCCTGCTGCTGACGCACAGTCTCGACACCCTCGGGGCGATGAGCTGCAACCCGTCGATCGGCGGCATCGGCAAGGGGCATCTGGTGCGCGAGGTCGATGCGCTGGGCGGGGCGATGGCGGCGGCCACCGACGAGGCCGGCATCCAGTTCCGCATGCTGAACGCCTCGAAAGGCCCGGCGGTACGCGCGACGCGCGCCCAGGCCGACCGCGTGCTGTACAAGCAGGCGATCCGTTCGCGCCTGGAGAACCAGCCGAATCTGAGCATCTTCGCGCAAGCCTGCGACGATCTGATCGTCGAAGGCGACGCCGTGCGCGGCGCGGTGACGCAACTGGGCATCCGCTTTCTGGCCGATGCGGTGGTGTTGACCGCAGGCACCTTTCTCAACGGCAAGATCCACGTCGGGCTGGAAAATTACACCGGCGGGCGCATGGGCGATCCGCCCTCGCTGTCGCTGGCGGCGCGCTTGCAGGAATTGAAACTGCCGCAAGGCCGCCTGAAAACCGGCACGCCGCCGCGCCTGGACGGCAAGAGCATCGATTTTTCGGTGATGCAGGTGCAGCACTCGGACGACCCGCTGCCGGTGTTTTCCTTCCTCGGCAGCGCCAGCCAGCATCCGCGCCAGTTGCCGTGCTGGATTACCGAAACCAGCGAAAAAACACATGCCATCATCCGTGGCGGTCTGGATCGTTCGCCGATGTATACCGGCGTGATCGAAGGCGTCGGCCCGCGTTACTGCCCGTCGATCGAAGACAAGATTCACCGTTTTGCCGACAAGGACAAACACAACGTTTTCCTTGAACCGGAAGGTTTGCATACGCACGAAATCTACCCGAACGGCGTATCCACCAGCCTGCCCTTCGACGTGCAACTGGCGCTGATCCGTTCCATCCGTGGCCTGGAAAACTGCCACATCCTGCGCCCCGGTTACGCCATCGAATACGATTTCTACGACCCGCGCGCCTTGAAGGACAGTCTGGAAACCAAGCAGATCAACGGCCTGTTTTTTGCCGGCCAGATCAACGGCACCACCGGCTATGAAGAAGCCGCCGCCCAGGGTCTGCTGGCGGGCATCAATGCAGCGCGCCACGGGCGCGGCGAAACCAGCTGGTGCCCCCGGCGCGACGAGGCTTACCTCGGGGTGCTGGTGGATGATCTGATTACGCGCGGGGTGAGTGACCCTTATCGCATGTTCACCAGCCGCGCCGAATACCGTTTGAGCCTGCGCGAGGACAATGCCGACCTGCGCCTGACGGAGCAGGGGCGCTCGCTGGGGCTGGTCGATGACGCGCGCTGGGATGCCTTCTGCCGCAAGCGCGATGCCATTGTGGCAGAACAGGAGCGCCTGAAAGCGACCTGGGTCAATCCGAAAATCACCCCGGCAGAGGACTGCGCGCGCGTGCTGGGCAAGGCCATCGAGCATGAGTACAGCCTGTTCGAGCTGCTGCGCCGACCGGACGTGAGCTATGCCGACCTGTTGACCCTGCCCGGCGCGGGCGAGGCGCAGACTGACCCGCTGGTGGTGGAGCAACTGGAGATTTCCGCCAAGTACCAGGGCTACATCGACCGCCAGCACGAGGAAGTGGCGAAAGCCGCCAGCTACGAACAGAGCGCGCTGCCACCCGATCTCGATTACGCCGCCGTGCCGGGGTTGTCCAACGAAGTGAAGCAGAAACTGCAACTGCACCGGCCACAGACCATCGGTCAGGCGTCGCGCATCCAGGGTGTGACTCCGGCGGCGATTTCGCTGCTGCTGATCCACCTCAAGCGCCAGCAACTGGCGATGTCGGCATGAGCGCCGCCGATCTGAGCGCCGGGCTGGCGCAACTGGGGCTGGATTTGCCGCCAGCGGCGCAGGCGCAGTTGCTGGCCTTCCGTGACCTGCTCCTGAAATGGAACAAGACCTACAACCTGACCGCCCTGCGCGACCCGGAGCAGGCGCTGTCACACCACCTGCTCGACTCGCTGGCGATCCTGCCGCACGTCGGCGACGGGGTCTTGCTCGACGTCGGCGCGGGCGGCGGCCTGCCCGGCATTCCGCTCGCCATCGCCCGGCCGCAGCTGGCGGTGAGTTTGGTCGATACGGTGCAGAAGAAAACCACCTTCCTGCAGCAGGCGGCCATCGAGCTTGGCTTGCCGAATCTGCGCGTGCATCATGCGCGGGTGGAGCAAATGGCGGGCCAGTACGCGCAGATCAGTTCGCGCGCCTTTGCCGAATTGAAAACCTTCGTCGAACTGACCCGTCACCTGCTGGCTCCCGGCGGCCGCTGGCTGGCGATGAAGGGAACCTACCCGGCGCAGGAAATCGCCGCGCTGGGGCCGGACGTGGCGCTGGAATCCAGCCACGCGCTGCGAGTTCCCGGTCTGGACGCGGAAAGACATCTCATCATTCTGAAAGCGGGCGCATGAAGATACTCGCCATTACCAATCAAAAAGGCGGCGTCGGCAAGACCACCACCGCCGTCAATCTCGCCGCCGCGCTTGGCGCGGCGGGGGGCGGCCGGGCGGCCCCCCCCCCGCCGCCAA
>URNG01000022.1 GCA_900549295.1 uncultured Rhodocyclaceae bacterium
CGGGCGGGCGGGCGCTGCCCTTGCCGGAGGTGCTGATCAGGTCGCGGATCAGCGCCAGCTTGTTCTGCATGGCGGTGTTGGCCCCGTCGAGTTGCAGCGCCTTGTCGTAGGCCTGGCTGGCGAGCTTGGCGTAAACGTCGCCCAGATTCTCGTAGGCGATGGCGTAGGAAGGATGGGTGCGGATGGCCATTTCCAGCGCGGTGCGGGCCTTGTCGTACTGCTTCTGCTGGGCATAGAGCACGGCCAGATTGTTGTACGGCTCGGGCAGTTCCGGGTAATCCTCGGAAAGCTTGGTAAATACGCCGATGGCATCGGTGGGGCGGTTCATTTCGGTGAGGATCAGGCCCTTGAGGAAACGGCCCTGGGCATCCTTGGGGCGGCTGCTCAGATATTGCTCGGTCTTTTCAAGCGCCTGGGCATGTTGCCCCTGTTTGATGAGGCGCTGGATTTCAGGAAGATTGTCGGCAAAAACCGGCGCCGCGAAGCTGATGGAAAGCCCGAGCGCAATGGCGCGCAGGGTCTGAAAACTGGACGGAATCGTTGTGCAGGTGCGGGAACGGGTGCGCAGAGGGGTATTCATTGCCGTGTTACAATCCGTAGGTTTCGAATCGGCGGATTCTAGCAAACATCTTGTGGGTTTTATTGGTTTCCCCCGCTGATTTATCACAATTCTTTTAATTCCAACATGCTAAAAATATACAATTCGCTTAAACGTGAGAAACAGGTGTTCGAACCGATCCGCCCCGGAGAGGTGCGTATGTACGTTTGCGGCATGACGGTGTACGACTTTTGCCATCTCGGCCATGCCCGGGTGATGGTGGTGTTCGACATGGTGTATCGCTGGCTGAAGGCGGCCGGCTACCGGGTAACGTATGTGCGCAACATCACCGACATCGACGACAAGATCATCCGCCGGGCCGCCGAGAATGGCGAAACCATCCAGCAGCTGACCGACCGTTTCATCGCCTGCATGCACGAGGACGCCGACGCCCTCGGCGTGCAGCGCCCGGATCACGAGCCGCGCGCCACCGAATACGTGCCGCAGATGCAGGACATCATCCGCAGCCTGGAAACGCGCGGTCTGGCGTATCGGGCGAGCGACGGCGACGTGAATTACGCCGTGCGCAAGTTTCCGGGCTACGGCAAGCTCTCGGGCAAATCGCTCGACGATCTGCGCGCCGGGGAGCGGGTGGAGGTCGATAGCGCCAAGGACGATCCGCTCGATTTCGTGCTGTGGAAACACGCCAAGCCGGGCGAACCAGCCTGGGAATCGCCCTGGGGCGAAGGCCGTCCGGGCTGGCATATCGAGTGTTCGGCCATGAGTTCCTCGCTTCTGGGCGAGCATTTCGACATTCACGGCGGCGGCCAGGACTTGCAGTTTCCGCACCACGAAAACGAAATCGCCCAGTCGGAAGGGGCGAACTGCTGCACCTACGTCAATTACTGGATGCACAACGGGTTTGTGCGGGTCGACAACGAAAAGATGTCGAAGTCGCTGGGCAATTTCTTTACCATCCGCGAGGTGCTGAAAAAGTACGATCCTGAGGTGATCCGCTTCTTCATCTTGCGCGCCCACTACCGCAGCCCGCTCAATTATTCCGACGCCCATCTCGACGATGCCAAGCGCTCGCTCGACGGTCTTTACTTCACCCTGCGCGACGTGCCGCCCGCGGCGGTGGCGATCGACTGGACGACGGACTACGCGGCGCGTTTTGCCGCTGCGCTCAACGAGGATTTCGATTCGCACGGCGCGATTGCCGTGCTGTTCGACCTCGCGGCGGAAGCCAAGCGCCAGAAATCGGCGCAGCTTGCCGGGCTGTTGCAGGCGCTGGGCGGAGTGATCGGCCTGCTGGAACGCAGCCCACAAACCTACCTGCAAGCCGGCCCCGGCGCGGGCGAACTGGATGCGGCGCAGATCGAAGCCCTGATCGCCGCGCGTGCCGCCGCCAAGCAGGCCCGCGATTTCGCTACCGCCGACCGCCTGCGCGATGAATTGAAGGCGGCGGGCGTGATCCTCGACGACAGCGCCCAGGGCACGACCTGGCGGCGGGCGGGTTGATAAACCACTTCGCCACCGAGGGAGCGCCTGATGCAGCCGGGGTTTGAACCCCGGAGCAATAAATTTTACGGCAGCGCGAAACTGCTCTTTTCCAAGGCTTGAACCGTCGGGTCATCCACTGCTGCAGCGTGGAAATGTATCGGCTGGATGCCAGACAGTCCGCTGTCGGCGGGGGCCGCGACCGTGACCGACACCGGGCGGACGCTGCCGGCGGTGGCAGCAAAACGCGCAGAACCGACGATCCTGATACCAGGGATGCCCTCTGCGCGGATGATGAATTCACGGGGCCGTTCGGCGAGATTGACCAGTTTCAGGGTATAGGCATTTTCGATCTGCCCATCGGCGGTTTCGCGCAATAAAGCGCCTCGATCGCGCAGGACGTCGACGCGCAACAAGGGGCGTTCGCTCACAGTCCAGATCCCGAGGCCGCAGAAAATCACCAGCAGCGAAGCATAGACCGCGATGCGCGGGCGCATGTACCAGCGCGGCTGTTTTTCCGGCGCACTCAGTTCGTGCTCCGAAGCAAAGCGGATCAAACCGCGCGGTGCGCCGATCCTGTCCATGACCTGATCGCAGGCGTCGATGCACAGGCCGCAGTTGATGCACTGGTATTGCAGGCCATCGCGAATGTCGATGCCAGTAGGACAAACCTGGACGCAGATGCCGCAATCGATGCAATCGCCGCTCTGCCCGGACTGCCGCTGCCGGCTGCGGGGTTCTCCCCGGAGATGGTCGTAGGCGACGTTGCGGGTGGCCGGATCGAACATGACGCCTTGGAAGCGGGAATACGGGCACATGTGCTGGCAGACCGCCTCACGGGCCAGACCCGCTTGAACGTAGGTGAAAGCGGCATAGAAAATGAGCCAGAAAGCTTCCCAGGGGCCGATTTGTAAGTGAGCGAGCGCCGGCAGCAACTCCCGGATCGGAGTGAAATAACCGACGAAGCTGATCGCCGTCCACACCGCAACGATCCCCCAGATGCCGTGCTTTACCGTTTTGAGCAGCAGCTTGCGCGGATGCAGCGGGCTGTTATCCAGCTTCACGCGGGCCAGATGGTCGCCTTCAACACGGGTTTCGATCCAGGTGAAAATGCTCGTATACACCGTTTGCGGGCAGGCAAAACCGCAGAACAGCCGTCCGGCCAGCGCGGTGACGAGAAAGAGCGCCGTGGCGGCGACGATCAGTACGAAAGCCAGCACCAGCGCATCCTGCGGCCACAGCACCAGATCGAACAGATAGAGTTTCTGCCTGGGAATGTCGAACAACACCGCCTGACGCACTGTGCCGTCGCTTTCCCAATTCAGCCAGCACAGTCCATAGAAGATGATCTGGGTGAACCAAACCATCCCCCAGCGCATCGTATCGAAATGCCCTTTGACCGCCTTGGCGTGGATTTTCCCCTTTTTGCGGTAAAGCTCGAGCTTGGCTTCGCGCACTTTGCTGACTGGCTTGCTCATATCCATTTCCCTTCGTAGAAACTGGATGCCAGTAGACCATCGAAACTTTGTTGGTAACAGTTTCAGATATTCATGTATTAAATAGGTACAGATTGTTCTTGCGCGGGCTGGAATCAGCATTGAGCCACCACCAGGCGGCCCAGAGTGGCCAGTGCCTGCTGCATCACTTCAGTTTGCGGATGGCCGAAGTTGAGACGGATACAGTGGCCGAATTCCTTCTTGGCCGAGAAGATGGGGCCGGGGGCGATGCTGATGCCCTGGTCGAGCGCCATGCGCTGCAGCTTGAGTGCATCGATGTTTTCCGGGAGCTCCAGCCAGACGAAATAGCCGCCGCTGGGGCGGGCCAGGCGGGTGGTGGCGGGGAAATGGCGCTCGATGCCTTCGATCAGGAGCGATTCCTGCACCATCAGTTGCTGGCGCAAGCGGCGCAGATGGTGATCGTAGCCGCCGTGCTTCAGGTAATCGGCCAAGGCGATTTGTACCGGAACGGTGGTGGCCAAGGTGGTGGCCAGCTTGAGGCGGGTGATCTTTTCGGCGTAGCGCCCGGCGGCCACCCAGCCCAGGCGATAGCCCGGAGCCAGACACTTGGAGAAGGACGAAACGTGCATGACGTGATCGGCGCGGGCCAGGGACTTGCTGCACAGCGGCGGTTGCGGGCCGAAATAGAGTTCGTTATAGACGTCGTCCTCGATCAGCGGCACGTCGTGGCGTGCCAGCAGATCGATCAAATCGCGCTTGCGGGCTTCGCTGACGGCGCTGCCGGTGGGGTTGCCGAAATTGAGCATCAGCAGGCAGGCCTTGATCGGATGCTGGCGCAGGGCATCTGTGAGTGCTTGCAGGCTGATGCCTTCGCGAGGATGCGAGGGAATTTCGATCACTTTGAGCCCCAGGCGCTCGCTGGCCTGCAGTCCGGCGTAGAAGGTGGGCGATTCGATGGCGATCAGATCGCCCGGTTGCGTCACCGCCTGCAGGCACAGATTGATGCCTTCCATGGCGCCGGAAGTGACGACGATCTCATCGGTGGAAATCGCCGCGCCGCGTGACAGATAGCGCAACACGATCTGGCGGCGCAGCTCGTCGTTGCCGGGCGGCAGGTCGGTGAGCGTCGATAATGGATCAAAGCGTCGTGCGGCTTGGCAGAGAAAGCGCCCCAGTTTGTCGAGCGGGAACAGAAAAGGGCTGGGAAAACTCGAACCCAGCGGCACGACGCTTGGGTCTTTGACGCTGTTCAGGATCTGGAAAATGAAGTCGCTGACCTGCAATGCCGTCGAATCGCCCAGCGGCTGGCTCATGGCCGGCTCTTCCAAGCGCTGGCCGAGGCGCGAGCGCACGAAATAGCCCGATTTGGGGCGCGCTTCGATCAATCCCCGGCTTTCCAGCAGGTAATACGCCTGCGTCACCGTGACCGGGCTGATGGCGTGCGTGCGGCACACCTGGCGCACGGACGGCAGGCGGTCGCCCGGGCGCAGGATGCCGTCGGTGATCAATTTCTCTGTTTCATGCGCCAGGCTTTGGTAGCGGATAGTCTTCACTGCGCGTTCTGCTCCCTGTGTATTTTCCTGTGCAGGAGAGGATTTTATAGCGTTTCATGGAACGGCCAGGGTGCCAGAGCTAGTGGAGAAGGCGCGAAAACACCTTGCCCTGATTGAATAACGGAGCCTGTTTGCGCAGATTGGTGATCGATGGCACGCGGATCAGCAGCCCCCGCACTTCGATCAAGCCTTTGTTGCGCATGTCGCGCAGGATCTTGGAGAAATGCTGCGGCGACAGACCCAGATGGGAAGCCAGATCGCCTTTCTTGAGCGGCAGCGACACGCTGGCGCTGTCGTTTTCCGGATCGATACCGGACAGATTGGCGAGCAGGAAATCGGTGATTCTGGCGTGGCCCGCCTTGGCGTTGGCTTCGATCTCCTGGATCAAATGCCCCACCTTGCGCGCCATGCCGCCCAGCAGTCCCCAGAACACCTGGGGCGATTCGTTGAGGAGGGAAGAAACGGCGGCTTCCGGCAGGCGCAGCAGCACGGCATCGGTCGCGGTCTGGGCGCTGGTGTCGTAATCCTTGCCGAGAAAGAAAGGGCTTTCGGCGAGAAAGTCGCCGCTTTGGGCGATATGTACCACTTTTTCGCTGCCGCAACGTGCCAGCCGCGTCACTTTCACCAGCCCTTCGATCACCAGATACAATCCCTGGCTGCGCTCGCCGGCATGAAACACATATTGCTTGCGGCGTATTGTCAGGCGGCTGATGTTTTTGCACGGATGGCGCGTTTGAAACGCGGCGACGCATTCCAGCAATGCATGGCGTTGTGGATCATTCATCATCTTCTCCTCTGTCAAGCCGGCACAGAAGGCGCGGGCGGTTTTGGCTTGCCCCTAGTTAAACAGAGTCGAAGCGGCAATAGCAGTTACAGAAAACACGAGATGAAATAGGTACAGATGGTGCCCCGTTTTTCTGTGCGCGCAGGGAATGGGCCCGACTGTGTATCACTGCGGCCCTGGCGCAGGGGCAGAATGCAGTCGCCCGGTTTTCCTTGAGGAGTCACATCATGCGTATCATTTTTGCCCTGTTCGCTGCCTTGATGGCTTTTGCCACACTCTCTGCGGCCAACGAAAACGCGAGCGTGCTCGAGCATCCCGTGCTTAATGCGGCACGCACCGGTACAGCGGCTGACATGCGTGAGGTCTTGCAGGCCGAGCCGAGCGCCCGCGATTTGCGTACCGATGTGGGATCGACGCCCTTGCATCTGGCTGCAGCCAATGCCGATCCCGGCGCGCTGCAGGCGTTGCTTGCCGCCGGGGCGGACCCCAATGCGCGCGATCATGACGGCATGACGCCGCTGCACGTCGCCGCCTATTCGCAAAATGCCCGGCACGCGCAGTTTCTGCTGAGCGCCGGAGCGGATCCTTACGCCGTCACTGCCGGTGGGCGCGACCCGACTTCCGTGGCCAGAAAAGCCATGGCGCACGAAGTGGCCGGCGTCATTTCGCTGTGGATACTGAGGCAGTGCGTGCCCGGTCAGGCATGCTGAACCAGGCGCTAATCCAGTCGGTAGCGGCCAGGCTGTCGGCCCAGATGTTTCTCGCCCAGGCGCGGGCGTAGCGGGCTTCGTCGGCGCTGGAGCGTTCGGACAGGCCGCCGGCACCGGCAACGGCGAGAAAGGTTTTTTGCGCGCTGCTGTAATCGAAAATCGTGGCTACGTGCATCGCCTCCGCGAAACTGACGAAGCTGTAGCAGGTGTTCATGACTTTGGGGTGGCGGTTGATGTCCTGGCCGGCGTAGAGATTGGTGAGTGCGGCGGCGAGCACCTTGGCGTGCTGATTGGCCATGTGGCCCGATTTGGGCATCAGGGGCGCTGAGGCGGTGGCGTCGCCGATGATGTGGATGTTCGGGTGGCTGAGCGATTCCAGCGTCAGCCAGTCCACCTCGGCCCAGCGGCCATTGGCGAGCTTCAAGCCGCTGTCGTGACCGATGGCCCGGCCTATGCTGCCGATTTGCTGCGCGGGAATGACGTTCCAGACATCGGCCCGGATCTGGTCAAAATCGAAAATACCTGTACCGGTGCGCGCATCGACGTCGCGCAGCGGCATGTTGGGACGGTAATCGATCAGTTCCGGATAGTGCTTGGCCCAGGCTTGCATGAACAGGGGGCGTTTCGAGGTGACCCCATCGTTGGCATCGAGAATTAAGATTTTCGAGCGTGGTTTGTGTTGGTGGAAATAATCGGCGATCAGGGAAGCGCGTTCGTAAGGCCCGGGCGGGCAGACGTAGGGAATTTTCGGCACCGTCAGCGCGAAGACGCCGCCGTCCGGCATCGCGGCAAGCTGCTGGCGCAGCGCGAGTGTCTGCGGGCCGGCTTTGTAGGCGTGGGGAAAGCGCTCCTGCGCGGCTTCCGATGCCAGGCCGGGCATGTCGGCCGTGACGAAATCGACGCCTGGTGCGAGAACGCAGCGGTCGTAGCTCAGGCTGCTGCCGTCGGTGAGGAAAACCCGGCGTTTTTCCGGGTCGATCCGCTGCGCGTTTGCCTGAATGACTTTGACGCCCATTTGCGCGAGTCCGGCGTAGCTGACGCTGATGTCGGCCAGGCTCGCTTGTCCGGCCAGCACCAGATTGGAAATGGGGCAGGAAATGAATTGCGGCCGGCGTTCGATCAGGGTGACGGCAATCCCGCCCTGGCTCCAGAGGCGCAGGTATTTGGCGGCGGTTGCACCGGCGAAACCGCCGCCGATCACGACGACATGCGGCTGGGCGCGGGTGCCGTGCTTGGCACCCCTGGCGCAGGCACCGAGCAGGCTGAGGGTGCCGGCAGCGGCGAGGGTTTTCAGGAAGGTGCGGCGCAAGGTCATTCTCCAGAGGTGAGTGCTGGTTCTGGTTCGGATGGGTGGGCTGGTTTCTCCGGCCTTTGTTTTTCCAGCCACTGCGCAATCAGCGCGATTTCTTCCTCGCTGTAGCCTCTGACGATCTGCTGCATGACCGTGCTGGGGCGGCCGTAGTGGCGAAATGCGCTCATCTGTTCGCGCAGCCAGGATGCGGGCCGGCCAGCGAGTGGGGGGAGGTTGTCGCTGATGGCGCGTTGGCCGTTGGTGCCATGACAGTTGGCGCAACTGGCCGCCAGGGATTGGGCGAGGCAAACACCACGCATGTTTTCTGCGGCCGGAGCGGCAAGAGAGAAAAAGAGCAGGCCGCAGAGCAGGGCGGCCTGGAAAAGGGGAACCGGGTTCAGAAGTCTGTTCATGTGCTCATGAAAAAAGGGGGATCGGAGGACGCGCGGGTTTGGGGTCGAGATGAGTGTGCACGCCCCCCGATCGGGAGCATTGCGGTGCGGGCTTATTTCGCCTTTTTCGCACCGTTCTGTTCAAGATAGGTCTTGGCGCGGATGCCGATGTCGGCGGCCTTGACCTGGTATTGCCAGATCTGTTCGGCCCACAGCGTCGCTTGCTGCCAGTCCTTCTTCCTGGCGGCATCTTCGGCCTTGGCGCGGGCGTCCTTGGTCTTGTTCAACTGATCGACGGCGTCTTCCATCAGGCTGACCACGTCCGGGAAATCGCGGTAATTGACGCCGGTGATGTAGGCGATGACCTGGTCGATGGTGGCCTGGGTTTCCGTGACTTTCTTCAACTGCTTCTTGTAGTCATCCTCGTTGTAGATGGCCTGCTCGGCAGTGGCGACCTTGGTCGGTTTCCAGCCCTTGGGTTTGATCAGGAGGTAGCCCTGCATTTCCAGGTGCAAGGCCGAGCAGAATTCCGTGCAGTAGTACGGATAGACGCCTTCCTTGTCAGCCTTGAATTTCACCGTCACGGTTTTGCCTGGCTCCACGGAGGCGTGGACGTTGAAGGTGTCGACCGCGAAACCGTGCGTTTCGTCCTGGGCGCGTTCGAGGTTGGTCAGGTGAATGGTGATTTCGTCGCCGACTTCGGCCTCGATTGTTTCAGGCGTGATGTGGGAGCGGATCAGGGTGCCGAAGACTTCCACCTTGTTGCCCTTGCGCACGGTCTTTTCTTCACCGGCACGCACGGCACCCGGGTGGGGCTTGTCGGTACGCGAATCAGTGCCGACCTTGTAACGCACGCCCGGTTTCAGCTTGGACGCCTCGATACCGACCACGTAGTGTGGTTCACCCAGCGGAATCGGCAGGTCGTAGAGCAGTTGCATCTTGTCATCGGTAATGTCGATCAACTGGTGGTTTTGCGGGTGCAGCGGGCCGACGGGGTTGAAACGGTCGATCGAGAGCTTGTTCATGGCGACCAGATATTTGCCCTTGGGATCGACGGTGTCGCCTTCCATCGTCATCAAGTGGCCGATGTTGTAATGGACGGGAATCTTGTCCAGTACGCGCCCTTCGCAGTAATCCCATTTCACGACCTGAGAGTCGACGTAGAGCGAGGTGTAAGCGATGCATTTCTTGGAATCGTATTGCGTGTGCAAGGGACCGAGGCCGACCTGCACCTGCTTGTGCAGCGTTTCCTTCATGCTGATGACGGGAAGGCCGTAAGGGTCCTTGCTTTCAAAGCGCTTCGCCTTGATGGCGGCTTCGATCTTTTCCCAGGAATAGACGGAAACGTGGGTATCGAGCTTGCCGGAGACGGTGATGTGCTTGCCATCCGGCGAAACCAGGACGCCGTGCGGCGATTTCGGCTCCGGCAGCAGGAAGAGAATGCGTTCCTTCACGGCCGTGTCCATCATGATGACGTTGTGGCCGTTGATTTTTTTTGCCTTGCCTTCGGTGACGAGTTCGGCAGCCCGCTTCCAGTTGATGATGTGCATGTAGTCGGTATCTTTTGCCGAGCAGCCTGCTTCATAAGGCGGGCGGCCCTTTTCGATGCCGCCAACGTAGCGTTCCGAACAGAAGGAGTTGGTGAACGACCAGCCGTCCGAGGGGCCTTTGCCCGCATCCGACAAATCCTGCGAATAAGGCGGCAGTTCGACCGAGAAGGATTCCTGCGGGTTGATACGCCCGGCCTTGCGATCGAATTTCCAGTAGGTGACGCCGCCCCGGTATTTTTCGTTGAATTCTTCCAGCGGCACGAATTTGTTGTTTTCCAGCGGCGTGGCGTATTGCGCCGCTTCGATGATGTATTCGGTGTTCGGGGTGACGAAGGCACCGCCGTGTTCGGATTTGAAAATCGGATTGGCAACGAGCTGCTTGGTTTCAAAATCGCGCAGATCGATCACGGCGATGCGCGGATTGGCCTTGTCGTTGATGAAGAGAAACTGGCCGTCGTACTTGCCGTGGGTTTCCGACATGGCCGGGTGATGCGAATCGCCCCAGGTAATTTCCCGGCCGTTGATCCAGCCTTCTTTCAGCACGGCTTTCGAGCCTTCGTCATAGCCGTAACCCTGCCAGGGCTCGGGTGTGAACACGGCGATGTACTTGAGAATGCGCATCGACGGGATGCCATAGACCAGTACCTGCCCGGACTGGCCGCCCGAGGAAAAAGCGATGAACTCGTCGCGTTTGCCGGTCGGTACGTAGGTTTTTGCGGCAGCCAGCAAATCCTGCTGCGACAGATTGCGGCGTTTCATCACGTCCTGCAGCGATTCGGCTGCCAGCGCGGAAAGCGACAGGCTGGCCGCAAGCCCGAGCGATGTGAATAGCGCCAGTGGGCGCATGGTAAATGAAGGCATTTTCTTCCCCTTGGAATGACATAAGGATCGGTACGGATCTTGAGTCAATACAGCGCCCGATGCTTCGCAGCCGCTGCCAACGCGAGGGGCAGTCGCTGACGAAATGCAGGCCTTTTTGACGCCGTCAGTAGAGCATGGGGGAAAAACACGGCTCGATAACAGTCAGCCGCAAATTGTTTGGGCACAGTTGCAGCCGGTGTACTTGGTGATCGGTACAGATGGGTGGCGCAGGTGCGGGCGCTGCCGCTTGAATCCTCAAAACGGAAAATCCAGTCATTGCAAGCCGATCTGTGCGCCGGCCCCGATGGCACGCTTGTTGCTGATTGATCGCCATCCAATCTCGCAACAGGTGCGGTGCCATGATGATCCCGTCCATTTCCGCTTTTTACGCCACGTCCGCAATATCGGCCGCATCCCCTGCGGCGGCGGCCCGGCAAAATCCGGTCGCGGCGGCGGCAGTTTCTGCCGGCACCGCGCATATTTCACAAGCGGCGCGCGATCTGATCGCCGCTGAGCAAGGCCGGGGCAGCACCGGCGGCACAACCCGGAATCCCCGTCTTGAAACCAACCTCGGGGCCATGGATGTGGATCTCGACGCGTATTTCGCGCCCGATGGAAATTTCGATCCGGACAGCACCCCGCTGTTGCTGCCCGGTGCGGGTAACGTGGCCGCGCTTTCCGCTCATGTTTCCGCGCGGATGCCCGGTTTTCTGGCCGAACACGGCATCCCGGAAGCGCCGGCCAGCATCAGCTACGACAGCGCGGGCCGGATGCAATTGCCGGCCGATTATCCCTATGCCGAGGCGTTTTCGCGGGCCGTTGCAGAAAACCCGGTGATGGCGCGTCAACTCAGCACGACGGCGGCGCTGGCTTCGGTCACGGCGGATATGGAAAAATCGCTCGCCTTCCAGCGCGAATACCGCGCTGCCGGGTCGGCGGCGGAGATTGCGGCCGTCTTGGCCCGTCACGCGTATCTGTTCGCCGATGACCGCTACAGCGCGCCCGCAACGCTCAATTTCGGAGCAGACGGCAAGCTTCTTGGCCTGAGCACGGGGTGAATCAGACCGCAGAAAGAACCAAGGGAAGCAGACAAAGAGAAACGGGGGCGGGAGCCACCAGCTCCCGCCCCCGTGGAGATCAATCTGGCAGATCAGCGCAGCAGCTTGCCGCCCGGCCCGATCACCGTCATTTCGACGAAGCGTGAGCCGCTGCGGGCAGTGGCCGAGTAATTGATCCGGTAGCCGCCGAAATCCACGTTGTTGATGCTTTCCAGCGCGCTGACCAGTTTTTCGCGCGACAGATCGCGCCCGGCGCGGCGCAGCCCTTCGACCATGACGCGGGCAGTGAGGTAGGCTTCCAGGCCGTAATAGGAGTACTGGCCCGCTTTGGCCGCCAGTTTCTGGTATTCGCGCACGACGGGAATGGTGTCGTTCCAGGGGTAGGGCACGACTTGCGAAATGCCGATGCCGCGCGAGTCCTTGCCCAGGTCCTGTATCAATTGCTCGGTGCCGATGGGCGACAAGGTCATCAGCATCGGGTGCTGGCCGGCATCCTTCATGGCACGGACAAAAGCCGTGGTGGGTTTGTACAGGCTGACCATGACCACCGCCTGCGGGTTGACCTTGCTGATGGCCTGCACGGCGGCCTTCACGTCGAGCGCGTTGCGTTCGACCGTGCCCACTGCCGCTGGCGTCAGCTCGTGTTTTTTCAGGGCAGCGGTGACGCCATCCAGGCCAGCTTTGCCGAATCCGTCGTTCTGATAGAACACGGCGATGCTGCGCAGACCCAGCGCCACCATCTGGTTGACGATGGCTTCCGTTTCGTCGTTGTAACTGGCGCGGATATGGAACATGAAGCGCGAGTTGGGGTTACTGGCAATCGGCTGGCGCAGTGCAGGCGCCCCGGAAATGGTGCCGACCAGCGGCACGCCGGCAGGGCCGAAGACGGTGTTCATGGTGGCTTCGGTGGGGCTGGAACCGAAGAAGGAGAGCAGCGCGAAAGCCTGTTTGTCCTTGATGAGGCTTTGCGTATTGGCGACGGCCCGTTCGGTTTCGTAGCCATCGTCGAGCGCGACGAGTTCCAGCTTGCGCCCATTCACGCCGCCGGCCTTGTTGATCTGGGAAAAATAAGCCTGGATGGTCTGCTGCATCTCCATGCCATACGCCCCGTTGGGGCCGCTCAAGGGGGCAGACATGCCCAGCGTGATGGTGTTTTCGCTGACCCCCGGCTCGGCGGCGCAGACGGACGACAGCGCGAGCAGGCTGGCGGCGATGAGATGCTTGAAACGCTCCATGCGGATACCCTCCTAAAAATATGCCGTGATTTTAGCAGTGAGAAGGGCAGCTCCGGTTCACATGGAGCGCCTGTAATTGCGCACTGAATTGCCTGCCGCTCACTCGCCGAAGAAATCCCGCACCTTGTCCATCCACGATTTCGCGCGCGGGTTGTGCTTGTGGCCGGAATCCTTGCTCGATTCTTCCAGCTCGCGCAGCAATTCCTTCTGCCGGTCGGTGAGGTTGACCGGCGTTTCGACGATGACGTGGCACATCAGGTCGCCATGGTTGTTGCTGCGTACGCCCTTGATGCCCTTGCCGCGCAGGCGGAAGACACGGCCCGACTGGGTTTCCGGCGGAATCTTGATGGCGGCGGCGCCGTCCAGCGTCGGAATCTCGATTTCGCCGCCGAGCGCGGCGGTGGTGAAGGAGATCGGCATTTCGCAATGCAGATCGTTGTGCTCGCGCTGAAACACCGCATGTTGCTTGAGGTGGATCTGCACGTACAGATCGCCCGGCGGGCCGCCGTTGACGCCGTGTTCGCCTTCGCCGGCCAGACGGATGCGGTCGCCGGTATCGACGCCGGCAGGAATTTTCACCGAGAGGGTCTTGTGTTGCTTGATCCGCCCGGCGCCGCCGCAGCTTTTGCAGGGGTCGGCGATGAAACGGCCCGTGCCGTGGCATTTGTGGCAGGTCTGCTGGATGGAGAAGAAACCTTGTTGCAGGCGCACCTGGCCGGAGCCTCCGCAGGTCGGGCAGGTTTTCGGCTGGGTGCCGGCCTTGGCGCCGCTGCCTTTGCAGGGTTCGCAGACTTCCATGGTCGGAATGCGAATTTTCGTCTCCGTGCCTTTCGCCGCCTGTTCGAGCGTGATTTCCAGGTTGTAGCGCAGGTCGGCACCGCGATAGATGTTGGAACGCCCGCCGCCTCCACCGCCGCCGCCGCGTCCGCCGAAGATTTCATCGAAGATGCCGCCGAAAGCATCGGCAAAACCGCCCATGCCGGCTCCGCCGAAACCGCCGCCCATCCCCGCCTGCGGGTCGACGCCGGCATGGCCGTACTGGTCATAGGCCGCGCGTTTCTGGGCATCCGACAGAATCTCGTAGGCTTCCTTGGCTTCCTTGAATTTTTCCTCCGCCGCCGGATTGTCCGGGTTGCGGTCGGGGTGGTGTTTCATGGCCAGCTTGCGGTAGGCCTTCTTGATTTCGTCGTCGGAGGCATCGCGGTTGACGCCGAGGATTTCGTAAAAGTCGCGTTTTGACATGCTATGTCCCGTCTATGTGACAAAGGCACCGAGCACCGCCGGAGGATTCCGGGAGGCTCGGTGCCGCGTGGTCAAGTCAAGGATTATTGCTTCTTGTCCTTGTCCACTTCCGTGAATTCGGCATCGACGACGTCGCCTTCGACGGTTTTTTCCTGCGGCTGCTCGCCGCTGGTTGCACCGGCAGTGCCTGCTTCGGCCTGCTGCTGGGCGTACATCTTTTCGCCGAGCTTCTGGGCGGCGGCGGCCAGGGCTTCGGTCTTGGCGGTGATGACATCCTTGTCGCCGTCGCGCAGCACGTCCTCGACCTCCTTGATGGCCTGATCGATGCTTTCCTTCTCGCCGGCATCCAGCTTGTCGCCGTATTCGGTGAGCGATTTTTTGACCATATGCACCATGCCGTCGGCCTGATTGCGGGCGTCCGCCAGTTCGTGCGCCTTCTTGTCTTCCTCGGCGTGCAGTTCGGCGTCCTTCACCATGCGCTGGATTTCGTCTTCGCTCAAGCCGGAGTTGGCCTTGATGGTGATCTTGTTTTCCTTGCCGGTGGCCTTGTCCTTGGCGGTGACGTGCATGATGCCGTTGGCGTCGATGTCGAAGATGACTTCGATCTGCGGCATGCCGCGTGGCGAGGGCGGGATGCCTTCGAGGTTGAACTGGCCGAGGCTCTTGTTGCCGGCCGCGACTTCGCGCTCGCCTTGCAGGACGTGGATGGTCACGGCGGACTGGTTGTCGTCGGCGGTGGAGAACACCTGGCTCGCCTTGGTCGGGATGGTAGTGTTCTTCTGGATCAGCTTGGTCATGATGCCGCCGAGCGTTTCGATGCCGAGCGACAGCGGGGTGACGTCCAGGAGCAGCACGTCCTTGACGTCGCCTTGCAGTACGCCGCCCTGGATGGCCGCGCCGACGGCGACGGCTTCATCGGGGTTGACGTCGCGGCGCGCTTCCTTGCCGAAGAATTCCTTCACCTTGTCCTGCACCTTGGGCATGCGCGACTGGCCGCCGACCAGGATGATGTCGTCGATCTCGCTGGCCTTGACGCCGGCATCCTTGAGCGCGATCTTGCACGGCTCGATGGAACGGTCGACCAGCTCTTCCACCAGGGCTTCCAGCTTGGCGCGGGTGATCTTCACGGCGAGGTGCTTGGGGCCGGAGGCATCTGCCGTGATGTAGGGCAGGTTGACTTCGGTCTGCTGGCTGGAAGAGAGCTCGATCTTGGCTTTTTCCGCCGCTTCCTTGAGGCGTTGCAGGGCGAGCACATCCTTCTTCAGGTCGACGCCCTGTTCCTTCTGGAATTCGCCAATGATGTAGTCGATCAGGCGCTGGTCGAAGTCCTCGCCGCCGAGGAAGGTGTCGCCGTTGGTGGCGAGCACTTCAAATTGCATTTCGCCGTCGACGTCGGCGATCTCGATGATGGAGATGTCGAAGGTGCCGCCGCCCAGGTCATAGACGGCGATCTTCTTGTCCTTGCCGGCGACTTTGTCCATGCCGAAGGCGAGCGCTGCGGCGGTCGGTTCGTTGATGATGCGCTTGACTTCCAGACCGGCGATGCGGCCCGCGTCCTTGGTCGCCTGGCGCTGGCTGTCGTTGAAGTAGGCCGGCACGGTGATGACGGCTTCGGTGACTTCCTCGCCGAGGTAGTCCTCGGCGGTCTTCTTCATCTTGCGCAGCACTTCGGCGGACACCTGCGGCGGCGCGATCTTCTTGTCGCGCGCTTCGACCCAGGCGTCGCCGTTGTCGGCCTTGACGATCTTGAAGGGCATCAGGGCGATGTCCTTCTGCACTTCCTTTTCCTCGAAGCGACGGCCAATCAGGCGCTTCACCGCGTACAGGGTGTTCTTCGGGTTGGTGACGGCCTGGCGCTTGGCCGGCGCGCCGACCAGGATCTCGCCGTCGTCGGTGTAGCCGATGATGGACGGCGTGGTGCGCGCGCCTTCCGCGTTTTCGATGACTTTCGGTGCGCCGCCTTCCATGATGGCGACGCAGCTGTTGGTGGTGCCGAGGTCGATACCGATGATCTTGCCCATGTTCGTTTTCCTTCAAAAAGAATTGTCGATGTCTACGAGGTGGGGCCGCAGCCCCGGAATTTCAAGGGATTATTTGCCTTTCGCCACCATGACCATGGCCGGGCGCAGCACGCGTTCGGCGATCAGATAGCCCTTTTGCAGGACGCTGACCACGGTGTTGGCTTCCTGCTCGGAATCCACTATGCTGATGGCCTGATGCTGGTGCGGGTCGAATTTTTCGCCGATCGGGTCGATTTCCTTGAGGGCGTTCTTCTCGAAGGCGGCGAGCAGTTGTTTGTGAATCAGTTCGACGCCGGTGCGAAAGGTGTCCACCGTCTGTTCTTCGACGGCGAGCGCGGCATCCAGGCTGTCCTTGACGGCGAGCAGATCGCCGGCGAACTTTTCGACGGCGAATTTGTGCGCCCTGCTCACATCTTCCTGGGCGCGGCGGCGGATGTTCTCAGCTTCTGCCTTGGCGCGCAGGAAGGCGTCCTGCAATTCGGCGATCTGGGCCGTCAGTTTTTCGTTGACGGCTTGCAGTTCATGTGCCGGAAGAGGGGTTTCCGGGGCTTCGGCTGCCGGGTTCAGGGTTGGATCGGGGTTTTCAGGCTGGATTTCTTCGTGGGCCATGCGTCATTCTCCAAAAAAACTCAGATGCAGATGGGGATGGTTGAAGGTATTTCAAGCCTGCGTGCAACAAATTTAACAAAGCTTGCGTATTGTGTATTTCTGCGCCGTGCTAGCATCGCCTGACGGGCGGACTGGCGAGAGCGACCTGGCGGGCCGCAAGGGATAAAAAACAAGAGACGAGGCATCGGAAAAACGACGGATATGGACGCAATCGGGGAAACGATCGGCAAATACCGCGTCATTCGCGAATTGGGCAAGGGTGCGACAGCTACGGTCTACCTGTGCGATGACCCCGACGCGGGGCGGCAGGTGGCGGTGAAGGTCATCCGCTTCGGCAAGGATTGCGCCGCCATGTCGCGCCGTTTGCGCAAACTGTTCCAGAATGAGGGGATGGTGTCGCGCCGCCTCAATCACCCGAACATCGTGCAGGTGTACGACGCGGTGGTGGAGGACGATTACGCCTATCTGGCGATGGAATTCGTCGACGGTTTCAGCCTGGAAGATCATTGCCGCATCGACAAGCTGCTGCCCATGCACCGCGTCGTCGGCATCATCTTCAAGTGCGCGATGGCGCTGGATGCGGCGTTTCGCCAAGGCATCATCCACCGCGACATCAAGCCGGCCAACATCCTGATCGCGGCGGACGACGAGCCGAAAATCGCCGATTTCGGGCTGGCGCTCAATCTCAACAAGGATCTCGACCGCGATTCCACCTTCATCATGGGCGTCGGCTCGCCGGCCTACATGTCGCCGGAGCAGATCAAGGGCTATCCGCTCAACCAGAAAACCGACCTCTATTCGCTGGGCGTGCTGATGTTCCAGCTGCTCACCGGGCGCCTGCCGTTCCGGGCGAGCAATCAGGCGACCCTGGTGTACAAGATCATCAACACCGATGCGCCGCCAGTCACCGCGCTCAATCCGAATCTGCCGGAAGGCCTGAACGCGGTGGTCAAAAAGGCGCTGGAGAAGGATCTGTACAGCCGCTACCGCAACGGCGCGGAAATGGCCAAGGATTTATCCTCGGTGCGTTTCCAGATTCTGGAAGAAGACGAAACCGTCAACGACCAGCGCCATTTCGAGCGCCTGCGCCGGCTACCGTTTTTTACCGAATTCGAGAACGTCGAATTATGGGAGGTGCTGCGCGTCGCCGTGTGGCGCGAGGTGGCGGCCAACGTCGCGCTGATCCGCGAGGGCGAGCACAACAAGCTCTTTGGCATCATCATCGAAGGCAACGTCGAAGTTTCGCTCGAAGGCAAGGCCATTTGTCGCCTGGGCGCGGGCGAGCCGGTGGGGGAGGTCACTTTCCTGCATCCGGCCAGCGATCTGCGCCACGCCAGCGCGGTGACGCTGGAGCCCACCCGTTTCCTTGAAATCAACGCCTCGGCGCTCATGCTCGCTTCGGAAGAGTTGCTGGAGCGCATGAAGAACAGCCTGCTGGTGCGTTTCATCGAACGCTTCCGCCAGATCAACAAACTCGCCGCCGCCCAAGGTGCCCGCGCCGTTGATCCCTTGCAGAGTTCGCAATACGGCAGCGGGTTCGGGTTGAAGCTGATGGATTAAGGCCCGGGTCATGAACCCGGACCCACATCAAATATCAATCAGCTTCTTTGCAGGGCCTTCAGGCCCCAACCAAGGGTGCAGCATCACACCCGGAAACGCCCCACCAGATTTGCCAGACTTTCGGCCAGATGCTTGAGGTCGTGCACCGTGTGCGTGGTGCGGCCGACGGCGCTGTCGTTGTCGCGCGCCATGCCGGCGATGGCTTCGATGTTGTTTTCGACGTCGCCGGAGAAGCGGTGCTGCTGCTCGGTGGCGGCGGCGATTTCGTCGAGGCCGTGATCCACTTCGGCAACCGAGCCGCTGGTCGCTTCGAGCACGCTGGCCACCGCCGCGACGGCGGACTGGCTGCTGTTCAGGTGATGCACGCCGGCTTCGATGCTGCGCCGCACGGAAACCGACTGGGCATTGAGCGCCGCCGTGATGGTGTCGATTTCGCTGGCCGAGCGGGCTGATTTTTCGGCGAGTTTGCGCACTTCGTCGGCCACCACGGCGAAACCGCGGCCTTGCTCGCCAGCGCGCGCGGCTTCGATGGCGGCGTTCAGGGCGAGCAGGTTGGTCTGGTCGGCGATGTCCTTGACTTCGCGCGTCATGGCGCTGATGGCGTCGGTGTTATGCACGAAGTTCTCGACCGATTCGGCCATTTCCTTGACGGCGCGCTCCACCACCGACATTTCGCCGAGCAGGGTTTGCAGGTTCTGGTTGCCTTCGTTGGCGCGGTTCAGGCTTTCCTGCGATTGCGACTGCACGCGCTCTGCGCTCTGCGCGATGGCCGAGATGCTGGCGACCAGTTGCTCGACCGAGGCCGCCGCGGCATTGGATTTTTCGTTCTGCTGGCGCGAACTGTCCGCAACCTGATCGGCGCTTTCCGAAAGGCTGGTGATGCGCGCCGCGACCTGACCGGCGGCATCGCGCACCTGGCCGATCAGTTGCTGGAAGTTGGCCATCACTTCGTTGAACACTTCGGAGGCCTGACCGA
This sequence comes from uncultured Rhodocyclaceae bacterium, assembly GCA_900549295.1. GTDB lineage: Bacteria > Pseudomonadota > Gammaproteobacteria > Burkholderiales > Rhodocyclaceae > Azonexus. The sequence goes on from URNG01000022.1 coordinate 19,338, forward strand.
CTTCGTCCTGCCCGTTGACCGGCAGGCGGCGCGTCAGGTCGCCTTCGCCGCGCGCGATGTCGCGCAGGCCGTCGCGCAGATGTTCGAGCGGCGCGGTGACGAAGTGGCGGGTCAGGGCATAGACGATGATGAGCAGCAGGCCCAGCGCGCCCAGCGCGGCGCCGGCAATTTTCAGGCGGAAGGCGGAAACTTCGTTTTCGACGGAATCCAGCGACACCTTCATGCTCACCAGACCGAGCACGGTGCCTTCCGGCGTCTGGTGGCAGAGGATGCAGTCCTTGCCGAGATAGTTCTTGGCGGCGTTGGTCGGATTGATGACGCGCAGGAAGGCGTGGCCGTTTTCGTGATCCACCGCCATGTATGGCTTGCCGGTCTGCATGACCTGCTGTTCGAGCGCATCGAGTGGGCGGCTGCTCTTGGTGTCCGGGCCGTAGAGCTTGGACACGGCCTCGCTGCGGGCGACGTGCAGGTCCTTGATGATGGAGAGCTGCTTGATCTGGTCGAGGAATACCTCGCGCTGGCCGACGGTGCCGGTAATCATCATGCCGGTGAGGCCGGCCATGGTCATCTCGTGGATGCTTTGTGCGAAACCCTGCGCTTGCTTGATGGAGGTGTCGCGGTTGACCTGCGTCATCCAGACGATGGCACCGGCCCAGATCAGCGCCAGGACCAGCCAGATGGCAGCGGTGAGACGGACCCAGATTTTCAAGTCGGCAAAACGAGACATTGCTGTAACCTTTTTATTTTATGCTTCTTGGCAAGCCGGCGCTGGAAGGGAACACGACGGCAGGACGAACTCTCCACTGCGAGATTGTGCCAGCCGGGGTCAAGTGTGCCAAGAGGGATACCACTTTATTTGCGGTTTTGCATTTGCCGACGTTTATGAACAATTTGTAACAGCCGCGTTACGGGCGCGAAGTTAAACTGCCGCCCATGCCGAGTTTCCAACACACTTTTCTGGGCGTTTGCGGCCTGTGCGCCGCTCTGGCCTCGGGGTTCGCACATGCGGATGGCCCCACTTTCGACGATCCGTTGCGCGCGGAAGAAACCCTGCGTCTGCGCGGCGCGACGCTGCTGGCCGCCCGGGTGGCGGAGCGCCCATGCGCCGAGCAATTGCCGGCAACGCCCTTGAGCGCTGCCGACGCCGTCGACCTGGCGCTCTGCCGCCAGCCGCAGACGCGCGAAGTATGGGCAACGGCGCGGGCGCAGGCGGCGCAGCTCGGCGTGGCGCGCGCCGCCTGGCTGCCGACGCTGGATGGCCGGGTGACAGGCACCAGCAGCCGCCGCGACGGGCAGACGACGGATCAGCAGAACGCCAGTCTTTCCCTCTCCTGGCTGGTATTCGACGGCGGCCTGCGCCGCGCCAATCAGGACAGCGCCGAGGCCTTGCTGGACGTGGCGCTGGCCAACCGCGACACGACCGTGCAGGCGGTTTTTCTCGCCGCTCTGCAAACCTATTACAACGCCCAGGCGACGCAATCTGCGGTCGCCGCCGCGCAGCAGAGCGAACGCTCGGCGCAGGAAAGTCTGGCCGCCGCGCAATTACGCTACGAGGTCGGCACCGGGACGCCAGCGGATCGCTTGCAGGCGCAGACGGCGGCCTCGCAGGCGCGGCTCAACCGGCAGCGGGCCGAGGGCGAGGCGCGCAACGCGCTGGGCGCGCTGGCCGACGCGCTGGGCTTTCCGGCCGCCACGGCCTTTGCCCTGGCCGAGCCGGAGTCGCCGGGCGAGCTGACCGGTTTCCAGCGTGACGTCGACGGCCTGATCCGCGCCGCGCTGGAACAGCGTCCCGATCTGCGTGCCGCGCAAGCGCAGCTGCGCGCCGTCGACGCCAGCATCGATGCGGCGCGGGCGCAGGGGCGGCCGAGCCTGTCCCTGAGCGCCGGCCCCAACTGGCAGCGCTTGGAAGGCGAACGCAGCCACGGCAACAGCATCGGCCTGACGCTGAGCGTGCCGATCTTCACCGGCTTCGAGAACAGTTACCGCATCCGCGCCGCCGAAGCGCTGCGCGACGCGCGGCTGGCCCAGAACGAGCGCTTGCAGAACCAGGTGACGCTGGATGTCTGGCGAGCCTACCAGAATCTGCAGACGGCGGCGGAAGCCGTGCAGACCACGCGCGACCTGCTGGCCAGCGCCGAACAGTCCGAGCGGGTGGCGCTCGGCCGCTACAAGGCGGGCGTCGGCAATGTGCTGGATCTGCTGAACGCGCAAAGCGCGCTCGCCACGGCGCGGGTGCAGCGCATCCAGTCGGAACTCGACTGGCACGTATATCGCGCGACCCTGGCGCAAGCCATGGGGGCGCTGGACGACACGCTGCTCGCCGCAGCCCCGGAAAGACCTTGAATATGAAGAAGAAAATAATCCTTGGCGCTATCTTGCTGGCCGCGCTCGGCCTCGCTTACTGGTGGTTCGCCGGGCGCGCCGCGCAGAATCCGGCGCAGCGCTATCGGACGGTGGAAGTGCAGCGCGGCAGCGTGGTGCAGAGCGTATCGGCCAACGGCACGCTCAACCCGGTGGTGCTGGTCAGCGTCGGCACGCAGGTGTCCGGCACGGTGAGGAAGCTTTACGTCGATTTCAACGATCAGGTGAAGGCCGGCCAGCCCCTGCTGGAACTCGACGACGCCCTGGTCGCGGCGAGCGAGCGGCAGAGCGCGGCGAACGTGCTGAGCGCGCAGGCGGCGCTGGAACTGGCGAACGCCAACGAAAGCCGGATGCGGGCGCTGCTGGCGCAGGAATACGTGTCGAAGCAGGAGTATGACCAGGCGGCGCAGGCGCTGAAATCGGCACGCGCCCAACTGGCGCAGGCGCAGGCGTCGAATGCGCGGGACCGCGCCAATCTGGGCTACACCATCATCCGCTCGCCTGTGGATGGCGTGGTGATCGATCGCGTGGTCGACCTGGGGCAGACCGTGGCGGCGAGCTTCCAGACGCCGACCCTGATCAAGATCGCGCAAGACCTCACCGAGATGCGCATCGACACCAGCTTCGCCGAAGCCGATCTGGGCAACATCCGCGAAGGGCAGGCAGCGAAATTCACCGTCGACGCCTTCCCGGATCGCCAGTTCGCGGGCGTGGTGCAGCAGATCCGCCTCAATCCGACGACGCAGCAGAACGTCGTCACCTACAACGTGCGCATTTCCGTCGCCAACCCGGAACACATCCTGCTGCCGGGCATGACCGCCTACGTCACGATCGGCGTGCAGTCGCGCGAGGACGCCCTGCTGGTGCCGAATGCGGCCTTGCGTTTCAAGCCGGCGGAGGCGGTTGCGGAAAAGGAAAAGGCTGCCAACAACAAGGCTGCCGACAGGCCCGCAGGCAAAGCCGCCGAAAAACCGCAGGCGGACGGCTCCGGCAAGGACAGGAAACGCGCCGGACAGGGCGCGACGCTCTACGTGCTGGCGCAGGGCAAATTGCAGCCGGTCAGCGTGCGCCTGGGGATCACGGACAGCCGCAACACCGAAGTGCTGGGCGGCGAGTTGGGCGGCGATTTGCAGCCGGGCGCGCTGGTGGTCGTCGGCGAAAACGGTGGCGCGGTCAAGCCGCCGTCCTCCGTCGGCATGCGGATGTTCTGATGGCGGACGCGGTCATCCGGGTCGAAGGGCTGGGCAAGTCCTATCAGACGGCGGCCGGCGAATTCCCCGCCCTGCGCGGCGTGGATCTGCGGGTGGAAGCGGGCGAGTATCTGGCGATCATGGGGCCGTCCGGTTCCGGAAAATCGACCTTCATGAACCTCCTCGGCTGCCTCGACCGCCCCAGCGGCGGTGCTTACCATCTGGCCGGGGCCGACGTGGCGCAGATGGACAAGGATGCGCTGGCGCGGCTGCGCAATCACACCTTGGGCTTCGTCTTTCAGGGCTTCAACCTGCTGCCGCGCATGAGCTTGCAGGACAACGTGGCGCTGCCGCTGGTGTACGCCGGCGTGGACAAGGCCGCCCGCCGGGCGCGGGCGCGCGTCCTGCTCGAGCGCGTGGGCCTGGGGCAGTACGCCGATTCCCTGCCCAACCGCATCTCCGGCGGCCAGCAGCAACGGGTGGCGATCGCCCGGGCGCTGGTCAACCAGCCGCGCCTCATTCTCGCCGACGAACCGACCGGCAACCTCGACAGCCAGACCAGCGAGGACATCATGGCCCTGTTCGATGAACTGAACCGCGACGGCATCACCATCGTGCTGGTGACGCACGAACTGGACATCGCCGAACACGCCAAGCGTCAGGTGCGTTTCCGCGACGGACAGATCATCAGCGACCACCTGACCGGAGCCGCGCCATGATCCGCCCGATGCTCGGCGAAGCCTGGTCGGCGATGAACGCCAACCGCCTGCGCGCGGCGCTGACCATGCTCGGCATGGTGATCGGCGTCGGCGCGGTGGTCATCATGCTGGCCATCGGGCAGGGCGCGCAGTTCGCCATTCAGCAGACGATCAGCACGATGGGTTCCAATCTCTACATCGTGCTGTCCGGTTTTTCGTCCAGCGGCGGCGTCAGAAGCGGCAGCGGCGGCGGGCCGACCCTGACCGTGGCCGACGCCGACGCCATCGCCGAACTCGACGGCGTGGTCAATGTCGCGCCCACCCATCAGGGGTCGCGGCAAGTCATCTACGGCGCGCAGAACTGGAGCACCCAGGTCATCGGCACCACCCCGGCCTACCTCGACGCACGCGCCTGGAGCCTTGCCGGCGGCAGCGGTTTCAGCGATTCCGACGTGCGCTCGGCGACGCGGGTGGCGGTGATCGGCAAGACCGTGGCCGAAAACCTCTTTGGCGACGAGGAGCCGGTGGGCAAGACGATGCGCATCCAGCAAAGCCCCTTCGTGGTGATCGGCGTTCTGGGGCCGAAGGGGCAGAGCCTGGACGGGCGCGATCAGGACGATACCGTGCTGATTCCGCTCACCACCGCGCAGCGCAAGGTGTTCGGCACGCCCTTCGTCGGTTCGGTGCGCATGATCATGGTGCAGACTTCGCGCGCCGACAACATGGAGCAGGTGATGGCGCAGACCACCGCGCTCCTGCGCCAGCGCCACCATCTGCGCGAGGACACGCCGGACGATTTCTTCATGCGCAATCTGTCGGCGGCGGCGGAATCGGAAGCCGCCACGACGCGCACCATGTCGATCCTGCTCGGGGCGATCGCCTCGATTTCCCTGATCGTCGGCGGCATCGGCATCATGAACATCATGCTGGTGTCGGTCACCGAGCGTACCCGTGAAATCGGCATCCGCATGGCGATCGGGGCGCGTCAGCGCGACATCCTGATGCAGTTCCTGCTGGAAGCGGTGATGATCTCCTTCGCCGGCTGCTTTACCGGGCTGCTGCTGGGCATTGCGATCGCGCTGGGCATCAACGCCCTGACCGGCATGGTCATCGTCATTTCCGGTACGGCGGCGCTGCTGGCGTTTGCCGTGGCGGCCAGCGTCGGCATCTTCTTCGGCTGGTATCCGGCGCAGAAAGCGGCCCGCCTTGATCCGATCGAAGCCCTGCGCTATCAGTGATCGAGCCGCGTTATTGCGCGATAAGCGCAAACGATGGGGCGGCCTGATTTGATCTGGCGCGTTTACCGCGCTTGGCGGAAAACCTAGTCTGCCCGCTTTGCTCGCCAGTTTCGCTTGCCCGGATACCATCTATGTTCGCGCCCATGTTCGCCCAGTCGCCATTCTCCCGCCGCCGTTTCCTGCTTGCCGCCGCGCTGTGGCCCGCGCTGCGCCCGCTGCATGCCGCGCCGAAGAATGGACGGGTGGTGATTGCCGGCGGCGGCTGGGGCGGCCTGCGGGCCGCGGCGGCGCTGCGCCGGTATGCGCCGGGGCTGGAGGTGACGCTGGTCGACCGGGCGCGGCATTTTTCCTCCTTCGTCGGCAGCAACCGCTGGCTGGTCGGCCATGCTGGCGCGCCAGAACCGCAGCAGCGCGACTACGCGGCGCTGGCGGCGGCGCGCGGCTATCGTTTTCTGCGTGGTGAAATGACCGGCATCGAGCGAGGTGCCCGCCTCCTGCACACCAGCGCCGGGGCTTTGCCCTACGACTGGCTGGTGCTGTCGCCGGGCGTCGAGGAGGATTGGCAGGCGTGGGGCATCGACGATGCGGCCACGGCGGCCCGTCTGGAGAACGAGTGTTCGGGCGCGATGGCGCGCGCGGCGCACCTGCCGGGACTGCGCGAGCGCTTGCGGAAATTTACGGGCGGCGACCTGCTGCTGGCGGTGCCGCCCGCGCCCCACCGCTGCCCGCCAGCGCCTTACGAGCGCGCGCTGCTGCTCGCCTGGTGGCTGAAAAAACAGCGCCTGCCCGGCAAGCTGATCGTGATTGACCCTAATCCCCTGATGCCCGCCTATCGGCGCGCCTTCAACGATATCTGGCGGGAGCAGATCACCTATCTCGACCATGCCCGGGTGCGCAGCGTCGATCTCGACAAGCGCAGCGTCAGCACCGATCTGGACGACATTCCCTTCGCCCTGGCGCTGCTGTCGCCGCCGCAGAAAGCGCCCGCCTGGCTGGCCGCGGCCGGTTTTCTGGCTTCCGCGGGCGATCCCTGGGGGGCGCAGGACCCGCTGACGCTGCGCAGCCGGGTCGATGAGCGCATCTTCATCATCGGCGACGCCGCCGGGCGGGTGTCTCCGCAGTTCGGCCATTACCCGAAAACCGGCCACGTCGCCGCCGCCATGGGGCAGATGGTGGCGGCGCGGATTGCCGGCGCCGGTGAAGCGCCGCAATGGCCGGACAGCGTATGCCATCTGCTGACGGGCGTCGAGCCGGATGCCGGCATCCGGCTGGAAGTCGACTACCGCCGCCGGGGCGACGGTTTTCTCATGCAGGAAGTCCGGCAGCAGCAGGAAGCCGATCCGCTGGCCGCTGCCGCCGCCTGGGCGGCGGCGCAGTACGCGGAATTCCTCTAGGGCAGCTTTGAACAAATCCGTTTGCCCTGAGCCTGTCGAAGGGCCTCACCTGCAACATCAAGGGCTTCGACAGGCTCAGCCCGAACGGTTCTGATTTATTCAGAACTTCCCTGGCTTGGCGGTTTTTGCTACCTGGTTTATCGCTTAGTGGCGCGCCCAGGTTTTGGTGGAGCCGTCGGGCAGCACCAGCAGCGTTTCGTAAAACTCGCGGCGCACGCGCTGTTCGGCGGTGTTGGTGTCGAGCACGGTGCAGGCGGTCTGGCAGGTCGGGCTGGAATATTCCCGGCCCGGCGCGCCCAGCGGCAGTCCCGGCACGGCCAGCCCGCGCGCCTTGGGTTTTTCGGCGAGCAGTTCCTTGATCTGGTCGGCGTGCACGTGGCCTTCGATGAAATAACCGGCCACCGTGGCGCTGGGAACGGCTTCCAGTTCGCGCGGCACCTTCAGCTTGCGCTTGATCGCATCCATGTCGTCGGTTTGCGTGACGTCCACCTTGAAGCCGTGCTGGCGCAGATGCTCGGCCCAGTCGATGCAGGCAAGGCAAACCTTGGGTGAATAGGCTTTGATGGTTGGCAGTTCCGCCGCCTGTGTTGCAGCGGCGGAAGTGAAAAACAGGGCGAGGAGGAGGGAAAATCGTTTCAGCATGGCTTCTTCGCCTGACAGCCTTTGAGAATCCACAGGGCCAGCACGCCGGCGGTTTCGTCGGCCTTGACCTTGCGCGCCATGGCGGTGGCGTCGCGCCCGTTGTCGGTGACGGCCAATGGATCGGCCCCCGCTTCGAGCAGTATCTGCACGTGCGTTGCACGGCTGGCGTAGGCGGCCATGTGCAGCGGCGTGGCTCCTTCGGCATCGCGCGCGTTGACGTTGGCCCCGGCCTCGATCAAGGCGCGCAGGGCGCCGGTGTCGGGGTTCATCGCCGCGAGGTGGATGGCTTGCGAGCCCAACTGGGTGCGTTGATCGCGGGCACCGGGGTCTTTTTTCAACACGCGCTTGACGGCCTCTGCGCCACCCAGGCGGGCGGCGTCATGTATTGGAGAATCCGGAGAAAAGGTCTGGGCCAGGGCCGATGCGGCGAATAAACCGAGGGCGAGGCTGAGTGAAAAGAGGCGCATGGTGAGGGGCTGGAGTTGGCAATGCCTGCATTTTCGAAGCGAGGGGAGGGCTGAACTTTAATCCGGCTCAAAACGAGCGTCCGGATAAGCGAGCTGAATTCGGGAATTAGTTTGCGATATTTAAGTGTTTCACCATTTACCGGAACGCGCGTCACCGCTGGATCGAGCGCCGTCGTCATTGTTTTTCTTGTTGCCGCTGCCCGGACTGAAGCGGATCAGGGAAATGAGGAAGGCGAAGGCGCCCATGGCCAGGGCGGCGGTCACGGAAGCAAAGCTGAACCAGACGAGGGCGGCCGCGAGGAGCGCGATGCCGATGCCGCCGGCCATGCCGAACAGGGCGCGGGCAGAGGCTGCCGCCAGCAGTACCAGGAAGATGAGCGGTGAATCGAAACGGTTGGCGCTGGGGGTTGCGGCGCTTGGCTCTGCCGGGCCGGTGATCGGCTTTTCCAGGCTGTCGATGCCGGGCGCGCTTGTTGCGGACGTGGTCGATGCCGGCTGGGTCGGCGGTTCTGCGGCAATACCGAAGGCGCTGAAGAAGAGGCAAAGGCTCAGCAGAATGGCTTGCAGCAGCCGTTTTCTGGCTGGCGGAATGAACGGGATGGGTGTCACTGCGGGTCTGGTCCGTGTCGATGCTGGGCAGAGAGTGTATCAACATCCGCAGGCAGAGGCTGCCAGCGGCCATCGAGCAAGGCTTCCAGTGGGCGAAAGTGGGCCTTGTAGGCCATTTTTCGGGATTCGGCAATCCAGTAACCCAGGTACAGGTAGGGCAAGCCGGCTGCCCGGCACTGCTCGGCCTGCCAGATGATGTTGAAAGTGCCGTAGCTCGCGTTGGCCACATCGGGGTCGTAGAAGGTGTAGACGGAAGAAAGGCCGTCGTCCAGCACGTCGATGATGCTGACCATGCGCAGCACGCCGTTTTCGGAGAATTCGATGAGGCGGGTGTCGATATAGCTTTGCAGGAGGAAGTGGCTGTATTGCTCGCGGCTGTCTTCGTCCATGCCGCCGCCCGCGTGGCGGCGTTGCTGATAGCGTTGATAGAGATCGAAATGCGCCTGTTCGAAATTGAGCGCCCGCTCGCGCGCTTCCAGTGCCTGGTGGGTGCTCAGGGCGCGGCGCTGGCTGCGGTTGGGCGTAAAGGCTGCGACCGGCAGGCGCACCGGCGTGCAGGCCTGGCAGTCATCGCAATAGGGACGGTAGGTGAACAGGCCGCTGCGGCGAAATCCTCGCCGGATCAAGCGGCTGTAGCTATCGACGTCAACGAGGTGCGGCGGTGTGGCGACCTGCGAGCGGGCCTGCCGCGCATCGAGATAGCTGCAGGGGTAGGGGGCGGTGGCGTAGAACTGCAGGAGGGAGAAGGGCAGGTCGGCATCGTCGGGGTGGGCCATGGCTATCCGATCAAGGTGCGTAGATAGTATTGGAATTGTGCCCCGGAAATCTCTTCTGCACCGAGGGAAGCCAGATGCGGGGTGTGCACCTGGCAATCGATCAAACCGCAATGGTGTTTTTTCAGATGTGCCACCCAGTGCGCCAGTGCGAATTTGGAGGCGTTGCTCTGCCGTGAAAACATGGATTCGCCAAAAAATACGCCGCCGATCCAGAGTCCGTACAGCCCGCCGACGAGTTCGCCATCCAGCCAGGTTTCGGCCGAGTGCGCCCAGCCCTGGCGGTGCAGTTCGCCGTAGGCGGCAATCAACTCTTCGCTGATCCAGGTGCCGTCTTGCCCGGGGCGCGGTGTTTGGGCGCAGGCGCGGATCACGGCCGGGAAGTCGCGGTTGTGGGTAAAACCGAAGCCGGGTGTGCACGAGCTGTTGCGCAGGATTTTGCGCAGCGAATGGCTGATCCGGAGATTTTCCGGCAACAGCACCATGCGCGGCTCGGGGTAATACCAGAGGGGCAAGCCGTGCTGCGTGCCCCAGGGAAAGACGCCGCAGCGGTAGGCAGCAAGCAGGCGTTGCGGCGACAGGCCGCCGCCCAGCGCCAGCAATCCTCCCAGCTCGGGGCGCGCTTCTGCGACCGGCGGCAGCGGATCGTCCGGCGAGAGCAGGGGGATGGCGCGCGCGCGGGGCAAACCCGACCTTTTCTTATTTGCGTACCAGCTGCGGCGCGGGTTCGGGTTGAGCACCGCTCAAGTGCTCGAGGTCCATGTTGATGATGTTGGTGTCCACGCCGTATACGCCTTTGAGGTCGACTTCCTCGATTTCGTTGAGCGGCGCAGGTTTGGGCGTGGCTGGAGCGGGCGGCGGTGCTGGCGGAACATCTGCCGGCAGCGGGGCAAATTCGAAATCGATGATGTTGCCAAGCTGGGTTTCCGTGGCCCCGGGTGCCGAGGGGAGCGGAACGGCAGGGAGCGCGAGCGAGGTTTCCACGGCAAGGCCGCGCTCGAATTCCAGGGCCGGCATGTCGATGCTGGCGCGTTCGCCGCTCGCCATTTCCTGCGCCCGCTCCATGAGGCTGGGCGGGATGTCGACCTGGTCCGGAATTTCTGCGCCGCGACTGAGCAGAAGGGCGGCGATATCCTGATGGCCTGCGCGCAGCGCCAGGCGCAGAGGGGCACCGCGACCGTCGGCGGTGGGCGCGTTGATGTCGGCCCCGGCATCGAGCAGCGCCCGAACGGCGAGCAGATTGCCGCTGAAGCAGGCGGTGCGCAGGGGGAGGCCCGGATAGCCGTGCATGTCGGCTTCCTCGATGTTCCCTCCGGCATCGATCGCGGAACGCAGCGCGTGCAGATTGTTCGCGCGGATGGCGCTCATCAAGGCACTGGTCGTGGCGGGGGTGAATTTGGAACTCATGAATCCTGACCTGTAACGACAGACGCGGGGATTCTAGGAGAAGTGGGCTGCTTTGGCGAGCTTGGTGTCAGATTTTTCCTAGCGCGCATCGATCAGGCGGCGGCCGCCGTTGAAGCGCGTCATCCAGTAGCCGCTGCTCATGTTCTCGACCCGGATCTCGGCACCGGCGCGCGGGGCGTGCAGGAAATGATTGTCGCCAAGGTAGATGCCGACATGCGAGAAGGCGCGGCGCATGGTGTTGAAGAACACCAGATCGCCCGGTTTCAACTGGCTGAGGTCGACATGTTCGCCGACCTGGCTCTGCTCGCGCGCGGTGCGCGGCAGATAGGTGCCGATGCTTTCCTTGAACACGGTTTGCACGAAACTGCTGCAGTCCAGGCCGGTTTCGCTGTCGTTGCCGCCCATCTTGTAGCGCACGCCAACCAGTTTCAAGCCTTCCAGGATGACGTCCTGGGTGGCGTTGGTGTAGCGTTCCATCAAGGAGATCGGGGTGTCCAGGGGGCGCAGGCCGTCCAGACGGAGTGTCTCGCCGGCGTGCGCCGGGCCGAAAACGCCGCAGACGATGGCGGCGGCGAAGAGGGTAGAGGTGAGTGTGCGGCGTGACATGGGCGCGTAATCTATTTGAAATTTTCGGGGCTGTAAACCCTGCGCCGTCATTTTTGCAATGTGTGGAAATCTTTGGCGGGTTTGTCTGTCATGGTGCGAGTGGGGGTATCATGCGCCCGGACAGGAACACAGGAGTGCAGACAGATGGCGGAGAGTTTTCAGGCTTTGCTGATCGAGCAAAACGACAACGAGGCGGGCGAGAGCAAAGTGGGGCATCGCTTCACGACGATGGAAATGGCCGACCTCGATGTCGGCGACGTGGTGATCCGCGTGGCCTTCTCCAGCATCAATTACAAGGACGCGCTGGCGGCGACCGGAGCCGGCAAGATCATCCGGCGCTTTCCCTGCGTCGGCGGCATCGATTTGTGCGGCACGGTGGTGTCCAGCGCGGATGCGCGCTTCAAGGCAGGCGATGCGGTGATCGCCACCAGCTTCGACATTGGCGTCGCGCATCATGGCGGCTACGCCGAATTCGCCCGCGTGCCGGCCGATTGGGTGGTGCCGCTGCCCACCGGACTGTCGCTGCATGACGCGATGGCCTTGGGTACGGCCGGATTCACCGCGGCGCTGGGCATCGTGCGCATGGAAGAAAACGGTCTGACGCCGGCCAAGGGGCCGGTGATCGTGACCGGCGCGACCGGCGGCGTCGGCAGTCTGGCAGTCGATATGCTGGCGCAGCGCGGCTACCGCGTGGTAGCGCTTACCGGCAAGGCCAGCGAAGCGGATTACCTGCGCGAACTGGGCGCGGCCGAAGTGCTGCTGCGCCAGGATCTCGATCTCGCCAGGATCCGTCCCCTCGACAGCGGCCGCTGGGCAGGCGCGGTCGACAATCTGGGCGGCGATTATCTCGCCTGGATCGCCAGCACGATGTTGCAGGGCGGCACCATCGCCAGCATCGGTCTGGCGTCCAGCATGAAGCTGAATACCACGGTGGCGCCTTTCATCCTGCGCGGCGTTTCCCTGCTCGGCATCGATTCCGGCTACATCGGCGAGCCGTACCGCAGCGGCGTCTGGCAGCGTCTGGCGAGCGATCTGCGACCGCCACACCTGGCGGCGATGACGCGCCGGGTGGCTTTTGCCGATCTGCCGGCAATGTTCGATGAATTCATCGGCGGGCGCATCAAGGGGCGGGTCGTCGTTGAGGTTGGCGGAGCCTGACGTGGCCGATCTGCCGCGCGTTCTGGTGGTCGACGATTCGCGTCTGGTGCGCGCCTCGCTGGTGCAGCACATCCGGGCGCATTACGACGTGCGCGAAGAGGGCGACGGCGAGGCGGCCTGGCAGGCGCTGGTGCTCGACCAATCGATCCGCGCGGTGGTGTCCGATCTGCAGATGCCGAAGATGAACGGCTATCAGTTGCTGGAGCGCCTGCGCACCTCGCGCCTGCGGCGTTTGCAGCAGATGCCTTTCATCCTGGTGTCAGGCGAGGAAACGGAAGAGGAACGCGCCAAGGCGCGCGCTGCCGGCGCCTCGGATTTCATCACCAAGGGTAGCGGTACCGTCGAGATACTGACCCGCCTGGGCAATCTCCTGGCTCTGCAGGAGGCGCATCAGAATATCGAAAGCGTGCAGGAAGAATGCGTCAAAAACCCGCAGACCGGGCTGTTTACGCGCAAATTCCTCGAACTGCAGATCGCTCAGGCTTTGTCGCATTCAGCGCGTCACGGCATGGATGTCAGCCTGATGGTGCTGGGTTTCGACGGCTTCGAAAGCCTGTGCGACAAACTGGGGGACGAGCAGGCCGAAAAGATCATTTACCGCTTTGCCCGCATGCTGTCCGGCAAGGTGCGCCAGGAAGACAGCCTGGGGCACGTCGCACCGGGTTGCCTGGCGGTGGTGTCGCCGGGGACGGCGCTGGTGCATTGCGCAAGTTTTGCCGAGCGCGTGCGTCAGGCGGTCGAGGCATCGCGCTTGGCTGCGCACGGAGAAACGATAGAACTCACCGTCAGCATCGGCTTGGCGGGTGTCCCCCCCCCGAACACCCCCCTCTCCGCCGCTGG
>URNG01000023.1 GCA_900549295.1 uncultured Rhodocyclaceae bacterium
ACACCGCCATTGTGCGGGGGGTGTTGAGTCGCGCGGAGCGCCTGCCGCAGATCGAGGTGGCCGTGGGCGAGCAGTGCACGGCGCTGGTGCTGCGGATTCTGCAAAAGCTGACCCGGCGCGACGAGGACGCCTTGCGCGCCTTTGCCGACCAGCATCGGGTGGTGTTTTATCTGCAACCGAAAGGACCGGACAGCGCGCAGCGTTTTTATCCGCTGCCGGGGCCGCGGCTGTCTTATCGGCTGCCGGAATTCGATCTGGAACTGGATTTCCGTCCGACGGACTTCACCCAGGTCAATCACGCCATGAATCGCGTCATGGTGCGCCGCGCCTTGCAGTTGCTCGATCCGCAGCCGGGCGAGCGGATCGCCGACATGTTCTGCGGTTTGGGAAATTTCACCCTGCCCATAGCCCGGTGTGGCGCGCAGGTGCTGGGCGTGGAAGGCAGCTCGGCGCTGGTGGCGCGCGGGCGCGAGGCGGCGCAGGCGAATGGTCTGGCCGGGCGGGTGAGCTTCCGCGCGGCCAATTTGTTCGAGTGCACCGAGGACTGGCTGACCGGTCTGGGGCATTTCGACAAGATGCTGATCGACCCGCCGCGCGAGGGAGCGGTCGAATTGTGCAAGGCGCTGGGGGCGAATGCGCCGCAGCGGCTGGTTTATGTCTCCTGCAATCCGGCGACGCTGGCGCGCGATGCCGGGGTGCTGGCGAGCCTCAAGGGGTATCGCTTGCAGGCGGCGGGTATCGTCAACATGTTCCCGCACACGGCGCACGTCGAGTCCATCGCGTTGTTCGAGCGCGCATGAAAAAGCGGCCTGACATTGCGCAGGCCGCTTTGGGGAGGTTTCGGGAAAGGTTCAGTCGCGCTCGCCGGTCAAGGCCATGATGAGTTGCAGCAGGCCGACGAATACGTTGTACACGTCCAGATACACCGCCAGCGTGGCCGTCACGTAGCTGGTTTCGCCGCCATGCACGATGCGGTTGATGTCGTACAGGATGTAGGCCGAGAAAATCCCGACGACGGCGGCAGAAATCGCCAGCGACAGGGCCGGAATCTGGAAGAAGATGTTGGCGACGATGGCCAGCAGCACCAGAATCACGCCAGCGAACAGGAAGTTGCCCATGCCGCTGAAATTGCGCTTGGTGGTTGCAGCGATCGAGGACAGCGTCAGGAAAATCGCGCCGGTGCCGCCTGCGGCCAGGGCGATCATCGAACCGCCGTTGCTGAAACCGAGGGCGTATTGCAGGATGCGCGACAGCATCAGGCCCATGAAGAAGGTGAAGCCGAGCAGCAGGGCGACGCCCAGGCCGCTGTTCTTGTTCTTTTCGATGCCCCACATGAAGCCGAAAGCGATGCCCATGAACAGCAGGAAGGAAATCAGCGGGCTGCCGGCGAAGAATGAGAAGCCCATCTGGATGCCGGCCAATGCGCCCAGCACGGTGGGGATCATCGAGATGCCAAGCAGCATGTAGGTGTTCTTCAACACGCGGTTTTGCTGGGTGGTTTCGGCCAGTGCGCCAGGGTGTTTGATTTCGTAGGGAGTGGTCATGTCAGGCTCCGGAAAATGTGAATGGCGTGGAGGTTAGCGTGAAGCCGTCAAAGTAGCAAACCATGTGTAACTGTTCGTGACGGTTTGGGTTGCAAGTGTTACCTCAAATGCCGCTTTGCGTATCGGGCGAGCTTCCACTAATATCCCACGCATTCGAGTTGCGGGAAAAACGGAGAAAATCGAGATGCTGGTCAAGGAAATTCTGCGCGTGAAAGGTGGCGTGCTGTACACCACGACGCCCGAGCAAAGCCTGGCGGATGTGGTGGCGAGCATGGCCGATCTGGACGTCGGCTCGCTGGTGGTCATGGCGGGCGGCAAGATGGTCGGCATGGTGACTTTCCGCGAGGTATTGCAGGCGGTGAAGGCAGCCAATGTCAGCGGCAAGTCGCCCACGGTGCGCGAAGTGATGGTGGCCGATCCGGTGACGGTTTCTCCCGAAATGGACGCCATCAGCCTGCGCCGGTTGATGATCGAAAAGCACTCGCGCTATCTGCCGGTGGTGGAAAACGGCGATCTGCAGGGCGTGATTTCCTTCCTCGACGTGGCGAAAGCCGTGCTCGAAGAGCAGAGCCTGGAAAACACGCTGCTCAAGAACTACATCAAGAACTGGCCGGAAGAAGCCGCCGGCGCCTGATCCAGCCGCGCTCGGCCCGGAGTGGCCGGCGCTACCGTGGTAAACTCGCGGCCTTCTTGAGCGGCGGTGATGAGCGATGTCAGGCAATACTTTCGGCACTTTATTTACGGTCACATCCTTTGGCGAATCGCACGGGCCGGGCATCGGTTGCGTCGTCGATGGCTGCCCGCCGGGGCTGGCCCTGTGCGCGGAGGACATCCAGCGCGAACTCGACCGCCGCAAGCCAGGCACCTCCCGCCACGTGACGCAGCGCCGCGAGCCGGATGCGGTGGAAATCCTGTCCGGCGTCTTTGAGGGCAAAACGACCGGCACGCCCATCGCTCTGCTGATCCGCAACGAAGACCAGCGCAGCAGGGACTACGGCAACATCGCCAGCACCTTCCGCCCCGGCCATGCCGATTACGTTTATACGCAGAAATACGGTTTCCGCGATTATCGCGGCGGCGGTCGCTCCTCGGCGCGGGAAACCGCAGTGCGCGTGGCAGCCGGAGCGGTTGCCCGGAAATGGCTGCTGGAGCGGCATGGTGTCCGCATCCGCGGCTGGATGAGTGCGCTTGGGCCGATCGAGATTCCTTTCGTCAGCGCCGAAGCCATCGAACAAAATCCCTTTTTCGCCCCGAATGCGGCCATCGTGCCGGAGCTTGAAAATTACATGGATGCGCTGCGTAAATCGCTCGATTCGGTCGGCGCACGCATTACCGTCACCGCCCAGGGCGTCCCGCCCGGTTGGGGCGAACCGGTGTTCGACCGGCTCGACGCCGAAATCGCCTACGCCATGATGAGCATCAACGCGGTCAAGGGCGTCGAGATCGGCGCCGGTTTCGCGGCGGTGGCGCAAAAAGGCAGCGAACACGGCGACGAAATGACGCCGCAGGGTTTTCTCAGCAACCACGCCGGCGGCATTCTCGGCGGCCTGTCCACCGGCCAGGAAATCGTCGTTAACATGGCGATCAAGCCGACTTCCTCCATCGCCCAGCCGCGCCGCTCGATCGACACGGCCGGCAACGCGGTCGAAGTGGCGACGCAGGGGCGGCACGACCCGTGCGTCGGCATCCGCGCCACGCCGATCGCCGAGGCCATGCTGGCGCTGGTGCTGATGGATCACGCGCTGCGCCACCGCGCCCAGTGCGCGGACGTGCGCTGCGAAACGCCGAGAATTGCCTGAGACGGGAAGGGAGAGGAGGCAAGGGGGAAGGGGTTTGACCTTTCACGCTTTGTTCCTGCCATGACTTCCCACCCCGCTTTTCCCTACGGTCGGCTGGCAGGGTATTACTTCTTCTATTTTGCCTTCATCGGCGCGTTTTCGCCCTATTTCGGGCTGTACCTGCAATCCATCGGATTTTCCGCGCTCGACATCGGCTTGCTGATGTCGCAGATGCAGTTGATGCGTGTTTTTGGCCCGAACGTCTGGGGCTGGGTGGTGGATCGCTTTGGCTACCGGCTGCCGGTGATTCGTCTGGCCGGAGCGGTCGGTCTGCTCGGTTTCATCAGCTTTTTCTGGCTCGAGCGCCTGCCTGAAATGTTACTGGCGATGGCGGTGCTGGCGTTTTTCTGGAGCGGCGCGCTGCCGCTGGTCGAGATGCTGACTTTCGATCACCTGCGCGAAGAAGGCGGGCGTTACGGGCCGGTGCGGGTGTGGGGATCGGTCGGTTTCATCGTGGCGGTGCTGGGCACGGGTTTCCTGCTCGACGAGATGGCGGCCGTTGGCGTGTTGTGGGCATGCACCCTGGTGCTGGCCGGCTTGTTTGCGCTGGCGCTCAGCCTGCCGGAAGCGCCGCTGCATCCATTGTCTGCCGAACATGCGCCCATTGCCGCTGTTTTGCGGCAACCGCAGGTGCTGGCGCTGATGCTGGCGTGCACGGCGATGTCCACCGCGCATGGCGGGTTTTACGTGTTTTTCTCCATTCACCTGAGCGCGCACGGTTATGGCAAGACCCTGATCGGTTTGCTGTGGTCGCTTGGCGTGCTGGCGGAAATTGGGGTGTTTTTGTGGATGCCGCGTCTGCTGCGCCGATTTTCCCTGCGCGCCATCCTGCTGCTCAGTTTCGCCGCGACGGTACCGCGCTTCCTGTTGATGGGCTGGGCCGTGGATTCCCTGCCGGCAATGTTGTTCGTGCAGATGCTGCATGGGCTGACCTTCGGCGCTTATCATGCGGCGGCGATTGCGGCGGTGCATCGGTATTTCCCGGCGAGCCAGCGCGGTCGCGGGCAGGCCTTGTATTCCAGCCTGTCGTTTGGCGCCGGGGGGCTGCTGGGGGCGCTGTTGAGCGGATTGTTCTGGGAAAGCTGGGGGGCCGGCTGGGTTTTCGCGCTCGCCGCCGCTTTCGGTTTGTGCGGCTTTTTCCTGATCTGGCGCTGGTTTGCGGAAGCCGGGCCAGACACGGCCAAGGGCAAAAATCTTCCCGAAAACACCTGAGTCCTGTGCAATAATTTGGCGCTTTACCGATTTTTCAGGGCCGGCCATGCCGAAGACACTTTACGACAAACTGTGGGAGAACCATGTCGTCCATCAGGAAGCGGACGGCACGGCACTTCTTTACATCGACCGCCACCTGGTGCACGAAGTCACCAGCCCGCAGGCTTTCGAGGGTTTGAAGCTGGCCGGGCGCAAGCCGTGGCGGATTTCTTCCATCGTCGCCACGCCGGATCACAACACGCCGACGGATCATTGGGACGAGGGCATCAAGGATCCGATTTCCCGTCTGCAAGTCGAAACGCTGGATGCCAACATCCGCGAGGTCGGCGCGCTCGCCTATTTCCCGTTCAAGAATGAGCGCATGGGCATCCTGCACGTGGTCGGCCCGGAAAACGGTGCCACCCTGCCGGGCATGACCGTAGTGTGCGGCGATTCACATACCTCCACGCACGGCGCTTTCGCCTGTTTGGCGCATGGCATTGGTACCTCCGAAGTCGAGCATGTGCTGGCGACGCAGTGTCTGGTGCAGAAGAAATCGAAAACCATGCTGGTGGCGGTGGAAGGCAAGCTCGGCCCCGGCGTGACGGCCAAGGACGTGGCGCTGGCGATCATCGGCACCATCGGCACGGCGGGCGGCACGGGGTACGCCATCGAATTCGGCGGCAGCGCCATCCGCAGCCTGAGCATGGAAGGGCGCATGACGCTCTGCAATATGGCGATCGAAGGCGGCGCGCGCATGGGTTTTGTGGCGGTGGATGACACCACCATCGAGTACCTGAAGGATCGTCCGTTCTCGCCCAAGGGCGACATCTGGGAGCGGGCGGTGGCCTACTGGAGCACCTTGCATTCCGAAGCTGGTGCGGTTTTTGACCGCACCGTCACGCTCAAGGCGGAAGACATTCGTCCGCAAGTTACCTGGGGCACTTCGCCGGAAATGGTTGTGCCGGTGGATGCTGTGGTACCCGATCCGGCCCGGGAGAGCGACCCGGTCAAGCGCGAGGGCATGGAGCGCGCCCTGAAATACATGGGCCTGCAAGCCAATACGCCGATGACGGAGATTGCCATCGACAAGGTGTTCATCGGTTCTTGCACCAATTCGCGCATCGAGGATCTGCGCGAGGCGGCGGCGGTGATCCAGGGTAAGCACGTTGCTCCCAACATCAAGCTGGCGCTGGCCGTGCCGGGTTCGGGTCTGGTCAAGCGCCAGGCAGAAGCCGAGGGGCTGGATAAAATCTTTACTGCCGCTGGTTTTGAATGGCGCGAGCCGGGCTGCTCGATGTGTCTGGCGATGAATGCCGACCGTCTGGAACCGGGCGAGCGCTGTGCCTCCACTTCCAACCGCAATTTCGAGGGGCGCCAGGGGGCCGGCGGGCGCACTCATCTGCTGAGTCCGGCGATGGCGGCAGCAGCGGCAATTGCCGGGCATTTCGCCGATGTTCGTGATCTTTCCTGACGAGAGAAGGAGCTTGTGATGAAAAAAATCATTTTTTCCCTGTTCGCTGCGCTGACGCTGCTCGGTACCTTGGGTTGCAATACGGTGCATGGGATCGGCAAGGACATCGAGAAGGGCGGCGAGGCGATTCAGCGCTCGGCCCAGTAAGGGAAACCATGGAAAAATTCGTACATCTCGACGGCTTGGTGGCGCCGCTCGACCGTAACAACGTCGATACCGACGCCATCATTCCCAAGCAATTCCTGAAATCGATCAAGCGTTCGGGTTTCGGCCCCAATGCCTTCGACGAATGGCGTTATCTGGACGTCGGCGAGCCAGGGAAGGACTGCTCGCTGCGCCCGAAAAATCCCGATTTCGTACTCAATCAGCTGCGTTACCAAGGGGCTGAGATTCTGCTCACGCGTGCCAATTTCGGCTGCGGCAGTTCCCGCGAACACGCACCGTGGGCGCTGCTGGATTACGGTTTCAGGGCCATCATCGCTGAATCTTTCGCCGACATCTTCTTCAACAACTGCTTCAAGAACGGCATTCTGCCCATCGTGCTGCCACCGGCTGAAATCGAAGCCATCTTCCAGCAGACCGAAGCGACGCCGGGTTACCGTCTGCGCGTCGATCTGCCTGCGCAGACGGTGACGCGTCCGGATGGTCAGGCGATCGGCTTCGCCGTCGATGCGTTCCGCAAAGAGTGTCTGGTGAATGGTTGGGACGATATCGGTCTGACCCTGCGCCATGCCGACAAGATCAAGGCTTTTGAAGCCGATCGCCGCATTCAGCAGCCTTGGCTGTTTGCGCAGTAATTTCACGAGGAAGTCGACATGAAAATTTGCGTATTGCCCGGTGACGGGATTGGCCCGGAAATCATGGCCGAAGCTATCCGCGTCCTGAAGGCGCTGGATCTGAAATTTGAGATGGAAGAAGCACTGCTCGGCGGCGCGGCGGTCGATGCCACCGGCGAACCCTATCCGGAAACCACGCAGAAACTCGCACGCGCCGCCGATGCCGTGCTGCTCGGCGCGGTCGGCGGCCCGCAATGGGACGCGCTGCCTCGTGAGAAGCGCCCGGAGCGCGGCCTGCTCGGTATCCGCAAGGATCTCAATCTGTTCGCCAACCTGCGCCCGGCCATCCTCTACCCGGAACTGGCGAATGCGTCGACCTTGAAACCGGAAATCGTTGCCGGGCTGGACATCCTGATCGTGCGCGAACTGACCGGCGACATCTATTTCGGCCAGCCGCGCGGCGTGCGCGAGGAAAACGGCGAGCGCGTCGGTTTCAACACCATGGTCTACAGCGAATCGGAAATCCGCCGCATCGGCCACGTCGCCTTCCAGGCCGCGCAGAAGCGCAACAAGAAGCTGTGTTCGGTGGACAAGATGAACGTCCTTGAATGCACCCAGTTATGGCGCGACGTGATGATCGAAATCGCCCATGACTACCCGGATGTCGAACTCAGCCACATGCTGGTCGACAACGCCGCCATGCAACTGGTGCGCGCGCCCAAACAGTTCGACGTGATGGTCACCGGCAACATGTTCGGCGACATCCTGTCCGACGAAGCCTCCATGCTCACCGGTTCGATCGGCATGCTGCCCTCGGCTTCGCTCGACGACAAGAACAAGGGGTTGTACGAACCCTCGCACGGCTCGGCTCCGGACATCGCCGGCAAGAACCTCGCCAACCCGCTGGCCACCATCCTGTCGGCAGCGATGATGTTGCGCTACACCTTCGACCGCGAAGAAGAAGCGCAGCGCATCGAGAACGCGGTGAAAAAAGTGCTGTCACAAGGCTATCGCACCGGCGACATCTACGAGCGCGGTACCAACAAGGTCGGCACGCGGGAAATGGGTGATGCCGTGCTGAAAAATCTGTGAAAGGTGAAAAGTGAAAGGTGAAACGTGCTTCGCCACGGCCACCCTATTTCACGTTTCATGTTTCATGTTTCACACACAAAGGAAGTAATGATGAAAAAAGTAGGTCTGGTCGGTTGGCGCGGCATGGTCGGTTCCGTGCTGATGCAGCGTATGGTCGAGGAGGGCGATTTTGCCCATATCGAGCCGGTGTATTTCTCCACCTCCAACGCCGGCGGCAAGGCGCCGGTATTCGGCGGCAAGGAAGCGGCCCTGCCTTTGCAGGACGCGAGCAACATCGAGGCGCTGAAAGCATGTGAAATCATCATCACCTGCCAGGGCGGCGACTACACCAAGGAAGTGTTCGGCAAGCTGCGCGCCACCGGCTGGAACGGCCACTGGATCGACGCCGCCAGCGCCCTGCGCATGGCCGACGATGCGGTGATCGTGCTTGACCCGGTCAACATGAACGTCATCAAGGACGCGCTCGCCAAGGGTGGAAAGAACTGGATCGGCGGCAACTGCACCGTATCGCTCATGCTGATGGGCCTGGGCGGCCTGTTCCAGAACGATCTGGTCGAATGGGCGACCTCCATGACCTATCAGGCCGCCTCTGGGGCCGGCGCGCAGAACATGCGCGAACTGATTTCGCAGATGGGCGTCATCCACGATTCGGTCAAGGATCTGCTGGTCGATCCGGCTTCGGCCATTCTCGACATCGACCGCAAGGTGGCCGAGACCATCCGTTCCGACGCGCTGCCGAAGAAGAATTTTCGCAACACGCCGCTCGCCGGTTCGCTCATTCCGTGGATCGACGTGCCGGTCGACGGTGGCCAGTCCAAGGAAGAATGGAAGGGCGGCGCCGAGTGCAACAAAATTCTCGGCAAGCCTGCCTTCCGCTCGCCCGGCTCGATCCCGATCGACGGCCTGTGCGTGCGCATCGGTGCCATGCGCTGCCACTCGCAGGCGCTGACCATCAAGCTGAAGAAGGACGCGCCGCTCGACGAAATCTCCGACATGCTCGCCAAGGCCAATCCGTGGGCCAAGGTGGTGCCGAACGAGCGCGAAATTTCTGAGCGCGAACTGACGCCGGCCGCCGTCACCGGCACGCTGACCGTGCCGGTCGGCCGTCTGCACAAGATGGCGATGGGGCCGGAATATCTCGCGGCCTTCACCTGCGGCGACCAGTTGCTGTGGGGCGCTGCAGAACCGCTGCGCCGCATGCTGCGTATCTTGCTGGATGATTGAGAATGTGAACCGCAATGAAAAACGGGGCATCTGCCCCGTTTTTCATTGTTGGTGATATGCAAAAAATCCTTGTTCAGAAGCGGGTTTAGCTTGCAATGCTAACCCCATGATGTTAATTTGATTATTCCAAGTAATACGCTCAAGGCATGGCCGTGATCGAGAACAAATCCTCCAAATTCAAAAAGTGCGCACTGGCGCTCGCAATTGCCTCCGGCATGTCACTGGCCAGCGTATCGGCACATGCAGCGGGGCTGGGTAAATTGACGGTATTGTCCGGTCTGGGGCAGCCGTTGCGGGCTGAGGTGACTCTCTCGGCAACGCCGGAAGAATTGAGCGGAATGTCTGCCCGTCTGGCACCGGCGGATGTCTTCAGTCAGGCGGGCGTCGAGTATTCGAGCGCACTGAGCGATTTGAGCTTCAATGTCGAAAAGCGCAAGGGCGGCAAGGCGGTACTGAAGATCTCCTCCGGTCGCCCGGTCAACGACCCTTTCCTTGACTTTCTCGTCGAATTGAATTGGCCGACCGGCCGTCTGGTGCGCGAATACACCTTCCTCCTCGATCCGCCGGAATTCACGCCGGCAGCGAAAACACGCAGTACGGTCGATGCGCGGGTGGTCGAGACGGTACGCGACAATCGCCATGATGCCCCTGCTGCGAGCACACAAACCGTCAAGCCGGCGGCCGTTGCCCCGGAAAAACCCTCTTCCGTTGCTTCTCCGGCTGAGAAAGCGCCCAAGGTGGCTGCCGAAACAGGTCAGCACGTGGTCGAGCGCGGTGAGAATCTGCGCAAGATTGCTGCCGAGCACCAGTATGCCGGCGTGACGCTGGAGCAGATGCTGGCGGGCATTTACCGCAATAACCGCGCAGCTTTCATCGAAAATGATATCCATCGCCTGAAGGCGGGCGCCATTCTGAATATCCCGGATGAAGCCGGTATTGCGGCGATCAGCCCGAAGGAGGCGCGCCAGATCTATGTGTCGGCGGGGGATTTCTCCGCGTATCGCAAGAAATTGGCAGCCGTAGCCGGCGCCGGGGCGGAAAGCAAACAGGATGCTGCGGCACCCGAGCAGACGGCGGCTGGCAAGATCACGCCGCGTGTCGAAGAAAAGACGCCTGCGCTCGATGCCAGCAAGGATCAGGTCAAGGTCGGTCGTGCCGACAAAGGAGATAAGGGCGACAAGGGTGACGGTGCCAAGGAGTTGGAACGCCTGGCCATCGAGAAATCCCTGCAGGAATCGCAGGCACGCGTTGCCATGCTGGAAAAGAATCTCGGCGAGTTGCAGAAACTGCTGGAGATGAAGAATCAACGCTTGGCCGAGCTCGAAAAACCGGCTGCCGCGCCGGAGCCAGTCGCTGCGGCGCCGGCAGTTGCCCCGGTCGCGCCGGTTGCGGCTGCGGTGGAAGAAGAACCGGCGGTTGCGCCGGAGGCGGCCCCGGCGGAAACCGCTGCCGAACAAACGGCTGCACCAGTTGAAGAAGCTGCGCCGGAACCTGTTGCAGAAACGCCGCCTACTCCTGTTGAAAAAACTGCAGTACCCGCACCGGAACCGGAGCCTGTGCCTGAACCGGGCTTTCTCGATAGCCTGTTGGAAGACCCTTTGCCCCTGGTTGGCGGTGTGGGTGCCCTGGTGCTGCTGGGTGGTTTGTTCCTCTATCGTCGTCGTCAGCAGAATACGGCAACCGAGATTGCCTTGACAGAAACCTTGCCGCCGCCTTCCAGTCTGGGGCCGAATTCCGTATTCGGCACCAATGGCGGGCAGACGGTCGATACCGGCACTGCGCCCCCGCACACGGGAGAATTCAGTCAGGCCGGCCCGGGGACGATCGATACGGATGAAGTCGATCCGGTTGCCGAGGCGGATGTCTACATGGCTTACGGGCGCGATTCCCAGGCTGAGGAAATTCTGCTCGAAGCCATGCACAAGGATCCGAGTCGCTTGGCCATTCATGCGAAGTTGCTGGAGATTTATGCCAACCGTCGCAGCGTCAAGCAATTTGAAACGCTGGCCGGCGAGTTGTATGCACAATCCGGTGGCAATGGGCCGGAGTGGCACAAGGTGTCTGAACTCGGTCGTCAGATCGACCCGAGCAATCCCCTCTATGGTGCGGCCAAGGCATCTGCGGCAGCCGTGAGCGCTCCGGCGGAGATCGTCCTGCCGCAGGAAAAACCGCCGGCAGCGCAGCCTTCGACCCTGCCTGCGGCAGCGGTTGCTGTTGCGGCTTTTGCTGAACCTGCTGCGCAACCTGAGACGCTGGTGTTTGAAGCGCCGGTCGCGATGGATACCCCTGCCCCGCCGCAAAGCGCGCCGCAACCTGAGCCGGAAATCGGGTTGTCTTTCGATTTCCCGCCTGCAGAACCTGAGCCTGTGGCGGAACCCGCTGCGCCGGCCGCTGCTGCGGAGCCGGAAAAAGCTACGGTGCTCGAATTTGTGGCAGAAAAAACGCAGCCCCTGCCTTTTGCTGCACCTGAATCGCCTGTCGAAGAAGTAGCGGAAGATCCTTTCGTGGCAAGCGACATCAGCCTTGATTTCGATCTGGGCGACAACAAGTTCACGGCTGAGGCATTGCCGGAAGCGGCGCGGGAAGTCGCGCCAGAAGCAGCCGTGTCGGCTGCGAAAGCGTCCGTGGCTACGGATGGTTTGCACCAGTTTTCTCCGGAAGGCACTCTGGTCGTTACGCCGAACAACAATTTCACGGCGGAAATGACTGGGGATGATCTGAGTCTGGATGGACTGGATTTCTCGCAGGACGAGCCGGTGGCGGAACCGGCCGCGCCGCAGGAAGATGCGCTGCCTGAAACCCTGGTGGCGACGCATGTGCCAGCGGACGTGTCTGCCTTCGTCAGCGAAGATGCCAAGGCAGAGCAGAATCTGGCCGATCTGGCGCAGACCGTGGTAACGACATCGAATTTTGCCAATACGGTCGTCAGTATGCCGGACCTGACCAGCACCGTCGTCAATACGCCGGCAGGCGGCATGGACGATATCGATTTCGATGTAAAACTGAGCGATTCCGTCTTCCTGGGGCAACCCATGGCTTCGGATTTCGACATTGGCTCGATCAATCTCGATCTGGCGGCAGCACCTGAAACGGCTGTTGCGCCAGCAGCCCCTGCGTCGGCTCTTGAGGCAGACGCAGCACCTGCCGGTGACAGTCGCTGGGAAGAGGTCAATACCAAACTCGATCTGGCCAAGGCCTATCAGGAAATGGGCGATCTCGAAGGTGCACGCGAACTGCTGCAGGAAGTGGTTGGCGAAGGCTCGATCGATCTGGTGGAAGAAGCGCGCAAACTCCTCGCGCAGATCGGCGGATAATCCAGCGCAAGCCGGGGTAAAATTCTCGCCCCACACATGGCAAACGGCCCTCTCGGGCCGTTTGTTGTTGACCTCGTTGTGTACCTTGTTGTCGGAGATCGCTGTCCTTGGTCCGTATTGCGCTCGGTGTCGAATATTTCGGTTTGCCTTTTCGCGGCTGGCAGAGCCAGGCGGGCGGCGGAACGGTGCAGGATGCGCTGGAAGCGGCGCTCGGCGCGATTGCGGGGGTTCCAACGACGACGTTGTGCGCCGGGCGTACCGATGCAGGCGTGCACGCCATCCAGCAGGTGGTGCACTTCGATACGGATGCCGTGCGTCCTCTGACCGCCTGGGTACGCGGTGTCAATAGCCACTTGCTCGAGGGGATTGCGGTGCGCTGGGCGAGGGAGGTCGACGCGGCCTTTCATGCGCGTTTTTCCGCTCGGGCGCGGCGCTACCGTTACCTCCTGCTCAACCGCGCGCAGCGTCCCGGTCTGTGGCAGGGGCGGGTGGGCTGGCTGCATGCGCCGCTCGATTTGGCAAGCATGCAGGATGCGGCAGGGCGTTTGCTGGGCGAGCACGATTTTTCGGCTTTTCGTGCCGCGCAGTGCCAAGCGAAATCGCCGGTCAAGCTGATGCAGGAAGCGCGCGTGACGCGTCGGGGCGATTTGTTCGCGTTCGACTTCATGGCGTCTGCTTTTCTGCACCACATGGTGCGCAATCTGGTCGGCGCTTTGGTCCATGTGGGCAAGGGGGCTGCCGCGCCGGATTGGGTCGATGAATTGCTGGCACAGCGCAATCGCGCCTTGGCCGCGCCGACTTTCGCGGCGGACGGCCTTTATTTTCGCGGCCCGGTCTATCCCGATGCGTGGGCGATTCCCGAGGCGTCCGATGATTTTGTCGATGGGGGGGAAAGCGCATGATGCAGCACAAAATTCAGCGTAAGACGCGCATCAAGATCTGTGGTCTCACGCGCGCCGAGGATGTGGATGCCGCCGTGGCCGCCGGTGCCGACGCCCTGGGTTTCGTCTTTTACCCGCCCAGCCCGCGCCATGTCACGCCGCAGCAGGCAGCGGAACTGGCGCGCCGGGTGCCGCCCTTCGTGGATGTGGTCGGGCTTTTCGTCAATGCCGAAATGGCTGAAGTCGAGGCGGTTTGCCAACAGGTGCCGCTCAGTCTGCTGCAATTTCATGGCGATGAAACGCCCGCCTATTGCGCCCGGTTTGCGCGCCCCTGGCTGCGCGCGGCGCGCGTGAAGCCAGGGCTTGATCTGGTAGAATTCGCCGCCTCGTTCAGTCAGGCGCGCGCCCTGTTGCTCGATGCCTTCGTCGAGGGCTATGGCGGCGGCGGGCATGTCTTTGACTGGCGTCTGATTCCGCCCGATCTGCCGGGGCACTGGATTTTGTCGGGCGGCCTGCACGCCGGCAACGTGGCGGCGGCGATCGAAAATTTGCGTCCGGCGGCGGTCGACGTGTCGTCCGGGGTGGAGGTGGACGGCCCGGCTGGCAAGGGCATCAAGGATCACTCAAAAATCGCGGCCTTCGTGGCGGCAGTACGGAAAGCGGATGGAACACTATAACTACCCTGACGCGCGCGGGCATTTTGGCCCGTATGGCGGCGTTTTCGCGGCGGAAACGCTGTTCGGCGCGCTCGAAGAACTTGGAGCGGCCTATGCGGCGGCGCAGCAAGACCCGGATTTTCAGGCGGAATACGCCTATGAACTGAAGCACTTCGTCGGCCGCCCGTCGCCCATCTACCATGCCCGGCGGCTGTCGCAGAGCCTGGGCGGGGCGCAAATCTATCTGAAGCGCGAGGACCTGAACCACACCGGCGCACACAAGGTGAACAACTGTATCGGTCAGGCGCTGCTCGCCAAACGCATGGGCAAGCCGCGCGTCATCGCGGAAACCGGCGCCGGCCAGCACGGCGTGGCGACGGCCACGGTCGCCGCCCGCTACGGTTTCGAATGCGTGGTGTACATGGGGGCCGAGGACGTGAAGCGTCAGGCCGCCAACGTCTACCGCATGAAACTGCTCGGGGCCACGGTGGTGCCGGTGGAATCCGGCTCGAAAACGCTCAAGGATGCGCTGAACGAAGCGATGCGCGACTGGGTCACCAACGTCCACAACACGTTCTACATCATCGGCACCGTGGCCGGGCCGCATCCCTATCCGCTGCTGGTGCGCGAATTCCAGACCGTGATCGGCAAGGAATGCCTGACGCAGATGCCGGAAATGGCCGGGCGCCAGCCGGACTGCGTCATTGCCTGCGTCGGCGGCGGCTCCAACGCGATGGGCATCTTCCATCCTTATCTGGACGTTGAAGGCGTGCGGCTGATCGGCGTCGAGGCGGCGGGCGACGGCCTGGAAACCGGCCGCCACGCCGCGCCGCTGACCGCCAACGCGCAGGTCGGCGTGCTGCATGGCAACCGTACCCGCCTGATGCAGGACGAGGACGGCCAGATCATCGAGACGCACTCCATCTCCGCCGGTCTGGATTACCCCGGCGTCGGGCCGGAACACGCCTGGCTGAAAGACCGGAAACTCGCCGACTACGTCGCGGTGACGGACGCCGAGGCGCTCAAGGCGTTTCACGATCTGTGCCGTCTCGAAGGCATCATCCCGGCGCTCGAATCCAGCCATGCCCTGGCTTACGCCATGAAGATCGCGCCCACGCTCGCTGCCGACAAGATCCTGCTGGTGAACCTCTCAGGGCGCGGCGACAAGGATATGCACACGGTGGCCGAGCAATCCGGCATCGTTTTCTGAAACCTACCGGCGCGCTTACGCACATGTCCAGAATTCAAACCACCTTCAGCCGCCTTGCCAGCGAGGGGCGCGCGGCGCTCATTCCCTTCGTCACGGCAGGCTTTCCGTCGCCCGCGCTCACCGTTCCCCTGATGCACGCCATGACGGCGGCCGGGGCGGACGTGATCGAACTCGGCGTGCCGTTCTCCGATCCGATGGCCGACGGCCCGACCATCCAGCGCGCTTCCGAAAAAGCCCTGGCGCAAGGGATGCGCCTGTCCACGGTGCTCGCCCAGGTGGCCGAATTCCGCCGGCAGGACAAGGAAACGCCCGTCGTGCTGATGGGCTACGCCAATCCGGTCGAAGCCATGGGGCTGCAAAAATTCACCGCTGCCGCCGCGCAAGCCGGGGTGGATGGGGTGTTGATCGTCGATTACCCGCCGGAGGAGGCGGAGGCCTTTGGCGAGGCCATGCGCGCCGCCGGCATGGACCCGATTTTCCTGATCGCGCCGACTTCTTCCAGCCAGCGCATCGCCCGCACGGCGGCGATCGCCAGCGGTTACGTCTATTACGTCTCGCTGGCCGGCGTGACGGGTTCCGCCGCACTCAACGTCGCGGCGGTGGCGCAGAAACTGCCGCAGATCCGGGAACAGACCGGGCTGCCGGTGGGCGTCGGTTTCGGCATCCGCGATGCCGGGGCGGCAGCGCGCATCGCCGCCTTCGCCGATGCGGTGATCGTCGGCAGCCGGCTGATCGAAGAAATTGAGAATTCCTCCCCCGAGGATTGCTGCGCCCGCGTGGCGGCCGTGTTGGCCGACATGCGCCGGGCGATGGATGAGGTGAAAAAATGACCTGGTTGAACAAACTGCTTCCCCCCAAGATCAAGCGCGAAAACGGCCAAGCGCCGCGCCGCTCCAATCTGCCGGAAGGCCTGTGGAGCAAATGCCCGGCCTGCGAGGCGGTGCTTTACGCCACCGATCTGGACAACAATCTGCAAGTCTGTCCCAAGTGCAGCCACCACAACCGCCTGAGCGCCCGCGCCCGGCTCGATCTGCTGCTCGACCCGGAAGGGCGCAGCGAAATCGGTGCGGAAGTGCTGCCGGTCGACAGCCTGAAATTCAAGGATTCGAAAAAATACCCGGAGCGCCTGATGGCGGCCCATCAGGAAAGCGGCGAAAGCGATTCCCTGGTGGTCATGCAGGGCGCGGTCAAGAACATGCCGCTGGTGGCGGCGGTGTTCGAGTTCGATTTCATGGGCGGCTCGATGGGTTCGGTGCTCGGCGAGCGCTTCGTGCGCGGCGTCAATGCCGCGATCGAGCAAAAAATTCCCTTCGTCTGCGTCACCGCGTCCGGCGGCGCGCGCATGCAGGAAGGGCTGTTCTCGCTGATGCAGATGGCGAAAACCACGGCGGCGCTGACCCGGCTGTCACAAATCGGCCAGCCCTTCATCTCCATCCTCACCGATCCGACGATGGGCGGCGTTTCCGCCTCTTTCGCCTTCGTCGGCGACGTGGTGATGGCCGAACCCAACGCCCTGGTTGGTTTCGCCGGGCCACGGGTGATCGAGCAGACGGTGCGCGAGAAACTGCCGGAAGGCTTCCAGCGCTCCGAATTCCTGCTCGACAAGGGCGCTATCGACCTGATCGTCGACCGCCGTGAAATGCGCGACAAGCTCGCCGCCACCCTGTCGCTCCTGCTCAATCAGGCCGCCGCTGCGTGAACACCCCGGCCACTCTGGCTGATTGGCTGGCCCATCTCGAAAACCTCCACCCGCTGGGGCAGGCGGGGATCGAACTGGGACTGGAGCGGGTGCGTCAGGTCAAGGATGCGCTTGCCCAAGTGCAACACTGCCCGGTGATTACCGTGGGCGGCACCAATGGCAAAGGCTCGACCTGCGCCTATCTGCAAAACATCCTCTTGCGCGCCGGCTACAAGGTCGGCTGCTACACCTCGCCGCACCTGCTGCGCTACAACGAGCGGGTGCGCGTCAATGGCGAACCGGCCAGCGATGCCGCCCTGTGCGCCGCCTTTGCCAGGGTCGAGGCGGCGCGCCGGGCGAGCGGCGTGGCGCTGACGTATTTCGAATTCGGCACGCTGGCCGCCTGGGAAGTGTTCGCGGCGGTGGGCGTCGAGGCGGCGATCCTGGAAGTCGGCCTAGGCGGGCGGCTCGATGCCGTCAACGTCTATGAGCCGGACGCGGCCATCGTCACCGGCGTGGCGCTCGATCACACCGCCTGGCTGGGCGACGACCGGGAAAGCATCGGCTTCGAGAAGGCGGGCATCTTCCGGGCCGGAAAACCCGCGCTGTGCGCCGACCCGCAGCCGCCGCAAAGTTTGATTGACCACGCTGCGGCCATCGGTGCCGATCTGCGCCTCCTCGGGCGGGATTTCGGCTTTGAAAAACCGCCTGCCGCCGCTGTCGAAAACCGCTGGCAGTGGCGCTGGTGGTGCCGCAGCCAGAGCGGGCAGGGCCAAGGCGGCCCAATCGTGCGCCGCTCGCTGGCTTATCCGGGCTTGCGCGGGGCAACGCAACTGTTCAACGCCAGCGTCGCCCTGGCGGCGCTGGAAGCCTTGGGCGAGCGCCTGCCGGTCACCATGCAGGCGATCCGTCCGGGGCTGATCGAAACCGAACTGAGCGGGCGTTTTCAGGTGATTCCGGGCAAGCCCGCCATCGTGCTCGACGTGGGCCACAACCCGCAGGCGATTGCGGTGCTGGCCGACAATCTGGGCAACATGGGCTTCTTCAACCGCACCCACGCGGTGCTCGGCATGCTCTCCGACAAGGACATCGCCAATGCGCTCCTGCCCATGCTCGGCAAGATCGACGTCTGGCATCTGGCGAGCCTGCCCGGCCCGCGCGGCACCCCGGCCGGCAAACTCGCCGGGATTCTCGGCAGTCAGGGCGTGACGGCGGACGTGTTCTGCCACGACACGCCGGAGCAGGCGATGCAGGCGGCCCGGGATGCGGCGGCCGAAAGTGATAGAATCCTCGCCTTCGGATCGTTTTACACCGTTGCCGGCGCTCTCCAGGCGCTTGGCCGCAATGCCTGACATGGAAGATAGCGACGTCCAGCAACACCTGAAAAAACGCGCCCGCCGCCGCTTGGTGGGGGCGGTTTTTTTCGTCTCCCTGGTGGCCGTGCTTCTGCCCACCCTGATGGACAGCGAGCCGCGCCCGCCCATGCAGGACGTCGACATCCGTATTCCGGGGCAGGACGACAAAACCCTCGCGCCGCTTCTGGTGCCGCCAGCGGAGCCGGTGGCGGCGGACAAGCCGGCTGCCGCGCGGCGGGAAGCGTCGCCCACGCCGGAAAAACCGCCTGAGCCGCCGGCGCAGAAACTCGCGGACAGCGCGCCGGCAAAAACCGAACCCAAGCCTGAGCCGAAACCCCAGCCCAAACCCGAACCCAAGCCGGAGAAGAAACCGGCTCCGGCCAAGGAAGCGCCCGCCAAGGAAGCGCCCGCCAAGGAAGCAGCGAAAGAAGCGGCCAAAGCGCCCAAGGAGGCTCCGCCGAAAATGGACGAAGCCAGCCGCGCCGCCGCCATTCTCGCCGGCAAGTCGCCCGACGCGCCCGCCGCAGCTGCCGGGCAGCACGTCATCCTGATCGGCGCCTTCAGCAACGAGGCCAATGTTGCCAACCTGCGCAAGAAGCTCGCCGAGCAGGGCATCAAGGTGTACACCGAGGCGCTCGATTCGCCGCAAGGCAAGAAAACCCGCGTGCGCGCCGGCCCCTTCCCGAACCGCGAGGCGGCGGAAAAAGCGCTGCAGAAAATGCAGCGCATCGGTGTCTCCGGCGTCGTGGCAGCGCAACCGTGATGCCGCAACATGACGCTGTTTGATTACATCGCTCTCACCATTCTGGTGCTGTCGCTGGCTTTTGGCCTGTGGCGCGGCATGATCAGCGAGATTCTCGCCCTGGTCGCCTGGGGCCTGGGGGTGTATGCGGCCTTCATGCTTGGCCCGAGAGCGAGCGGCCTGTTTGCCGGCATCGTCGGCGAGCCTCTGCTGCGGGTGCTGCTGGGCGGCCTCCTGGTGTTTCTCGGCGTGCTGATCCTGATGGCGCTGATCCGCCTGCTCGTCCTGAAAATGGTCAGGGTACTCAAACTGACCGCCTCGGATCGCCTGCTCGGGATGTTTTTCGGTCTGGCGCGCGGTCTGCTGATCGTGCTTCTGCTCGTTGCCGTCGGCGGCCTGACCAGCGCGCCCAGCCAGCCCTGGTGGCGCAACGCGATGTTCGCGCCACCCCTGGAAAGCGCGGTGCTGGCGATGAAACCTCTGCTGCCGGACGATCTGGCCAAACGAATTCGTTTCAGTTAACTCAGGAAAAAATCATGTGCGGGATACTCGGCGTATTGGCAACGACCCCAGTCAATCAGTTGCTTTACGATGGTCTGATGGTGCTGCAGCACCGGGGGCAGGATTCGGCGGGCATTGCCACCGCCGAAGGCAATACCTTCCACCTGCACAAGGGGCCGGGGCTGGTGCGCGACGTGTTCCGCACCCGCAACATGCGCGCCCTGCCGGGCAATTGCGGCATCGGCCACGTGCGCTACCCCACCGCCGGCTCGGCCTTCAACTTCGCCGAAGCGCAGCCCTTCTACGTCAATTCGCCCTTCGGCATCGTGCTCGGGCACAACGGCAACCTGACCAATGCCGTGCAGTTGAAGGAAGAGATGTTCCGCATGGACCGCCGGCACATCAACACCAATTCCGATTCGGAAGTGCTGCTCAACGTACTCGCGCACGAGTTGCAGACGGCGGCACACGGTTACGAACTGGACGTGGACAGCATTTTCCAGGCGGTGGCCGGTGTACATCGCCGCTGCCGGGGCGCTTATGCCGTGGTTGCCATCATCGCCGGCTACGGCTTGCTCGCCTTCCGCGATCCGCACGGCATCCGTCCGCTGATCTACGGCCAGAACGAAACGCCGCAGGGCATGGAATATCTGGTCGCTTCCGAATCCGTGGCGCTCGACACCCTGGGTTTCAAGGTGGTGCGCGACATCGAGCCGGGAGAGGCGATCTTCATCGATTTCCAGCATCAATTGCACAGCCGCCAGTGCGCGCAGCAGCCGATGTATGCGCCCTGCCTGTTCGAATATGTGTACCTCGCCCGCCCGGATACCGTGATCGATGGCGTGCCGGTTTATGAAGCGCGTCTGGCGATGGGCGAACTGCTGGCCGAGAAGGTGAAGCAATCGATTCCGGTCGAGGAAATCGACGTGGTCATCCCCATCCCGGATTCCAGCCGCCCTTCGGCAATGGAACTCGCGCAGGCTCTGGGCATTCCTTTCCGCGAAGGTTTCGTGAAAAACCGCTACGTCGGGCGGACCTTCATCATGCCGGGCCAGGCCAAACGCCGCAAATCGGTGCGCCAGAAGCTGAACACCGTCGGCCAAGAATTCAAGGGCAAGCGCGTCTTGCTGGTCGACGATTCCATCGTGCGCGGCACCACCAGCCGGGAGATCGTCGAAATGGCGCGCGCTGCCGGGGCGGTGAAGGTGTATTTCGCTTCCGCTGCGCCGCCGGTGCGTTTTCCGAATGTGTATGGCATCGATATGCCGACGCGTGCCGAACTGATCGCTACCGGCCGCAAGGAATCCGACATCGCGGCGGAAATCGGGGCAGATGCGCTGGTATATCAGGATCTCGCCGCGCTCAAGCAATCGGTTACCCGCCTGCGCGCCGATCTGACGGAATTCGACGCCTCCTGTTTCGATGGCTGCTATGTGACCGGCGATATCGACGACGACTATCTCGATCACCTCGAAGGCCGCCAGGACAGCCCGGGCGGCGAGGACGACGGCGAGGGACGCTCGTCGCACCAGATGGTGCTGGGGCTGGCCAACAGGGGGCAGGAATGAGCGAGGCCGCATGGCAGTTGCCTACGCTTGCAGTGCGCGCCGGACAGGAACGCAGCCAGTTTGGCGAGCATGGCGAAGCCCTGTATCTCACCTCCAGCTTCGTTTTCGAGAGCGCGGCCCAGGCCGCCCGGCGCTTTTCCGGCGAGGAAGCGGGCAACGTCTATTCGCGGTTTTCCAACCCCACGGTGACGACTTTCGAAACGCGGCTGGCCGCGCTGGAAGGGGCCGAGGCCTGTGTCGCCACCGCCAGCGGCATGTCGGCCATCATGGCGCTGGTGCTGGCGCATCTGCAGCAGGGCGACCACGTCGTCACGGCCAACAGCCTGTTTGGCGCAACGGTGCAGTTGTTCAACAACATCCTGGCGCGCTGCGGCATCACGGTGAGCTATGTGCCGCTGAATGACCCCGCCGCGTGGGCAGCGGCCATCACGCCGCAAACCAAGCTTTTCTTCCTGGAAACGCCCTCCAACCCGCTGACCGAACTGGCCGACATTCCCGCCCTGAGCGCCATTGCCCGCGCCAGGGGCATTCTTCTGGCGGTCGATAACTGCTTCTGCACGCCCGTTTTGCAGCGCCCGCTGGAACTGGGTGCGGATCTGGTGGTGCATTCCGCCACCAAATACATCGACGGCCAGGGGCGCGTCTTGGGCGGCGCGGTGTGCGGCCCCAGGCGCCTGACGGAAGAAGTATTCAAATACCTGCGTACCGCCGGTCCCACCTTGTCGGCTTTCAATGCCTGGGTGCTGCTGAAAGGCCTGGAAACCCTGCAACTGCGCATGGAGGCGCAATCCGCCGCTGCGCTTGAATTGGCCAAGTGGCTGGAAGCGCATCCGAAAGTGGCGCGAGTGCATTACCCCGGGCTCACCTCGCATCCGCAGCACGCACTGGCCATGCGCCAGCAGAAATCAGGCGGCGCCATCGTCAGCTTCGAGGTCAAGGGCGCTCGCGATGCCGCCTGGGCCGTGGTGGATAACTGCCGCCTGCTCTCCATCACCGCGAACCTGGGTGACACCAAGACCACCATCACGCATCCCGCCTCCACCACGCATGGCCGCATTTCCCCCGAAGCACGCGCCGCTGCCGGCATCAGTGAAGGCTTGCTGCGCATTGCCGTGGGTCTGGAAGCCGTCGCCGATCTGCAAGCCGACCTCGAACGCGGGCTGGCGCTGATTCCTGCATGAAGCATCTGGTTTCGGTCGACCGGCTGCAACCGGGGGTGTTCATTTCGATCACCAACGTGCGCTGGCTCGACCATCCCTTTCTGCTCAACCGCTTTCGTCTGACCGATCACGAACAGATCAAGGTCTTGCGCAGCCTGGGCCTGCAGGAGGTGGAATGGGACCCGGCGCGCAGCAGCGCCCAGCCGCTGCCCGAATCCTTGCCGGCGGACGACGAGGAAGATTTCTCGGCCACGGCAATGGCCTCGATGCTCGACAGCAAGCGGGAACGCAGCGAAAAAATCCGTCTGCAACGCGAATCGCTCGCCCGCTGCGAGCGCCTGTACGAACAGGAAGCGAGCGGTGTGCATGACATTTTCCAGCAGTTGGGCAGCCGTCCGCAGGAAGCCTACACGCATGCCCGCTCGACCGTTGGCCGTCTGGTCGGCGGCCTGATCGGCGCGCAGAGCGTCGCCATTCATCTGGTCAACATGAAAACCAGGGAAGCGGGCGCGGCGCAGCATGCGATGAACGTCACGGTGTTGTCGCTGCTCTTGGGCAAGGAAGCCGGTCTCGACGAAGAACAGATGCGCCAGCTTGGCCTGGGCGCGTTGTTTCACGACATCGGCAAGGCCGACGTGCCAGCCCGGGTCTTGCGCAATTCCCGGCGGCCGCCTGCCGAGGAGCAGTTCTATCAGGCGCACGTCGGTTATGGCATCAAGCATGCCGCGCCGATGACCGAGATGGCGACGCCGGCACGCAACATCATTGCCTGCCACCACGAACACTGGGATGGCTCCGGTTTCCCCAACCGTCTGGCCGGGGCCAAAATCCCCCGTCTGGCGCGCATTGCCGCCATTGCCAATCGTTACGACAATCTGTGCAACCCCTTCGATCTGGCGCAGGCGCGCACGCCCAGCGAGGCGGTGGCGCACCTGTTCAGGAACGAGGCGGGGTGCTTCGATCCCGAGTTGCTGCAACTTTTCGTCAAGACCGTGGGGGTTTATCCCCCCGGCTGTTTCGTTGCGCTCGACGATGGCAGCGTCGGCCTGGTGGTCGAAGCCAATACGGCTGATCTGCTGCGCCCGCTGGTCATGCTCCACGACCCGGACATTCCGCGCAACGAAGCCCTGCTGGTCGATCTGGCCGATGGCGCGCTGAAGATCGAAAGCGCGGTCAATCCCGGCAAGCTGCCGCTCGCCACGGTCGAATACCTGGCACCGCGCGGTCGCATCGACTATTACATCGAAGGCGTTCGTTGACCTTCACCGCCGGTTTCCCGGCTCATCTCAGTATTTTCTGGAGTATTTCATGCAGTTTTCCGAACTCAGCCTGAAGGCCGAAATTCAACGCGCCGTCGCCGAAGAGGGCTATACCACGCCGACGCCCATCCAGCAGCAGGCGATTCCCGCCGTGCTCGCCGGCCACGACCTGATGGCGACGGCGCAGACCGGCACCGGCAAGACGGCCGGTTTCACCCTGCCCATCCTGCAACGCCTGAGCAGCGGCGCGAACGACAAGCTGTCGCGCCTGGCCCGCACGCCGCGCGTGCTGGTGCTGACGCCGACCCGCGAACTGGCGATCCAGGTCGAGGAAAGCGTGCGCACCTACGGCAAATACCTGCCGGTGAATTCGCTGGCGGTGTTCGGCGGCGTCGGCATCAATCCGCAGATCGCCCAACTGCGCCGGGGCGTCGATATTCTGGTGGCGACGCCGGGGCGCTTGCTCGATCACGTGCAGCAGAAGACGGTCGATCTGTCGGCCATCGAAATCTTCGTGCTCGACGAAGCCGACCGCATGCTCGACATGGGCTTCATCCGCGACATCCGCAAGATCATCGCCTTGCTGCCCAAAGCCCGCCAGAACCTTCTGTTCTCCGCCACCTTTTCGCCGGATATCCGCGAGCTGGCGAGCGGCCTGCTGCACCAGCCAGTATCGGTCGATGTCGCGCCGCGCAACACCGCCGCCGAAACGGTGGCGCAGAAGGTGATCGAGTGCAACCGCGAACAGAAGAAGGATTTGCTCAAGCACCTGTTCGAGACGCGCAGCCTGCATCAGGTGCTGGTTTTCGCCCGCACCAAGCACGGCGCCGATGCCCTCGCCCGCACGCTCGACAAGGCCGGTATCAAGGCCGCCGCCATCCACGGCGACAAATCGCAGGGCGCGCGCACCCGCGTGCTGTCCGAATTCAAGGACGGCAAGCTGGCGGCGCTGGTGGCGACCGACATCGCCGCGCGCGGTATCGACATCGACGCCCTGCCTTACGTCATCAACTACGAACTGCCCAACGTGCCGGAGGACTACGTGCACCGCATCGGCCGCACCGGCCGCGCCGGCATGGAAGGCGAGGCGATTTCTCTGGTCTGCCACGACGAAAGGCCGCAGTTGAAGGACATCGAAAAGCTCATCAAGCGCAGCCTGGAGCGCGTCGAAATCGCCGGCTTCGAACCCGCCGCCGTCGCCGCGCCGCGCCCCGCGCCGCAACCGCGTCCGCCCCGTGCACCGCGTCCGGGCGGCAAACCGGCGACATCCGGCAAGCCCGCTGCCGCCAAAAATGCCCGACCGCAACAGCAACGTCATTCCGGGAGTCGGCATCGCTGAGGCGAAAATGGTTTAAATATTGCTCCGGCCCGTTGAAGTTTGAAGTTCTTGCTTACGTTCTCCGTCATTCCCGCGCAGGCGGGAATCCAGATAGCACGCATTCACTGGGTTCCCGCCTGCGCGGGAACGACACTTTCAATCCCGGAGCAAGACGAAAAAAGACCCGCTGTAGCGGGTCTTCCCGCGCCAGACAGGGGGAATCTGGCGGTCTCGGGTCAGGGATGAATCAGGGAAAACTCAGGGCGCGAAGCGCGACATGTAATCGCTGACGGCGGCGATGTCCTCGTCGCTGTAGTTCTTGATGACGCGCACCATGTGCGGATTGGCGTTGCGCCGCTCGCCGTCGCGGATCATCAGCGATTCGCGCAGCAGGTAGCGGTAGTGCTGGCCGGAGACGCGCGGATAGAATTTTTCGGCGTCGCCCTCGCCCTTGTCGCCGTGGCAGTCGGCGCAGCCCTTGTCGTAGATTTCCCGGCCGCGCGCCAGCTTGTCGCCGTCGCCCTTGCCGTTGTCGGGATTGACCGGCAGGCCGCTCAGGTAGGCGGCGATGTCGGCGATTTCCTGCGGCGACACGGCGTGCTTGTCGATGAAGGGGAACATCTTGCGATTGTCGCGGCGACCGGCGCGCACGTCGGTCATCTGCTTGATGAGGACGGTGGCGTGCTGGCCGGCCAGACGCGGGTAGCTGCCATCGACGCGGCCGGTGGCGGTCGGGCGGTGGCAGCCCTGGCAGATTTCAAAGGCGATTTCGCCGCGCAGCGCGTCGCCGCGGGTTTTCAGGGCTTGCAGCTTCTCGGCGTACATCTCGTTCCAGACGTAGCCGTCGCTCTCGATGCCGCCTTCCTTGGGTTGTTCGTCCGAGGCGATGGCAAGGTGCGCCGCGCCCAGCAGGGTGATGAATGCAAACAGGTGGGTTTTCACGGGATTCACTCCTTGTTCATTTCAGACCGGCGATGTACTCGGACACCGCCTGCATTTCCTGCTCGGTCATGCGCTCGGCCACGGCGCGCATGAGCTTGCCCCGGTCGTTGGTGCGCACACCGCTCTTGAAATCGCTCATCTGCTGCAAGGTGTAGGCCTGATGCTGACCGGCCAGACGCGGATAGCGCGCATTGCCCTGGCCGTTCGCCTGATGGCAGCCCATGCAGCCGGGGACGCCGGAATCGACGTTGCCGTCCTCGTAGAGCGCCTTGCCTGCGGCGAGCAGTTCGGGGTTGCTCACTTCACCCGGCGTCTGCTGCTGCGCCGCGTAATAGGCGGCCAGCGCGGGGACATCGTTCCGGGTGAAATTCCCCAGGAACGGCTCCATCGCTTCGTTCTTACGCTTGCCGTCGAGGAATTCGAGCAACTGCTTTTCCATATAGACGGGATGCTGGCCCGCCAGTTTCGGGAAGGTCGGCACTACGCTGTTGCCGCCTTCACCGTGGCAGGCGATACAGACGGTTTCGGCGATTTCCTTCGCGTCGGCAAAGGCCGCCGGTGCGGCCAGCAGCAGGCTGCCGGCGAGCAGGCTGTTGCGGATGATCTGTCTCGTGTTCACTTTTTTTGTCCTCATCATGTGTCGGGTGCGTGGGGCGGGTCAGAAGCCGACGTTGAGCAGCGCGCCGAAGAAATTCACGCGGTAGTCCTGCGCGCCGCCGTCTGCGAACAAGGCCGCACCTGGATTAGCACCAAATGCCAGGGCAGTGGGCAGGCCGTTGTAGTGCCAGTCGTCGATTTTGCCGCGCTCGTGACGGTAGAGCAGACGGGCCGAGACGGTCTTGCTGATCGGCTTGGTCAGGCTCAGTTCGAGGGTGTGCGAGGTCGTTTTCAGGTCTTCAAAGCCACTACCGGCCAAGGCAACCGAAGCAGCCGCGAAGTTGGCCGGAAGGGTGTAGCCGATCTTGGTGCGGCCCAGCGAGTAGGTGTAGTTCGCATCCAGCACCATGTCGCGGACGACCTGGCGCAGACCGAAACCGAGGGTGTCGGTGGTGTCGCGGTGGGTCTGCGTGTAGTTGTTGGCGACGTTGAATACCCGTCCGGTGTTCGGATCGGCGCAGAGGTAAGCAGCGTTGTCCACCGTCAGGCCGTTGTTGCCAATGCCGCAATTCATACCAGCCAGCGCGCCGCTCGGCACGGCCTGCTGCTTCAGCTTGCTCTGTTGCCAGGAGTAGAAGGCGTACAGGTTGGTGCGCTCGTTCGGCTGCCAGGAAATGTCGAAATTCACCGAGTTCTGGCGCTGGTGGTCGACCCGGCCATAGTCGGAATTCGGATACTCGGTATCCTTGAACTGGGTGGCGATGCCGATGTCCAGATCGTGGCGCAGCATGTAGTTGAAGCGGGCGTTGAGCGTGTTCTGGTTGCGGTCGGCCAGATCGTACTTGCGCATGCGGCTGTTCATGTGCACCACCCAGCTGGTCGCATTGGGCAGTGCGGTTCCGGCGACGACAGGGGCCGAACCGTTCGCAATCGCATCTGCCAGCGACCACAGATAGCCGCTGTAGAAGGGAATCAGCGCGTGGTGGGCATCGTAGTGGCTGCCACGACGACGACCGTGCTCGTAAGAAAGGCGAACGGTGCCGTCGTCGAGGGAGCGGTTGACGTAGCCGAACTTGAACTTGTCTTCCCAGGTCTTTTCCCGCTCGCGGTGATCGCGGTTGAAGGTTTCGCGCTCGTAGCCGGCGCTGAAGCTGTTGGCCTTGCCGAAGCGGTAGTCGGCATCGACGCCGTAGTTCAACTGCTTGTAATCGAAGGGGATGTTGCGGATATAGATGTTCCCCGCTGCCAGACCCGGTCCCGTATTGATTAGCGAACTACCCGCGCCATCATTGACCAGACGGCCCCAGACGCCAGTGCAGCCGTAGCCGGTGAGGGTGTTGGCCGCCGCGCCGCCCGCGCCGCTGTTACAGAGCAGGAAATCGGTGTCGTTGCTGGTTTCGTAGTAGCGGATTTTGCCCTTGACGTTGAGCGTATCGAGCGGGTTGAGCGACAGGCCGAGATCGACCAGCTTGGTGTCGATGCGCGCGCCGGCATGCTTGCGGCTCAGGGAGTCGGTGGTATGCCAGTTGTTCAGTCCGGCGACCGTCACGCTGGGATCGTTGGTGAAGGGCTGCAAGCGGTCGTTCTGGCGCGAGGTGGCCAGCGAGACGACGGCGGTGAAGCGGCCTTTCCACAGATCGGGCAGGTGCCGGGCGTATTCCCCCTTGGCGCTGTAGTAGTCGTTGTCCGGATAGAGGTCGAACGTACCCTGCGGGAAGCTGGCTGCGCCGTTGGCACCATTCGTCGGAATGATGTTGTCGAAGGTCAGCGAGCTGATGTGATTGCGGAACCAGGAGGCGTTGACCGTGAAGTTGAAGGCGTTGAGCTTGTCCGCGTACTGGATGCCGGCCACCATGTCGTTGGTGCGGTAGTCGATCGGTTCGGCAATCTCGATGTTGTGCTGGCCGCCGCCATTGGCTCCGAAGGTGGCGGAGAAGGGACGGGCGCCCTCGCGTTTTTCGCTGGTGAAGCTGGCAAACACCTTCCAGTTGTCGAGCAGGTTCAGATCGGCGCGCACACCGCCCTTGCTGCGCGTGATGCCGAGCCGCGATTCCGGCGTCGCGGCCAGCGCGGCATTGGCGTTGGCGGCGAAAGTCCCCACCGACTGCGCGGCTGTCGTATTGCCGGCAGCCAGACCGTTGGCCTGCGCGGTCGGCGACACGGTCAGCCGACCGGTGCCTGCGCCGCTGTGCAGCGAGCGCCAGGTGGTGGTGAAGGTGTGCGTCGTTTCGTTGTAGAAGGCTCTGACCTTCCAGTCGTTGTAGCGGCCAAACTGGGCGCTGTAGAACTGGTCGTCCTGCCCGACGGCACCGCCGCTGAATTCGAGGAAGCGGGCGCTGTCGGCGTTTTCGGCGCTGAAGGCCAAGTTGTTCAGTACCGGGCCGTTGTCGACATCCTTGTAGCGGGTGAAGCCTTGCCGCTTGCGGTCACCGTGGATGCTGAACAGGCCGAATTCGACGTTGCCGTTCCACGTCCAGCCGCTTTCGGTGCGGTTGGGTTCGCGCACTTGCAGCGGGATGTCGTACATCTGTCCGGTCGGCGTGTGCGCGGCGGGCGCGTAGGTCGCGCCGAGTCCTTCGGGGTCGGGCGGCATGCCGTAGTTGGCCGGGTTGATGGCGCGGGGGTTGAGGGCGTTGCCGATCAGCGTGTCCTGGCCGACGCCGGAATCGGCGTGGGCGATTGCGGCGAACTGGCTCAGGGCGACGGCGACGGAAGCGGCAATGATGGTGCTTCTGGCGCGCATCGGCTGGGTGGCCGTCCGGCGGGCGGCGGTGGCTGTCTTTTTCATCTCGTTCGTCTCCCTTGTTCGGTCAGCGCTGGAAGCGCGATCCAGCCGGATGGTTGCTGCCGTGGATCTGCGAGTGGCAGTTCTGGCAGGAGCGGGCCATGACGCGGCTGTTCATGACGCCGCCGGGGACGCCGAGCTGATTCGCGCTCTGGTGGGCGCCATAGAAGGCGGACGGATGGTTGGTGTTGGCGTGGCACTGCTGGCACAGTTGCGGGCGCGAGACTTGCAGCAGCTTGTCGTGGTTGGAGCCGTGCGCGTTGTGGCAATTCAGGCAATTTTCACGAACCGGTGCGTGCTCCCAGATGAAGGGGCCGCGTTTTTCGGCGTGGCAGGCGTAGCACAGTTCGTTGGTGCTGTCGGCTTTGAGCAGCGGCTTGGTGATGGAGCCGTGCGGGTTGTGGCAATCGACGCAGCTCATCTTGCCTTCCGGCAGCGGCATGTGCGAGCGTTTGTGGAACTCGGAGCGCTGCTGGCGGTGGCAGGTCATGCAGGTTTCGTTGATGCTGGCCTTCTTGAGCAGCCCCTGTGCCGAGAACTTGGTCATCGGGTTGTGGCAGTCGCTGCACGAGAGCTTGTTGCTGTCGTGCGCCGAGCCGGGCCAGTGCATGCGGTTGCCGCCTTCGTGGCAGCTCAGGCACTGCTGTTTCTGCTTCTCGACCGGCGTACCCCATTCCTTGGTGAAGCCGATGATGAGCTTCTTGTTCTCGGCTTCCTTGGCGTGCAGGGAACCGGGGCCGTGGCAGGTTTCGCACACCTGGCGCTCGGTGTTGTTCTTGGGGTTGGTGCGGAACACCTTGGCGTGCAGGGTGTCCTTGAAGTGCTCGTTTTCCTGACCGTGACAGGAAATACAGGCTTTTTCGCCGATGTAGGTGGCCTGGCTCATCGGGTCTTCGGCGCTCACCGCGTTCTTGCCGATCAGACCGGCAGCGGTGAACAAGGCGAACAGGCCGACGCGCACGGCGTTCCGTGTGTTGAATGTCATTTAATTCCCTCCGTCGGGGAGCCGTGACAGCAGCCTGCCCAGCCATGCCTGGCCGAAGTCCCCTCCTCCGTGTTTCTGTTTTTCGGATTTGAGCGTGGCGCAGCAAATCCGGCTTTTTCTGTATTGCAGGGGCGGTTTTTTCCTACCTACCCACGGAGCGCAGAGTAATCAACACTGCTAACAGGGTCTTGTCGCAAAGTGCAGTGATTCTTGCTCAAAAGTGTTGCTGCGCTGCGTTCACCGCAGTGGCGCTGCGCGCGCACTCCTGAAATTCGCG
This sequence comes from uncultured Rhodocyclaceae bacterium, assembly GCA_900549295.1. Taxonomy (GTDB): domain Bacteria; phylum Pseudomonadota; class Gammaproteobacteria; order Burkholderiales; family Rhodocyclaceae; genus Azonexus. The sequence continues at coordinate 30,368 of URNG01000023.1, forward strand.
CGGTGAGAGGCCGTAGCGTTTGCGGAAGAGTACAGCGGATTTGATTTCTGGATAAAAGGCGTTTGAAAACCGGACGGATGATATTTGAAGGAATCCGGTGATTTCTGGATAGGGAATAACTGCCCGAGACAAACGAGAAGGCCGCCCATCAGGCGATCCTGCGCGGGGAGCGTGCAGCGCTGCATCAGTAATTGCCGCGCCCGAATAGCCGGGCGGCACAGTACAGGATCAACCGGGTCAGGCGCGGCACCTTGAGCACGCCCATCGCCTCCAGAAATACCTTGTCGGCGTATGCCTTGCTGCCGATGGCCTGGGCGTAAAGGTAGTCATGGACGATGGCCGCCTTAGCGTAACGGCCATGGGGCGGAAACATTGCCCAAAGCAGCCGTGGAACCGTGGCCAAGTCGGTCACCGTTCCCGCCGGAACGCTGATAACGGCGGCGCTTGGGTAGCTGCCGACGTGGAAGTCAAAGGGGGCGAGGAGTTGCCAGCGGTAATCGTCAAGCATCCGCAGATCGGCGGGGGTGGTGAAGTTGCTCATGACGTCACCAGACGATGGCCGCGATCTGCTCGGCTGCGGCGTCGGCCGGCAGCGCATCGAGCGCATCCTCCAGCGCTTGCCGCCGGCCGATC
>URNG01000024.1 GCA_900549295.1 uncultured Rhodocyclaceae bacterium
CCTTGCAGGGCGGTGCCGGGGATGACGTGCTGGATGGCGGAGAAGGCAACGATATCCTCAGCGGCGATGCTGGCAATGACACTTATCTATTCGGTAAGGGTGACGGGCAGGACACCATTCATAACTACGACAGCGCCACGGATAGCTTGGATAAACTGCTGTTCGGCGCAGATATTTCTGCCGACCAACTTTGGTTCCGCAAGGTGAACAACCATCTTGAAATAAGCATCATCGGCACGGATGACAAGGCCACGATCAGCAACTGGTATTCCAGCGCGGCCTATCGCTTGGAGCAGTTTGAAACGCGCGACGGCGCCCTGCTCACCGACGGCAAAGTGCACGCCTTGGTCGAAGCCATGGCCGCCTTCGCACCCCCGGCCGCAGGAGAAACCACGCTCTCGCCCGGCTACCGCGAGGCGCTCGCTCCAGTCATCGCAGCAAATTGGCAATGAAAGGGGCGGCAATGCGAACAGCGAGGACGCGATGAGCAAAACCGAAACGCAGGCCGGGCAGGCAGCGCCTGCGTCCCCGGAGCCGGATACCGGCCTGGCCTGTCTGGTGATGCTGGCGCGCTTTCATGGCCTGCCCGCCGATCCGGATCAGATCGCACATGAATTCAAAGATGGCGATGTGCCTTTTGACACTGCCTTGATACTGCTGGCCGCGCAGAAACTCGGTTTGCGCGCCCGGCAGGTCAGTTGCGCGCTGGAACGTCTCGCCACTACGCCGCTGCCTGCCGTGGTGCACGATGCGGCAGGCGGTTTTTTCGTGCTTGCCCGTGTCGACGGCGACAAGGCGCTCATCCACGACCCGCGCCTGGAGCGCCCGGCAGTGATGAGCCAGGCGGAACTGGCCGGGCGCTGGAGCGGGCAGGTGCTGCTCTTCGCCTCACGCGCCTCGCTGGCCGGAGAACTGGCCCGCTTCGATTTTTCGTGGTTCATTCCTGCCGTCGTCAAGTACCGCCGCCTGCTGGGCGAAGTGCTGGCGGTTTCCTTCGCCCTGCAACTCTTTGCGCTGATTACCCCCTTGTTCTTTCAGGTGGTCATGGACAAGGTACTGGTGCATCGCGGTCTCACCACGCTGGATGTGATCGCCATCGGCTTGCTCGGTGTCTCGCTGTTCGAGGTGGCATTGTCAGGATTGCGGACTTACGTTTTTGCACACACCACGAGCCGTATCGACGTGGAACTGGGGGCACGCCTGTTTCGTCACTTGCTGGCCTTGCCCATTGCCTATTTCCAGGCCCGGCGCGTAGGGGATTCGGTAGCGCGGGTGAGGGAAATGGAGAACATCCGCAGCTTTCTTACCGGCAACGCGCTGACTGTGGTGCTGGACGTATTTTTCTCTGTGGTATTCCTCGCGGTGATGTTGTTCTACAGCGGCTGGCTCACCCTCGTCGTGCTGGCTTCGCTGCCGCTTTATTTCTTCATTTCCCTTTCCATCACACCGCTGCTGCGCGCCCGGTTGCATGAAAAATTCAACCGGGGCGCGGAAAATCAGGCTTTTCTGGTGGAAAGCATTGCCGGTATCGATACCTTGAAAAGCATGGCGGTGGAACCGCAGATGACCCGACGTTGGGATAATCAGCTCGCCGCCTACGTATCGGCCAGCTTCCGGGCGACCACGCTGGGCACCCTGGCGCACGAGAGCGTCAATCTGGTCAGCAAGCTGGTCACGGTAGGTACTCTCTGGCTAGGCGCGCGACTGGTGATCGAGGGGGAGTTGACGGTAGGACAGTTGATCGCCTTCAACATGCTGGCGGGCCGGGTTGCCCAGCCCATCATGCGGTTGGCGCAGTTGTGGGCGGATTTTCAGCAGGTGGGCATTTCGGTGCAGCGGTTGGGGGACATTCTCAATGCCCGGACGGAGCTTGCCACGGGCAATCGCTCCACCTTGCCTCGCCTCGCTGGCCGGGTATGCTTCGAGCAGGTGCGCTTTCGCTACCGCCCGGACGGACAGGAAGTACTGCGCGGCATAAACCTGGAGATCGTGCCAGGGGAAATCATCGGCATCGTCGGGCGTTCGGGCTCCGGCAAAAGCACGCTGACACGGCTCATCCAACGCCTGCACGTGCCGGAGAGCGGACGGGTGCTGGTCGATGGCGTCGATCTCGCGCAGGCGGACGTGGCCTCCCTGCGCCGCCAGATTGGCGTGGTATTGCAGGAGAACGTGCTGTTCAACGCCAGCATCCGCGAAAACATCGCGCTGGCCGACCCCGGCGCACCACTGGAGCGAGTGATCGCAGCCGCGAAACTGGCGGGAGCGCATGAATTCATCCTCGAACTGAGCGAGGGCTACGACACGCGGGTTGGCGAACACGGCAGCACACTTTCCGGCGGGCAGCGCCAACGCATCGCCATTGCCCGCGCCTTGATGGGCGACCCGCGCATCCTGATTCTCGATGAAGCCACCAGCGCGCTCGATTACGAGTCGGAACGCGTCATTCAGGAGAACATGCAGGCGATCTGCCGGGGGCGGACGGTCGTCATCATCGCCCACCGGCTTTCCGCCGTGCGCCACGCTCACCGCATCGCGGTGATGGATCGGGGCCAGATCGTGGAACTGGGCAGCCACGACGATCTGCTCCAGCATGAAGCCGGGCATTACACCCGGCTCATCCGCCTGCAACGGGCCTAGGGGATCGTCATGTATCGGCAAGCCTGGCGTGATCTCTGGCGACGGTATCGTGAAGTGTTCCAACACGCCTGGCGGCAGCGCCGGGAGATGGAGCCGCCGCAACGCCTGCCGCACGAAGCCGTATTTCTGCCGGCAACCCTGGCATTGCAGGAAACCCCGGTGCATCCCGCGCCGCGTATCGCCATGGGCGCGATACTGCTGTTCGCGGCACTGGCCCTGCTCTGGGCGCTGCTGGGGCACATGGACGTCGTGGCGACGGCAACCGGCAAGGTGGTACCGGATAGCCGCAGCAAGGTGATCCAGCCGGTAGATACGGCCACGGTGCGTGCCATTCGCGTGCGGGACGGCGAGGTGGTCAGGGCCGGGCAGGCGCTCATCGACCTGGACGCAACGGAGGCACAGGCAGACGTGGAGCGCCTGCACAACGATCTGCTCACGACGCACTATGTCTTGCAGCGCTCGGCAGCCATGCTGGTCGCCATGGATACCTGGAAAACACCGACGCTGACCCCGCCACCGGGCGCAGCCGCCGATACAGCCCGCTTCAGGCAGGAGGCTGCCTTGTTGCAGGGACAGTACTCGGAACTGCGTGCCCAGGTGGAACAACTGGAGGCCGAAATCGTCCGCCGCGAGGCAGAACGCCGGGCAACCCAGGCAATTGCGGAAAAACTGCAACAAACCCTGCCCATCGTCCGGCAGCGAGCCGAGGATTACAAGGATCTGCTGACCCGCAATTTCGTCTCGAAGCATGGTTATTTGCAGATGGAACAAAGCCATATCGAACTGGAGCGGGATTGGGCGGCACAGCGGGAAAAACTGGCGGAAATCAAGGCATCGCGCCTGGAAGCGGAGCGGCAGAAGGCGCGGCTCATCGCTGAAACGCGCCGCTCCTGGCTGGATCGTCAGCACGAGGCAGGGCAGCAGGCAGTGACGCTGGAACAGGAACTCGTCAAGGCGGAGAACCGTGGCCGCCTGACGCGCCTGACCGCTCCCGAGGACGGCATCGTGCAGCAACTGGCCGTACATACCATCGGTGGCGTCGTGACCGAGGCGCAACCCCTGATGGTGATCGTACCGCTCGAAAACCCATTGGAAGTGGAAGCCTTCATCCTCAACAAGGACATTGGCTTCGTCCATCCCGGCCAGGCTGCGCGGATCAAGGTGGAAACATTTACCTTCACCAAATACGGCACCTTGGACGGTGAAGTGGTGCACGTTTCTTCCGATGCCATTCAGGACGACAAACTGGGGTTGATTTTTTCCACACGCATCCGCCTGCACCAGGACACCCTCAAGGTGGGAGAAAAAAACATCCGGCTGTCACCCGGCATGGCCGTCACCGTCGAGGTCAAGACCGCTTCGCGGCGCGTCATCGAATATTTCCTCGGGCCACTCATCCAGTACGCGGACGAAAGTTTGAAGGAGCGATGAGGCACACCGCGCGCCCTGCCACTGCCCGGGTAATCGCACAAAGGTCAGCAGCAGACTGAAAGACGGAAAAATCCACGGCCAAGGCGCAAAGACATCAAGGAAACGCAAAGGAACGACAAAAAGGGGGTTCCAAAAAAGATTTCCTTTTGCAAAGCCTTTGCCTCTTCGCGCCTTGACGGTGAAGGTTTCAGGAGGCATGCGACTGCCCCCAGCCTACGATTCTTGCACGACCGCCGAACCCGAGCCGCCCCCCCGTTTCAGCCGTTCAGCCCGCCATCCTTCAACTCCACCTGCCGCATGGCACGCGCGGCCAGTTCGCGGTCGTGCGTCACCATGACGAGGCTGGCGCCCTGACGCTCGACGTGTTCCAGCAACAGATCGAACACAGCAGCGGCGGTCTGGCTGTCGAGGTTGCCGGTGGGTTCGTCGGCCAGGATGCAGGCCGGGCGGCTGACCAGGGCGCGGGCGATGGCGGCGCGCTGGCGTTCGCCGCCGGAAAGTTCGCCCGGGCGGTGGGCGAGCCGATGCCCCAGGCCAACGGCGCTCAAGATTTCCGCCGCCGCCGCCAGCGCCTCGCTGCGTTCCTGGCGGCGGATCAACAAAGGCATGGCGACGTTTTCCAGCGCCGAAAACTCGGGCAGCAGGTGGTGAAACTGGTAGACGAAACCCAGATGCCGGTTGCGCCAGTCGCCGCGCGCCGCTTCTGACAGTTGCGCCAACGGCTGTCCCTGGAGCAGCACCTGCCCCGCGCTCGGCGCATCCAGCCCGCCCAGCAGGTGCAGGAGCGTGCTTTTGCCGGAGCCGGAAGCGCCGACGATGGCCAGCGTGCTGCCGGCGGCGATGCCGAGGTCGATGTCGCGCAGCACCGGCACGTCCAGCCCGCCGCCCTGGAACACCTTGCCCAGACCGCGGGCTTCGAGAATGAACTCACTCATAGCGCAGCGCCTCCGCCGGATTCACCCGCGCCGCCCGCCAGCTCGGGTACAGCGTCGCCAGCAGCGAGAGCACGAAGGCGATCAGGGTCACACCCCAGACGTCGCTCCACAGCAGTTCGGAGGGCAGGTCGGAAATGTAATAGACATCCTTGGCGAGAAACTGGACGCCGAGCACTTTCTCGATCGCCGGCACCACCACGTCGATGTTGAGCGCCAGCGCGATGCCGCCGGCCACGCCGAGCGCCAGGCCGATGCAACCGACCAGCGCGCCCTGCACCATGAACACCGCCATGATGGAACGCGGGCGCGCGCCGAGCGTACGCAAAATCGCAATGTCGGCCTGCTTGTCCGTCACCGCCATGACCAGCGTCGACACCAGATTGAACGCCGCCACCGCCACGATCAGCGACAGGATGATGAACATCATGGTTTTCTCGATCTGCACGGCGCGGAAGAAATTGGCGTGGCTTTTCGTCCAGTCGTGTAGGTAAGCGTCGGCATTGATGAAGGCCGCCAGTTCGCGCGCGACGCGCGGCGCGGCGAACAGGTCGGCCACTTTCAGGCGCACGCCGCTCACCGTGTCGCCCATCTGGTAGAGGCGTTGCGCGTCCTGCAAGTGGATGAGCGCCAGCCCGGAATCGTATTCGTACATGCCGACTTCGAAGATACCGACCACGGTGAAGGAGCGCACGCGCGGCACCACGCCGGCCGGCGTCACCGTGCCTTGCGGCGCGATCAGGGTCAGCTTGTCGCCGACGTACACCTTCAGGGAACGCGCCAGATCGGCCCCGAGCACCACGCCGAAACCGCCCGGCTGCAAGGCATCCAGGCTGCCGCTGGTGATGTGCTGGCGAAAATCGGCGACGCCGTCCTCCAGTTCCGGCTCGATGCCGCGAATCAGCGCCCCTTTCACCCCGCCATCGACCGAGAACATCCCCTGCGACTGCACGAAGGGCGCGGCTTTCAGCACTTCCGGGTGTTCTTTGGCCTGGGCGGCGAGCGCCGGCCAGTTGCTCAAGCCGCCGTCGATGCCGGTGATCTGGATGTGCGAGGCCACGCCGAGAATGCGCGTGCGCAATTCCTTCTGGAAGCCGTTCATCACCGACAGCACGACAATCAGCGCCGCCACGCCGAGGCCGATGCCGGCCATCGAGATCAGCGAAATGAAGGAAATGAAATGATTGCGCCGCTTGGCCCGCGTATAGCGCAGGCCGATAAGCAGCTCATAAGGCAATGACATGAAAGGGCCGGGGTCTGCAAAAGGCGCTATGGTACATGCTCCGGGGCCGGCAGCGCGCGGGTGGTAAACTGCGCCCTTTCAATTTTCCGGCCCCCGCCGGCCAACTTCCCCGTGCACCTGACGCTACTCGTTCCCGAACTGATCTGGCCCGAACCGAGCGACGCGCTGACGCTGGCGGGGCTGCCCGCCGAACATTTCTCCTGGCTGGCCGGACGTGCCAGCATGCAGCACGCAAGCGCCGTGGCCCATGAAAATGCGCTGCTGGCGCAATTTGCAGCCACTGGCAGCAACCTGGCGCAACTGCGCGCCCTGGGCGAAACCCCTGCCCTCACCCTGAGCGCGTCCAGCCTGTGCGCCGACCCGGTGCACCTGCGCTTTCATCAGGAGCGCATCGTCTTGGCCGATGCTGGTGCTTTCCCCCTGACCGATGCCGACGCCACCGCCCTGCTCGCCGCGCTGAACGCGGAGTTTTCCGCGCTCGGCACTTTTCATCAGGGCCACGCCCGGTGCTGGTACGTCGAACTGAAAACGCCGCTGCCCCACCCGGCTCCGGCGCTTTCCGTAGTCGCCGGCCGCCGGCTGGATGGCGACATCGAAAACAAAACCTCGCCGCTTTACCGCTGGCTCAACGAAGTACAGATGTTCCTGCACCAGCACCCGGTGAACGCCGCACGCGCCGCGCGTGGCGAACCGGTCATCAACAGCCTGTGGCTGTGGGGCGAAGGCGGCACGGCGACGGTCAACGCGCCGTTCGATGCGGTTTACGCCGATGATCCGCTGGCCCGCGGCCTCGCTGCCGCCAGCGGCCTTTGCGCCGAGAAGCTGCCGACCAGCGCCAGCGCAATTCTCGCCAGCGGCGCGCGGCGGCCGTTTGTTTATCTCGACAGTCTGCTGCCCGGCGTACTTTACGAGAACCCGGAGGACTGGCAGCAGCATTTCACCGCCCTGGAAAACGCCTGGTTTGCGCCCCTGCGCCAGCAGCTCGGCAAAACCTTGCAACGCCTCGACCTGATCGCGCCCACGGTGTACGGCACCCTGCGCTGGACGCTGACCGGCGCGGCGCGCTGGCAATTCTGGAAAAAAGGCCGCAGCCCGCAGCAACTGGCGCAAAAGCTGGCCGGCGCGCAACGCCCGCTGCCCGAAAACTGACAAGGAATCCCAACTTGACCCGCATCACCACCCGCAACGCCCCGCCCCGCGGCGCCTGGCAACTCGAACAGCAAGGCATGCATCCCCTGCTCGCCCGCCTCTATGCCGCGCGCGGCATCAGCGACAGCAAGGAACTCGATTACGACCTGAAGGCGCTCCTGCCGCCCGCCACCCTCACCCACGCCAGCGCCGCCGCCGAACTGCTGGCCGACGCGCTCGAAGCGCAGGCGCGGCTGCTCATCATCGGCGACTACGATTGCGACGGCGCCACCGCCACCGCCGTCGGCATCCGCGCCCTGCGCGCGCTCGGCGCCGAGGTCGATTTCCTGCTGCCCGACCGCTTCAAGCTCGGCTACGGCCTGTCGCCCGCCATCGTCGATCTGGCGGCGGAACAGGCGCCCGATCTCATCATCACGGTGGATAACGGCATCGCCAGCCTGGAAGGCGTGGCCCGCGCCCAGGAACTCGGCATCGCCACCCTCATCACCGATCACCACCTGCCGGGCGATGAACTGCCCGCCGCCGAATGCATCGTCAATCCCAACCAGCCCGGCTGTAACTTTGCCTCGAAAAACCTGGCCGGCGTCGGCGTGATGTTCTACGTCATGCTGGCGCTGCGCGCTGAACTGCGCCAGCGCGGCTATTTCAGCGAGCGCGCCGAACCCAATTTCGCCGATCTGCTCGATCTGGTCGCGCTCGGCACCGTGGCCGATGTGGTGAAACTCGACCGCAATAACCGCATCCTGGTCAGCCAGGGCTTGCAGCGCATCCGCGCCGGCCGCCTGCACGCCGGTCTGGCGGCACTGTTCAAGGCCGCCGGACGCGACCCGAAGCGCGCCACCACCTTCGACCTCGGCTTCACCCTGGGGCCGCGCCTGAACGCCGCCGGACGGCTCTCGGACATGCGCCTGGGCGTCGAATGCCTGATTACCGACGACCCCGCCCGGGCGCTCAACATCGCCCAGGAACTGAACGCCCTCAACCACGCCCGGCGCGAAATCGAGGCCGACATGCAGGCGCAGGCGCTCACCCTGCTCGAAGCCATGGACTTCGACGACGCCGCGCCCGGCATCGCCCTGTTCGATGCCGACTGGCACGAAGGCGTGGTCGGCATCCTCGCCTCGCGCATCAAGGAAAAACTGCACCGCCCGGTATTCGCCTTCGCTCCCGGCGAGGGCGGCGTCATCAAAGGCTCCGGCCGCTCCATCCCCGGCCTGCACCTGCGCGACGCGCTCGACCTCCTGAGCAAACGCGCCCCCGGTTTGCTGCTGCGCTTCGGCGGCCACGCCATGGCCGCGGGCACCACGCTCAGAGCCGAGGATTTCCCCCGCTTTCAAGCCCTGTTCGCCGCAATCGCCGGCGAACTCCTCGCCCCCGCCGACCTCACCCGCAGCCTGGAAACCGACGGCCCGCTCGAAGCCGGCTACGTCAATCTGGAAACCATCCACCTCCTGCAAAACGAAATCTGGGGCCAGGGTTTTCCCGCGCCGCTGTTCGTGGACGATTTCGAGGTCGAGCAACAGCGCATCCTCAAGGAAAAACACCTCAAACTTTTCCTGCGCAAGGGCGGACAACGCTTCGAGGCCATCCAGTTCAACTTCGCCCGGCAACCCCAGGCCCGCACCCGCGCGGTTTTTCAGGTGCAGATCAACGAGTATCAGGGCGTGGAAAGCCCGCAACTGCGCATCGAATATCTGGAGTAAAAGCCGGAAAAGAAAAACCCCGCCAGCTAGGCTGCGGGGTTTGCTCAGGCGTACTGCTGCGGATAACGGTCAGCGCGCCAACGCTTACGGCTTCACCGCAATCTTCAAAACGCCGTCGCGCTGGTTGGCGAACAGGTCGTAAGCGGCGACGATATTGTCGAGCTTGTACTGGTGCGTGACCAGCACGCCCAGGTCGAGGCGTTCGGCGGCGATCACGTTCATCAGCCGGCGCATGCGTTCCTTACCGCCGGGGCAGAGCGCGGTGCGGATGGTGTGGTCACCCAGACCGGCGGCGAAATTGGCCATCGGGATGCTCAAATCTTCCGAGTACACGCCCAGGCTGGACAGCGTGCCGCCCGGCTTGAGTACCTTCAGCGCCTGGCTCCAGGTGATCTGCGTGCCCAGCGCTTCAATCGCGCTATCGGCCCCGCGCCCGCCGGTCAGTTTCATCACCTCATCGACCACGTCGCAATTGCGGAAATTCAGCGTGACATCCGCACCCAGCACCTTGGAAATGCCCAGGCGATGGTCATTGCCATCCACCGCGATGACCGTGGTTGCACCAAGCAGGCGCGCACCCGCCGTGGCGCACAGGCCGATCGGCCCCTGGGCGAACACCACCACGGTATCGCCCAGCTTGATATTGGCGTTTTCCGCCCCCTTGAAACCCGTGGACATGATGTCCGGGCACATCAGCACCTGCTCGTCGGTAAGGCCGTCGGGAATCGGCGCGAGGTTGGCCTGCGCATCCGGCACCAGCACGTATTCGGCTTGCGTGCCATCGATCAGGTTGCCGAAGCGCCAGCCGGCGGTCGCCTTGTAGCCGTGGCAACCGCACTGCCCGCCCGGAATCAGGTAGCTGCCATCCTGCGAGGCAAAACCATCCTGCGCGGCGTAGCTGTTGAAATTCGGGCAGATGGCGCCGGCAATCACGCGCTGCCCCTCGCGGTAGCCCTGCACCGCGCTGCCCAGCTTCTCGATCACGCCAACCGGCTCATGACCCACCGTCAGCCCTGGCGCGACCGGATATTCCCCTTTCAGGATATGCACGTCGGTACCGCAGATGGTGGTAGTCGTGATGCGGATCAGGGCATCGTTGGGCCCGACATCCGGGATTTTCTTTTCCGCCAATTCGATACGGCCCGGTGCGACGAAAATTGCTGCTTGCATCATGCTCATGAGCGTCTCCTTTGGTTTGTGACGGTTTTTCACTGCCTGCTTCGGAACTTCTGCGCCAAGGGCGCTTCCAGTATAGCGTAGGGCAGCACACCGGAATCCCCTCCGCCCGGATCAAATGCACAGGTAAAAAAACGCCCGAAAAAAAGCCCGGAAAACCGGGCTCTTTGTGCTTCACGCACGCCGCACGAGCGCGGCGTGAGACGGTATCGGCTTACTGGTAGTACAGACCGCCGTTGATGTTGATCGTCGCGCCGGTGGTGAAGCCGGACAGTTCGTTCGACAGGTAGGCGCAGGCGAAGCCGATTTCTTCCGGCTTGGCCAAGCGCTTCATCGGCACGGAGGCAACGATGGTATCCAGGACCTCCGGCTTGATCGCCATGACCATCTTGGTGGCGACATAGCCCGGGGCGATGGCGTTGACCGTCACGCCCTTGTTGGCGAGTTCGGCGGCCAGGGCCTTGGTGAAGCCGATGACGCCAGCCTTGGCGGCGGAGTAGTTGGTCTGGCCGGCCTGACCCTTGACACCGTTGACCGACGAGATGTTCACGATGCGGCCCCAGCCGCGCTCGGCCATCTTGGCGGAGACTTGCTTGGTCATGTTGAACAGCGAGGTCAGGTTGGTGGCGATCACCGCATCCCAGCCGTCTTTTTCCATCTTGGCGAACATGCGGTCGCGGGTGATGCCGGCGTTGTTGACGAGGATGTCGACCTGGCCGCAGGCGGCTTCGGCTTCAGCCACCATCTTCTGGCAGTCTTCGAGCACGGAGACGTCGCCGGCAACGCAGACGAAATCCTTGAAACCGGCTTCGGCCTGCTCCTGGAGCCATGCGTCCTTGTTGTCGAACTGCGGATGATAAGCAGCGACGACCTTGTGGCCAGCCTTGGCCAGTTCCTGACAGATGGCGGTACCCAGGCCGCCCATGGCGCCGGTAACGAGTGCAACACGTTGAGTCATGCTGTTTCCTTCCTTGTTGGTAAAGCGGGGTTGAAAAAACGGTTCATGGCACGACGCCAGTCGCCGTCAATATGAATCCAGAACTTAAACGGCTCGCTCGCGCACGTAGCGCCCCGGCGCCGGCTCGATCGGCGGATGAGCGCTGCTGCCCAGCTTGCGGGCGGCACGCGCGGCCCCTTGCTGCGGCTTGAGCCAGGCCGCCCAGTCGTTCCACCAGCTGCCTTTCATTTCCTCGGCAGCCGCGAGCCAGCCATCGGCTTCCAGGCCGACATCCTCGTTGAGCCAGTAGCTGCGCTTGTTCTTGCTCGCCGGGTTGATGACTCCGGCGATGTGGCCGGATGCGCCCAGGACGAAACGCAGTTTGCCACTGAGGATGCGCGTGCTCTGGTACGCCGTCTGCCAGGGCACGATGTGGTCTTCGCGGGTGGCGAGGATATAGACCGGCATGTCGAGTTGCGACAGATCGACCTTGACGCCGCACATGTCGAGCTTGCCCGGCACGCGCAGGCTGTTGTTCAGATACATGTTGCGCATGTACCAGGCGGCAAAGGGGCCGGGCAGATTGGTGGAATCGGAATTCCAGTAGAGCAGGTCGAAAGCCTGCGGCTTCTGGCCCTTGAGGTAGTTGTTCTGCACGTAGTTCCAGACGAGATCGTTGGCGCGCAGGAAGGAGAAGGTGTTTTGCAGATCGCGCGCCGGCAACAGGCCGCCCTGGCCGATGCTCTGCTCGCGCATGGCCACGCCCTGCTCGTCGATGAAGAGGCCGATTTCGCCGGTTTCGGAAAAATCGAGCAAGGTGGTCAGGAGGGTGAGCGATTTGACGCTGCTGTCACCACGCGCTTTCAAAACCGCCAGCGCCGAGGTGAGAATGGTGCCGCCGACGCAGAAACCCAGTGCGTTGATTTCCTTGGCCTTGGTGATTGCCTTGATGGTGTCCAGCGCGGCAATCGGGCCTTGCTCCAGATAATCGTCCCAGCGCAGATGGCCTTGCGCTTCCATCGGATTGCGCCAGGAAATGAGAAACACGGTATTGCCCTGCTCCACCGCAAAGCGGATCAGGGAATTATCCGGCTGCAAGTCCATGATGTAGAACTTGTTGATGCACGGCGGCACGACCAGAAACGGGCGCGCGCCGACTTTTTCGGTGAGCGGCGCGTACTGGATGAGCTGCATCACTTCGTTTTCGTAGACCACTGCGCCTTCGGTGGTGGCGATGTTCTTGCCGACCTCGAAAACGCTCTCGTCGGTCATCGAGATGCGGCCTTTTTCAAAATCCTGGAGCAGGTTGTTGATGCCGTCGGTAATGCTCTGGCCCTTGGTTTCCAGAGCGTGTTTGATGAATTCCGGGTTGGTGGCGGCAAAATTGGTCGGGGCCAGCGCGTCCGTAATCTGGCGCGCCAGGAAACGCAGTTTTTCACGCCCTTTGGCGTCTTCTGCCGGCATCGCCTCGACCAGATCGTTCAGGTGCCGCACGTTGAGCAGGTAGGCCTGGTGGATGTAGTCGTAAATCGGGCTGTCTTTCCATTCCGGCGCGTTGAAGCGGCGATCGCCGGCTTCCGGTTCCACCTTGAATGCAGGAGCCTCACCCTTTTGCTTGGCCAGCATGGCCTGCCACAGGGACATCTGCTGATCCATGAAGTTTTTCTGCAAGGCGGTCATGGCCTGTGGATCAATGTTTTGCGCAAATCCCTGCATCAACTGCGCAAAGCCGTTTTGTTCCTGATTCAGACCAAAATTCTGACCCGGATTCTGCCCTTGGCTCAGACCTTGATTCTGGCCCTGCGCCATCGCCTGCATGAACTGCTGCATCATGTTCTGTCCAGCCTGCATGAATTGCAGCGCCGAACCCATGAGTGCGTCGTTCCCCTTCGATTCTTGCGTCATGAATGTTTTTCTCGCTCTGTTTGGTCGGGCCTAGCTTGTGGATTCTGCATAGCGCGGCCATGGCTGTCAATGCATAATCCTGCCCATGTACATCATCGCCATCGGCTGGCTCTACGTCACCTTCCTCATTGCCGTGAATGAACGCAGTGTCTTTCTCGGCATCGTTTCCTTCGTTTTCTACGGCCTGCTGCCCTGCGGCATCTTGCTGTGGATGAGCGCCGGCAAGGTGCGCCGGCAGCGGCGCGCGTACCGGGAGATGCTGGCGCAGAAGGAAAAGGACGAGGCTGCAGAGTAAATCCCCCTGACCAGGCTCAAAAGGAAAAGAACACCGGCAGCAACACGACGCAGGCCAGCATCACCAGGAAGGTGAATGGCACCCCCAGGCGCACGAAATCCATGAATCGGTAGCCTCCCGGCCCGAGCACCAGCGTATTGACCGGCGACGACACCGGCGTCATGAAGGCAGCCGATGCGGCAAAAGCCACGGTCATGGCGAAGGGATAGGGCGAAACGCCGAGCTGCTGCGCCAGGCCGAGGCCGATCGGAGCCATCAGCACCGCCGTCGCGGTATTCGAGATGAACAGCCCGACCAGCGCCGTCAGCATGAACAGACTCGCCAGCACCAGCCGGGGCGAGGCGGTGCCGGTCAGGCCGAGCAGCGCATCGACGATCAGCGCGATGCCGCCGGTTTTCTGCAAGGCGAGCGCGAACGGCAGCATGCCGATGATCAGGATCAGGCTCTGCCAGTGGATGGCGCGGTAGGCGCTGTCCATGTCGATGCAGCGGAAAGCGCCGAGCAGCATGCAGCCGATCAGGGCGGCAATGACATTGGGTACGACGCCGAAAATCATCAGGCCGACGGTGATTGCCAGCGAAAGCAGCGCCAGCGGCGCCCGCCGCGCTGCCGGCGCCGCTTCGGCGATTTCCGCCGGTAGTGTCAGAACGAGGAAATCCTGGGTCTGGGCGGTCAGCGCCCGGATCGCCTTCCAGGTGCCGGCGATCAGGAGCGTGTCGCCCGCGCGCAGCTTTCTCTCGAGCAGACCGCCCGCACTCAGCGCCCGCGCCTTGCGGCGCAGGCCGACGACGTTGATGCCGCGCTGCGAGCGCATGCGCAATTCGAGGATCGACTTACCGATCAGCGCGGAATCCGGCGGCACCAGCACTTCGGCAAGCCCGAGTTCGTGGGCCGTGTCGGCAAAATAATCCTGCCGGAAAGCCAGCCGTTGCAGGCGCATTTCGTCGCAGAAACACCACAGGTCGAGTTCCGGGTGAATGAAATCGACCAGCAGCACGTCGTCGCCGGCGATTTCCAGCGTGGCCGAAGTCGACAACATGCCGTGGCCGAATTTGCGCTGCCGCTCGATGGCGATCACGTTCGCGCCGTAACGCTTGCGCAACTGCATGCCGCCCAGCGTATTACCGATCAACGGCGAATCCGGCAGCACCCGCAGACGCCGCGCCCGGCCCGGCAAGGCATATTCGGCGGCCAGATCGCGCAGACGCCGGCGCGGATTGGCGGTCTGGCCGGTTTCCAGCGCCGCCGGGCCGATCCGCTGACGCAGTAAAAGCATGTAGCCGATGCCCAGGCCCAGCACCACCAGCCCCATCGGCGTGAAATCGAAAAACCCGAAACCCGCGTGCCCGGCGCGCGCCAGTTCGCTATTGACGACCATGTTCGGCGGCGTGCCGACCAGCGTCAGCATGCCGCTCATCAGCCCGGCAAAGGCCAGCGGCATCATCAGGCGTCCCGGCGGCGCGCCGATACGTGCGGCAATGCCGAGCGTCACCGGAATGAAGATGGCAACCACCCCGGTCGAACTCATCACCGATCCCAGCCCGGCCACTGCCAGCATCAGCAGGACCAGCAGGCGTTTTTCGCTGTTACCTGCCCGCCGCACCAGCCAGTCGCCGACACGAAAGGCCACGCCGGTACGCACCAGCGCCTCGCCGATGACGAAAAAGGCGGCAATCAGGATCACACTCGGCTCGCTGAACCCGGCCAGCGCCTCGCCCACGTCGAGAATGCCAAAAAGCACCAGCCCGAGCAGCGCCAGCACCGCCACCGCATCCATGCGCGGGCGGTTGACGATGAAGGCAAAAACGCTCGCGCCGAGCAGCAGGAAAACGGTCAGGATGTCTTGGTTCATGGCAAAAAGGAAGGGGAGCAGCAGCTACCCTAACATGCCTGCTTTGCAGGTCGATGACGGCGCGGCGATTGGTCGGGGCATGGCCCTGGGCCCGTTTCCCGCACCCCGCGAGTGGAAAGCACCCCGCCCCCACCGCCGGACTTCGGGTAGACTGCATGGCTTGCGAATGTCGTCACAACGGCGTCGTCACAACTGTCGCCCTCCCTTTCCCCATCTTGCATTCCGCTCAATATTTCGTCCTGATCGTGCCCGCCGGCATGATTCTGCTCGGCCTGGCACTGCTCGCCTGCTGGCGGGTGTTGCGCCAACAGGATCATCTGCTCTGGCTGGCTGCCGGCTTCATCCTGCCGTCGCTGGCGCTGGGCTGGCAGAGCCTGCTCGACAACGCCCAACTGGCCCGCTGGTCGGTCGCCGCCGGCGCACTCTACCTGACGGGTGCCTGGACGCTGGCGCACGGCTTGGCCCGGCGCGCAGGCGGCCATGCCTACCCCCGCATCGCGCTGCTCATCGGCGGCATCACACTGCTGCTGCAATACCAGCACGCAACGACCGAACAATTATGGCTGCGCGCCCTGATCCTCAACAGCGGGCTGGCGCTGCTCCACCTGCTGCCGCTGCGCAGCCTGTTCCGCATTCCGGCGGGGAACGACACACTCGAGCGCACCCTGCGCATTTCCTACGTCGTCCTCGCCGCTTATGCCCTGTCCCGCCCGCTGCTCATCCTCACCGTCATTCCCACCGACCGCATCGACAAGCTGACGCAGTCCAGCTACTGGCTGGCGATGCTCGCCCTCGCCCTGCTGTTCAGCATCTGGTTCATGCTCGTCCTGCTCACCTGCACGGTACGCGAGGTTTTGGGCCGGCTGCGCGACGAGCGCAACCGCGATCCACTGACTCATCTGCTCAACCGGCGCGCCTTCGCCGAGGCGGCGGAAATCGTCCTCCGCTACCCGAACCGGGGGCCGTGGGCGCTGCTCATCTGCGATATCGATCATTTCAAGCGTGTCAACGACACCTGGGGCCACTCGGCAGGCGATCAGGTGCTCGAAAACGTGGCCCAGGTACTGCTTGCCCAGGTGCGGCAGAATGATCTGGTGGCGCGCTTCGGCGGCGAGGAATTCATGCTCCTGCTCAACGGCGCCGATCTCGAGCACGCCCGGCGAATCGCCGAGCGCATCCAGACGCAGCTCCCGCAAACGCACTTCACCGCGATCCAGGACAGCATCACTGCCAGCTTCGGTCTGACGCCGATCCACTCGCTGCAAGACCTCGCGCAGGCTTTTGAACGCGCCGACGCGGCCCTCTACCAAGCCAAGCAGGATGGCCGCAACCGCATCAGCATCGATCTGACCGGCGCGCCGGCCTGAAAGATCGGGGGCAGCCCCACTCCCCGGAATCTCCGGTCTCAGCCAGGAGGTTCCAGCCAGATCAGGCTCGCCATGCGGCCAGTGATACCGTCGCGGCGGTAGGAAAAGAAACGCCGCGGCTCGGCGACGGTACAGCAGGTGCCGCCGTAGATGTGGCTGACCCCGGCCCGTGCCAGACGCTGGCGGGCGAGCAGATAGAGATCGCACCACCATTTGCCCGGCGCGCCGGAGCGGAAGGCGGCGGCGGCGCAGGTATCCGTGGCGAGGAAGGCGGCGCGCACTTCGTCGCCGACTTCAAAGTTTTGCGGGCCGATGGCCGGCCCCAGCCAGGCCAGCACGTTTTCCGGTGCGGCGCCCAGGGCGGCGAGCGTGTTTTCCAGTACCCCGGCCTGCAAACCGCGCCAGCCGGCGTGCGCGGCGGCAACCGCCGTGCCGGCCCGGTCACAGAACAGGACGGGCAGGCAATCGGCGGTCATGACCACGCACACCTTGCCCGGATGGCGGCTGAAACTGGCATCCGCGACGCTGCCGGGCAGCGCGCTGGCGGCATCGACCACCGCCGTGCCATGCACCTGTTCGAGCCAGCAGGGCGCGCTCGGCAGGAACGCCGTCAGCATTTGCCGGTTGGCGGCGACATGGGCCGGATCGTCGCCGACGTGCTCGGCCAGATTGAAACCCGCCCACGGCGGCTGGCTGCACCCGTTGCCGCGCAGGGTTTGCAGGGCGCGCACCCTGCCGGGCGCGGGCCATTGCGGCGAGAAACAGGCCGGGCGCGGGGCCGGGTGCGAACGGTCAGCCATAGCCCAGCTCGGCGAGCAGATCGCGCAGGTCGTCGGGCGGCGGTGCTTCCCACTGCATGTATTGCGCCGTCAGCGGGTGGATCAGGGCCAGGCGGGTGGCATGCAAAGCCTGCCTGGGGAAAGCCGGCAGGCGCGGATCGCGCTTGCCATAGACCGGGTCGCCCACCAGGGGATGGCCGATATGCGCCAGATGCACGCGGATCTGGTGCGTGCGCCCGGTTTCCAGGGTGCATTCCAGCCAGGTACAGGCCGGGAACAGGATCAGGGGACGATAATGGGTCAGGGCCGCTTTGCCGCCCCGGCTTTCCGGCACCACCGCCATTTTGACGCGCTGCACCGGATGCCGGCCAATGGGCGCATCGACACTGCCACTGCGCTCGATCTTGCCCGCCGCCAGGGCCAGATACTGCCGTTTCACGGTGCGCGCCTGCAATTGCCGCACCAGATCGGTTTGCGCTTCCAATGTTTTGGCGACCACCATCAGGCCGCTGGTGTCCTTGTCCAGCCGATGCACGATGCCGGCGCGCGGCAGGGCGGCGCTGCCGGGCACGTGGTGCAGCAAGGCGTTCAGGAGCGTCCCTTGCCAGTTGCCGCTGCCCGGATGCACCACCAGGCCGGCAGGTTTGTTGATGACCAGGATGGATTCGTCCTCGAACACCACGTGCAGCGGAATGTCCTCCGGGATTTCCTCGCCGGGGAGCGTTTCCGGCAGGCGCAGGCACAGCCTTTCGCCACCGGCCAGCTTGCGCTTGGCTTCGGTTACCGGCACGCCGTCGAGCGTCACCAGCGCGTCACGAATCCACGCCTGCAAGCGGCTGCGCGAGTATTGCGGCAAAAGTTCGGCCAGCGCCTGATCCAGCCTGCGCCCGCCGCTGGCGAGCGGCACCACCCTATCGAAGGGTTCGCTTGGGCTATAATCGCCCGCGTTCTGATGAGGATCATTCATGATGCGCAGTGTACCTGCATTTTCCGCCCCTTCTTTCATTCTGCTGCGCCGCCTGCTGGCGGTTTTCGCCGTGATCGCCCTGAGCGCCTGCAGCAGCACCAGCGAATACGACGAAACCGCCGGCTGGTCGGCCAACAAGCTGTATGGCGAAGCCAAGGAAGCCCAGGCCGAAGGCGCCTGGGAAAACGCCGTCAAATTCCTGGAAAAACTCGAAGCCCGCTACCCTTACGGGCGCTTCGCGCAACAGGCGCAACTGGAACTGGCCTACGTGTACTGGAAAGCAGGCGAACCCGGCTCGGCGCTGGCCGCCGCCGACCGCTTCATCAAGCTGCACCCCAACCATCCCGCCGTGGATTACGCCTATTACCTGAAAGGACTGGTCAACTTCAACGAAGACCTGGGCCTGATTTCCTACCTCAACACGCAGGATCAGACCGAGCGCGACCCCAAGGCAGCGCGCGAAGCCTTCGATACCTTCAAGGAACTGACCACCCGCTTCCCCAAGAGCAAATACACGCCGGACGCCATCGCCCGCATGAACTATCTGGTGAACGCGCTGGCCTCGCTGGAAGTGCACGTCGCCCGCTACTATTTCAAGCGCGGCGCCTACATCGCCGCCGCCAACCGCGCCCAGAGCACGCTGGAAACCTACCCGCAAGCCCCGGCCAACGAAGAAGCCCTGTACATCATGGTGCTCTCTTACGACAAACTCGGCATGCAGGATCTGCGCGACGACGCCGACCGCGTGTTCAAGAAGAATTTCCCCAACAGTCAGTATCTGACCGCTGGCCTGGAAAGGAAAACGCCGTGGTGGCAGCTTTGGTGAGCGACTGATCCCCTGTGGGTTCGGGTTCATGACCCAAACCACTTTCCGGCAGCATAAAAAAGGCACCCGCAGGTGCCTTTTTGCTGTGCCTGAGACGGCTTACTCCTGGGCCGGAGCCTCGGCAGCAGCCGGAGCGTCTTCCAGCAGCGCCTTCATCGACAGCTTGACGCGGCCACGGTCGTCGGTTTCGAGCACCTTGACGCGCACGATCTGACCTTCCTTGACGTAGTCCTCGACCTTGTTGACGCGCTCCCTGGCGATCTGCGAGATGTGCAGCAGACCGTCCTTGCCCGGCAGCACCTGCACGATGGCGCCGAATTCGAGGATCTTGAGCACGGTGCCTTCGTAGATCTTGCCGATTTCGACTTCCGCCGTGATCGCGTCGATCTTGGCGCGGGCCAGTGCGGCAGCCTCGCCCGAGGTGGCGGCGATGGTGATGGTACCGTCGTCCTGGATGTCGATGGTGGTGCCGGTTTCTTCGGTCAGGGCGCGGATCACCGCGCCGCCCTTGCCGATCACGTCGCGGATTTTTTCCGGGTTGATCTTGAAGGTGTAGAGACGCGGCGCGTAAGCCGACATTTCTTCACGCGGGCCGGCGGCGGCTTCCTGCATCAGGCCGAGGATGTGCAGACGGGCGTCCTTGGCTTGCGCCAGGGCGACCTGCATGATTTCCTTGGTGATGCCCTGAATCTTGATGTCCATTTGCAGGGCGGTGATGCCGCCGGTGGTGCCGGCCACCTTGAAGTCCATGTCGCCGAGATGATCTTCGTCGCCGAGGATGTCGGTCAGCACGGCGAAGCGGTTGCCGTCCTTGATCAGGCCCATGGCGATGCCGGCAACGTGCGCTTTCAGCGGCACGCCGGCGTCCATCAGCGCCAGACAGCCGCCGCAGACGGAAGCCATCGAGGAAGAGCCGTTCGATTCGGTGATTTCCGACACCACGCGCATCGAGTAGGAGAAATCTTCCGGCTTCGGCAGCACGGCGAGCAGCGCGCGCTTGGCGAGGCGGCCATGGCCGATTTCGCGGCGCTTGGGCGAGCCGACGCGACCGCATTCGCCGGTGGCGTAGGGCGGCATGTTGTAGTGCAGCATGAAGCGGTCGCGGTATTCGCCGGCCAGCGCGTCGATGATCTGCTCGTCGCGGTTGGTGCCGAGCGTGGCCACGGCCAGCGCCTGCGTTTCGCCACGGGTGAACAGAGCCGAGCCGTGAGTGCGCGGCAGCACGCCGGAACGCATGGTAATCGGGCGCACGGTGCGCGTGTCGCGGCCGTCGATGCGCGGCTGGCCGGACAGGATGCGACCGCGCACGATGGCGGCTTCCATCTCAAACACCTGATTGCCGACGGTATTGGCGTCCGACGCGCCTTCCTCACCGGTGCACAGGGCTTCCACGGCTTCGGCGTTGATTTCCTTGACGCGCTGGCTGCGCGCCTGCTTGGAGGTGATGCTGTAGGCTTCTTCCAGCTTGGCGCCGATCAGTTCCTGCAAGCGGGCGACCAGGGCTTCGTCCTTGGCCGGTGCCTGCCATTCCCACTCCGGCTTGCCCGCTTCCTCGACCAGTTCGTTGATGGCGTTGATCGCCTTCTGCATTTCGCTATGGCCGAAAACCACCGCGCCGAGCATGACGTCTTCGGAGAGTTGATCGGCTTCCGATTCCACCATCAGCACGGCGGCTTCGGTACCGGCGACGACCAGATCGAGCTGGCTGTCCTTCAACTGGGACAGCGTCGGGCACAGCACGTATTCGCCGTTGATGTAGCCGACGCGGGCCGCGCCGATCGGGCCGGCGAAGGGAATGCCGGAAATCGCCAGGGCGGCGGAAGCGCCGATCATGGCCGGGATGTCGGAATCAACTTCCGGGTTGAGCGAAACGACGGTGGCGACCACCTGCACTTCGTTGTAGAAACCTTCCGGGAACAGCGGGCGGATGGGGCGGTCGATCAGGCGCGAGGTAAGGATTTCCTTTTCCGAGGGACGGCCTTCGCGCTTGAAGAAACCGCCGGGAATGCGACCGGCGGCGTAAACCTTTTCCTGATAATCGACGGTCAGCGGGAAGAAATCCTGACCGGGCTTGGCCTTCTTGGCGCCGACGACGGTCACCAGAACGACCGTTTCTTCCATCGTCACCATGACGGCGCCGCCGGCCTGACGGGCGACTTCGCCCGTTTCGATCGTGACTTGATGCGCGCCGTAGGCGAATGTCTTCTTTACAACGTTGAACATAATTTTCCTTTCTCTCTCACAATATTCAACAATAACAACAACTTGCAATCATCCAGCAAGTAAAAGCAAAAAAGCGGCCGGAAATTCCTGGCCGCTTTTTTGCGCTGACCCCAAGCCGCTTACTTACGCAGGCCGAGCTTGGTAATCAGGGTACGGTAACGCTCCACATCCTTGCCCTTCAGGTAGTCGAGCAGCTTGCGACGCTGCGACACCAGGCGCAGCAGACCACGACGCGAGTGGTGATCCTTCATGTGCTCCTTGAAGTGCGGTTGCAGATCGTTGATACGGGCGCTCAGGAGCGCGACCTGGACTTCCGGAGAACCGGTGTCGCCCTTGCCTTGCGCGTATTCGGCGACGATGCTCGCCTTTTGTTCGGTGGTCATTGCCATTTCAAAACCCTCTTTCGTAAAACGACGCCGCCCCGGTTTGATAGAGCCAACGCCAGTGGAAAAACCCCGGATGGGGAAAGCGCGGAATTGTAGCAGATCAGCCCGCAAGTTGGAGCAATCTTTTCGGCCACAGACGCTCGCCTGCTCCCGGTTCGCCAACACCAAGCAATTGCCCGTCGGCATAAACGCGGATTTTTCCCGACCAACCCGGCGGCAAATCCACCGGATTGCCGTGGCTGAAACGCCGAGCGCTGTCGGCGTCGAGATCGATGCGCGGCAGGTTTTGCAGCAGGGCATCGAGCGGCAGCAGGAAGCGGGCGCGCTCGTCCTCGCCGGTTTCGGTCAGCGTTTCCAGCGTGACCGCCGCGCGCAGATCCAGAGCGCCGACCCAGGTGCGGCGCAAGGCCGTCAGATGCCCGCCGCAGCCCAGGGCGGCCCCGATGTCCGCCGCCAGGACGCGGATATAGGTTCCCTTGCTGCACTGCACGGACAGGCGCAGACGATTCCCCGCGAAACCGAGCACGTCGATGCCGTGGATGGTCACGGCCCGCGCCGCGCGCTCGACCACGATGCCCTGGCGCGCCAGTTCGTAAAGCGGCTTGCCATCGCGCTTGAGGGCCGAATGCATGGGCGGCACCTGCTGGATGTCGCCAAGGAAGGCAGGGAGCACGCGGGCAACGTCAGCCGCCGTCACCGCCACCGGCGCAGTGGCGATCACCAGCCCTTCGGCGTCGCCGGAATCGGTCGTCACCCCCAGGCAGATTTCGGCCTCGTAGGTTTTATCGGCATCGAGCAGATCGGCGGAAAACTTGGTGGCTTCGCCGAAGCACAGCGGCAGCAAGGCGCCGGCGAGGGGGGGCGGGGTGCCCGTTCGTGCACGCCAGGGAGAGGCACGGGGGCAGAAAGCCGCTGGCGAGCGGATCGAGCGTGCCGGTGTGTCCGCCCTTGGCGGCGGAAAAAAGACGCCGGGCTTTCTGCAGGGCGTCGTTGGAACTCAGGCCGAGCGGCTTGTCGAGCAGCAGCACGCCATCGACCTTGCGCCAGACCTTTTTCGGGCGTTGTTCCTGGAGGCTGGCCAAATTCAATCTTCCGGCGTCTGGTCGCTGACCGCCTTGGCCTGTTCGATCAGGGCCGACATGCTGGCGCCGTATTCGAGCGAGTTGTCGTGCACGAAATGCAGTTCCGGCAGGGTGTGAATGTGGATGCGCCGGCCCAGTTCGCGGCGCAGAAAACCGGCAGCGCGGCGCAGGCCCTGCTCGATTTCCGGCAACTGTTCCTGGTTCAGCGTGCTGAAAAACACCTTGGCGTGGGCGTAATCCGGCGTCAGTTCGACGGCGGTCAGGCTGATCATGCCGACGCGCGGGTCTTTCAGTTCGCTGCGGATCAGCTCGGCCAGATCGCGGCGCACCTGCTCCGCGACCCGATCCGAGCGTTTGAAACCGTGAGTCTGGCGCTTCATCACAGCGAACGGGCGATTTCCTGGATTTCGTACACTTCGAGCTGGTCGCCTTCCTGGATGTCGTTGTTACCGCGCAGCGACAGACCGCACTCGAAGTTGGAACGCACTTCCTTGACGTCGTCCTTGAAACGCTTGAGGGAGTCGAGTTCGCCGTCCCACTGCACCACGTTGCCGCGCAAGAGGCGCACGCGCGAGGAGCGCTTGACCACGCCTTCCAGCACGTAGCAGCCGGCAATCGTGCCGACCTTGGAAACGTGGAACACCTGACGGATTTCCACCATGCCGGTGATCTGCTCGCGTTTTTCCGGAGCCAGCATGCCGGACAGGGCGGCTTTCACTTCTTCCACCGCGTCGTAGATCACGTTGTAGTAGCGGACATCGACGCCGAAATTCTCGGCCAGCTTGCGCGCGCCGCTTTCGGCGCGGATGTTGAAGCCGATGATGACCGCGCCGGAAGCCTGCGCCAGATTGACGTCGGATTCGGTGATCGCGCCGACACCGCCATGAATGACGTTGACCCGCACTTCCTCGTTGGAGAGTTTTTGCAGAGTCTGCACCAGGGCTTCCTGCGAACCCTGCACGTCGGCCTTGACCACCAGCGGCAGGGATTTGACTTCGCCTTCTTCCATTTGCTGGAACATGTTTTCCAGCTTGGCGGCCTGCTGCTTGGCGAGCTTCACGTCGCGGAACTTGCCCTGACGGAACAGGGCGATTTCACGCGCCTTCTTCTCGTCGGCCAGCACGATGGCTTCCTCGCCGGCTGCCGGCACATCCGACAGGCCGAGAATTTCCACCGGAATCGACGGCCCGGCGGCGTCGATCGGCTTGCCGTTTTCGTCCAGCATGGCGCGCACCTTGCCGAAAACCTGCCCGGCCAGCACGGTGTCGCCGCGCTTCAGGGTACCGGACTGCACCAGCATGGTCGCCACCACGCCGCGCCCCTTGTCGAGGCTGGCTTCGATGATGAGCCCCTTGGCCGGCGCATCCTTGGCGGCCTTCAGTTCGAGCATTTCGGCCTGCAGCAACACCTGTTCGAGCAGTTCGTCGATGCCCGTGCCTTTCTTGGCGGATACCGGGCAGAACGGCGAATCGCCGCCGTATTCTTCCGGCACCACGCCTTCCGCCACCAGTTCCTGCTTGACGCGATCCGGGTTGGCTTCCGGCTTGTCGATCTTGTTCACCGCCACCACCAGCGGCACGCCGGCGGCCTTGGCGTGGTGGATGGCTTCCTTGGTCTGCGGCATCACGCCGTCATCGGCGGCCACCACCAGAATCACGATGTCTGTGGCCTTGGCGCCGCGCGCCCGCATCGCCGTGAAGGCTTCGTGGCCCGGCGTGTCGAGGAAGGTGATCATGCCGCGGTCGGTTTCGACGTGGTAGGCGCCGATGTGCTGCGTAATGCCACCGAATTCGCCGGACGCCACCTTGGCGCGGCGGATATGGTCGAGCAGCGAGGTCTTGCCGTGGTCGACGTGGCCCATCACGGTCACGACCGGCGCGCGCGGCTCCAGCACGACATCCTTGTGCTCGCTGCTGTCCTCGACCAGGAAGGCGTCCGGGTCGTCGAGCTTGGCGGCGAACGCCTTGTGGCCCATTTCCTCGACCAGGATCATGGCCGTTTCCTGATCCAGCACCTGGTTGATGGTGACCATCGAACCCATCTTCATCAGAGTCTTGATCAACTCGATGGCCTTGACCGACATCTTGTGGGCGAGATCGGCCACCGAGATGGTTTCCGGCACATGCACTTCGCGCGCGACCGGTTCGGTCGGGGCCTGGAAACTGCCCTGGCCGTCGTCGGCGCGGGACGATTTCTTATGGCCGTGGCGGTTGTCCTTCCAGCCACCGGTATCGGCACTGCGCGTCTTGAGACCGCCCTTTTTCTTGCCGTCGTCGGCCTGGCGGCCCTTGTCGCCTTTTTCACCCTTCTTGACCCCGGCATCGGGGCGCTTGTGCAGGGTGCCTTTTTCGCCGCCTTCGGCGTTGCGCGCCTGCGCGGCGGCTTCCTTCTTCGCCTGCTCGGCTTCCTTGGCAGCGGCAGCGGCGGCTTCGGCCTGCTGGCGCATCTGCGCCAACTGGATTTCGCGGGCCTGTTTTTCCTTGAGTTCGCGCTCCTGGATTTCACGCAAACGGTTGTGCCGGCGCGCTTCTTCCTCGCGCGCCTTGAGTTCTTTCTCGCCGATGATGGAAGCGCGATCCAGGGTGCGGCGCACCGGCGTCGGGCTGGCTTCCTTGATCTCGTTTTCTTCCGGTGCGGCGTCCGCTACCGGCTCGGTTTCTTCCTGCGCAGGAGCAGCTTCCGCTACCGCGACGGGTTCCGGTTCGGCCACTGGCTCGACGGGCGCTGCCGGCGTTTCGGCAGCAGCTTCGATCACCGCTTCCGCGACGGCGCTTTCCGCTTCGGGCAGAGCGTTCTGGTCGATTTCCGGCGCGGTTTCGAGCGCGGCGTCGAGCAATTCGTCTTCGGCCGGCGGCTGCTCGCCGACGGTTTCCGGCGTATCGCGCTTGATCAGCACGCGCTTCTTGCGCACCTCGACCTGCACCGTGCGGGCGCGGCCGTGCGCGTCCTTGGCCTTGATTTCCGAGGTGGATTTTCGGGTCAGGGTGATCTTGTTCTTCGGTTCGGCTTCGCCGTGCGAGCGGCGCAGGTAATCGAGCAGATTGGTCTTGTCCTGGTCGGTCAGGCTGTCGTCGTCGCCTGCCTTGCTTACGCCGGCGCGGGCCAGTTGTTCCAGGAGCGCCGTGACCGGCATTTTGAGTTCCGTCGCAAATTGCGAGACTGTCGTCGTTGACATGGTGTTACCTCCTTTGCTCACTCGAACCAGTGAGCGCGCGCCTTGAGGATCAGATCCTTGGCACGTTCTTCATCGATACCGGTCATTTCGGTCAGTTCGTCGACCGCCAGTTCCGCCAGATCATCACGCGTCTTGATGTCGTTCTCGGCCAGACGGGCAGCCAGATCCTTGCTCATGCCTTCCAGACCGATCAGATCCTCGGCCACGCTTTCCAGTTTTTCCTCGGTGGCGATGGCTTCGGTGAGCAGGGCATTGCGCGCGCGATTGCGCAATTCGTTGACGATGTCCTCGTCCAGCCCGTCGATTTCCAGCATTTCGGCGAGCGGCACGTAGGCCACTTCTTCCAGCGTCGAGAAACCTTCCTCGATCAGCAGATCGGCCAGTTCCTCGTCGATGTCGAGCTTTTCCATGAAGGTGACGCGGGTCACGGCGTATTCGGCTTCCGCCTTCTTGGCCGATTCGTCCTGCGTCATCAGGTTGATCGTCCAGCCCGTCAGTTCGGAGGCCAGACGCACGTTCTGGCCGCTGCGACCAATGGCGATGGCGAGGTTGTCTTCATCGACCACCACGTCCATGGCGTGCTTTTCCTCATCGACCACGATGGAAGTGACTTCCGCCGGCGACAGCGCGCCGATCACGAACTGCGCCGGGTCGGCTGACCACAGCACGATGTCGATGTTCTCGCCGCCGATTTCGTTGCGCACGGCGGTGACGCGCGAGCCGCGCAGGCCGACGCAGGTGCCGATCGGGTCGATGCGCGGGTCGTTCGACTTGACGGCGATCTTGGCGCGCAGACCGGGATCGCGGGCGCAGGCTTTCAATTCCATCAGGCCGTCGTCGATTTCCGGCACTTCCAGGGCGAACAGCTTGATGACGAATTCCGGCGCGGTGCGCGACAGGATGATCTGCGGCCCGCGCTGGCCGCGGTCGATGCGCAGCAGATAGGCGCGCACGCGGTCGCCGACGCGCAGGTTTTCCTTCGGAATCATCTGGTCGCGCGGCAGCATGGCTTCGATCTTGCCCGCTTCGACGATGGCGTTGCCGCGCTCCATGCGCTTGATGGTGCCGGAGACGACGAATTCCTTGCGCTCCAGGAAGTCCTGCAGAATCTGCTCGCGCTCGGCGTCGCGGATGCGTTGCAGGATCACCTGCTTGGCGGCCTGCGCGCCGATGCGACCGAAATCAATGGGTTCGAGCGATTCCTCGATGCAGTCGCCGACCTCGATCTCCGGGTCTTCCTTGAGGGCTTCCGACAGCGGCAGCTGCTGGTATTCATTGACGTATTCGTCATCGGCCACGATGAACCAGCGGCGGAAGGATTCGTAGTCGCCGGTATTGCGGTCGATCGCCACGCGCACCTCGGCATCGTCATGGATGCGCTTCTTGGTCGCCGAAGCCAGGGCCATTTCCAGGGCGCCAAACACAATTTCCTTGCCCACGTTCTTCTCGCGGGCCAGGGCATCGACCAACAGTAACAATTCACGGCTCATGGCTTGGGTATCTCCAGGATTTCAGTCGGGTATTCAGTTAAATCGTCAGTCAAATTGCGGCACCAGACGGGCCTTCTCGATGTTGTTGAACGCCAGCGTCACGTCTTCTTCCTTGCCGTCGGCCGACAGATGCAGGCCGACCTGGCCGTTCTCGCAGCCGAGCAGACGGCCCTGGAAGTTGCGGCGGTTGTTGTGCGGAATGCGCAGCTTGATCTGGACGATCTGCCCGGCAAAGCGGGCAAAATCCGCTTCCTTCTTGACCACGCGGTCCAGTCCCGGCGAGGAGACTTCCAGCCGGTCGTAATCCACGTTCTCGACCTCGAACACGCGCGTCAGGTGGTTCGACACGGTGGCGCAATCATCCACGTCGATGCCGCCCGCCTTTTCCGGCGCATCGATGAAAATGCGAATGGTGCGGCCGCGCGGCGACAGCTCGACGTCGACCAGCTCGAACCCCAGCCCGCTCACCGTCGTTTCCAATAGCGAATTCAGATCCACGAACCCAACCCCATTCCTGTGCGGCACAAATGAAAAGTGGGCGCAACGCCCACCTTAGGAAAACAAGATGTCGGCAAACGCCGCCTTCCCCATCGCAAAACACAGGAAAGCAACGCTGCACTGAACTAAACCGCAGGATTGTAACGGATTTCCCCTTCTCCGCCAAACAGTTTTACGGCACGGCGGGACTTCAGCCCGCCTTTGCGCGGCTCGCGCCGAGTTCTTTCAGGAGGAATTTCACCTCGTTTTCCTCCAGTTCCTTGCAGCGGCCGCGCTTCAGTTGCGGCGGCAGCAGCACCGGCCCGTAGCGCACCCGCATCAGGCGGCTGACGGTGCAGCCGACGGCTTCGAACATCCGGCGCACTTCGCGGTTGCGGCCCTCGAAGAGCGTCACCTTGTACCAGCGGTTCGCCCCTTCGCCGCCGGCATCGGTCAGACTGGAAAAATTCGCCGGGCCGTCTTCGAGTTCGACGCCGCTCAACAATTGTTTCTGCGCCACTTCGTCCAGTTCGCCCAGCACCCGCACGGCGTATTCGCGCACCAGTTGCGAGCTTGGGTGCATCAGTTTGTTGGCGAGTTCGCCCGAGTTGGTGAACAGCAGCAGCCCGGAGGTGTTGAAATCCAGGCGGCCGACGTTGATCCAGCGGCCGCCGCGCAGGCGCGGCAGGGCGGAAAACACCGAGGGACGGCCATCCGGGTCGTCGCGCGAGACGATTTCACCTTCCGGCTTGTGGTAGAGCAGCACGCGCGGCGCTCGGGTGCTGCCGGTAAAACGGATGTTGATGAGCCGCCCGCCGACCTTGACCTTGTCGGTCGGCACCACGCTCTGCCCGACGGTGGCGGTTTCGCCATTGACGCTGACCTTGCCGGCCGCGATCCAGCTTTCCATTTCGCGGCGCGAACCGACGCCGGCGGCGGCCAGCACCTTGTGCAGACGTTCCGGCTTGGCGGTGATGACCTGTCTGCCGTCGCGTCCGATCTGCCCCCGGTTGGCACGGCCCGTGGCGGGCTTGCCCCGGCGCGGGCGGGCGGGCGGTTTTTCGGCGGCGCTATCTGGAGCGGCCTCCGGGCGGGCGGCGGCGGAAGCGCCAGAAGAGGCGACTGGTGCGCGGAACGGCGTGCGTTTATTGGCTTTCGGGCCTTGGCTCATGGTTTAACTCCAGCGTCTGACTGATCTGTTCCAGGGGCGGCAATTCGCTGACGCTGCGCAGCCCGAGATCGTCGAGAAATTGTTTGGTAGTGGCGAACAAGGCGGGGCGGCCGGGCGTGTCGCGATGCCCGACGGCGTCGATCCAGCCGCGCTCCTCCAGGGTTTTGATTACATTGGTATTGACTGCGACGCCGCGTATTTCCTCGATGTCGCCGCGCGTGACCGGCTGCCGGTAGGCAATGATAGCCAAGGTTTCCAGCACCGCGCGCGAATATTTCGGCGGCCGCTCGGGATTCAGGCGTTCCAGATACGGCAGGTATTCGGCGCGGGTGCGAAAACGCCAGCCGGAAGCCAGTTGCAGCAATTCCAGCGGACGCTCGGCCCAGTCACCGCGCAGTTCGTCGAGCAGCTTGCGCAGGGTGTCGTTGGAAAATTCCTCGTCGAACATCTTTTTCAGGTCGTGCACGGACATCGGCTCGCGCGCGGAAAGCAAGGCGGCTTCAAGGATTTTCTTGATCTGGCTGGTTTCCATCGCCCTCCCCTTCTGCTTCTGTCCCGGCTTCTGTCTCTGTTTCCAGCGTTTCTTCTGCCTCCCCCGTACGCAGGCGGATGTAAATCGGCGCAAAGGCTTCATCCTGCGTGATGCGGATCAGCTTTTCGCGGCCCAGTTCGAGCATGGCGATGAAATGCACCACCAGTCCCGGCGGCCCCATGCGCGGATCGAACAGGCGCTCGAACTGTACGAAACCGTCCGCTTCCTGCAAATGGCGCAGGATGATGCCCATGTGCTCGCGTACCGACAGTTCCTCGCGGCTGATCTTGTGGTGACTTTTCAGCACCGCCTGGCGCAAGATCGCCTGCCAGGCGGCTTGCAAGTCGTCCACTGAGACTTCCGGCAGGCGCACCAGCAGCGATTTTTCGACCAGGGTATCGACCCAGTAGAAATCGCGCTCGGCCTGCGGCAATGCGTTCAGCTTCTGGCCGGCGAGCTTCATCTGCTCGTATTCCATCAGGCGGCGCACCAGTTCGGCGCGCGGGTCTTCCGCCTCGCTTTCGCCCGGCAGCTTGGGGCGCGGCAGCAGCATGCGCGACTTGATTTCGATCAGCATCGCCGCCATCACCAGATATTCGGCGGCCAGTTCGAGGTTCTGCGCCCGCATCGCCTCGACGTAATCGAGATACTGACGGGTGAGCGGTGCCATCGGGATGTCGAGAATGTCGACGTTGGCCTTGCGGATCAGGTAGAGCAGGAGGTCGAGCGGGCCTTCAAAGGCATCCAGCATCACCGCCAGCGCGTCCGGCGGGATGTAGAGGTCTTGCGGCAGGGTTTCCAGCGGCTCGCCATAGATTCGCGCCACCGGCTCGAACAGAACCGCCGCCGGAATGGCTGCCGCCGGAATCTCCACCGCGTTCATCAGCGGTAATTCAGGCCCATGGCCGAGCGCACGTCGCGCATGGTGTCCTGCGCCAGCGCGCGCGCCTTGTCGCAGCCCTGCTCGACGATGGCGCGCAGGCGCGCCGGGTCGTCGATATAGGCTTGCGCCCGTTCGCGCATCGGTGCCAGTTCGCGCAGGATGCCCTCGATCACCGGCTGCTTGCAGTCCAGACAGCCGATAACGGCGGGGGGGGCGGCCCCGCCCCGGGCTGGTCGAGC
>URNG01000025.1 GCA_900549295.1 uncultured Rhodocyclaceae bacterium
GCCCGTCAGAGGGTGCGGCTGGATGGCGGGGGGGACCAAGCCGGTGCCGGCGGGGGCGACGGCGGTGGGTAATCCGGCGCGCATCATCGACGCGCAAAGCCGCGAACGGGAGGCGCAGGCGGAAAAACTCGGTTTCTCCGCCTATGCCGTGGCGCGCGATCAGGACGATCCGCTCGCCAAGGCCATTCATGGCCTGCTCGACCATGCCGGCGAGACGGATCGCCGCTTGAGCGAACTCATCAAGAAACTGGCGGAAAAAGGCGTGTGCTGCGAGGAGACCTTGCGCTCGCACGATGATTTCGACGCGCAATACCTGAGTAAAATAGTTGACTAATCGCCGTGGGCTGGATCATAGTTGACCCAATTGCCAGGTTATTTGCGGGAGAGCAAAAATGCGTTTGACGACCAAAGGGCGCTTCGCCGTGACTGCCATGCTCGACCTCGCGCTGCGCGGTGAAAACGGGCCGGTGGCGCTGGCGGGCGTGGCGGAACGGCAGCAGATTTCGCTGTCCTATCTGGAGCAGTTGTTCGGTAAATTGCGCCGGCATCGGCTGGTGGATTCGGTGCGCGGTCCCGGCGGCGGTTACTGCATCGCCCGGCCGCTGGCGATGGTCAGCGTTGCCGACATCATCCGCGCGGTGGATGAACATCTGGATGCGACGCAATGCGGCGGTCTGGAGAACTGCCACGGCGATCAGCGTTGCATGACGCACGACCTGTGGGCGACGCTCAACAGCAAGATGTTCGAATATCTGGGCTCGGTCAGCCTGGCCGATCTGGTCAATCAGGAAAAGCACAAGTCGGGCGGCATGACGGCCTTGATCGATCATCGCCCGCTGGGGCCGAGTCCGCGCCGCAGCGAGCGCGACAAGAGCGCGGCCAGCGTCTGAAAGCCAGCATGTTTGCGCCGGCATATCTCGACCATAACGCCACCACGCCGCTCGATCCGGCGGTGCGCGCGGCCATGCTGCCGTGGCTGGAAAATCTGTGCGGTAACGCCTCCAGCCGCCACGAATACGGCCGACAGGCGCGCTCGGCGGTCGATGCGGCGCGCCAGCAGGTGGCGGTGGCGCTCAATGCGCATCCGACGGAAATCATTTTTACGAGTGGCGGCAGCGAAGCCAACAACCTGTTTCTGAAAGGCGCGGCAGCGTGCCGGAAACCGGGGCGGCTGGCGGTATCGGCCATCGAGCACCCCTGTGTGCTGCAACCGGCGCGCCAGTTGCAGCGCCAGGGCTGGCAGTTGCGCGAAATCGCGGTCGACGGCGAGGGTGTCGTCGAGGCCGGGGATTACGCGCAGGCGCTGGCGGAGCAGCCGGCCCTGCTGTCCATCATGCTCGCCAACAACGAAACCGGCGCGGTGCAGGAACTGCCTGCCCTGGCCGCCGCCGCGCGGCGGGCGGGAGCGACGCTGCACAGCGACGCGGTGCAGGCTTTCGGCAAGCTGCCGCTCGATTTCCGCATGCTGAACGCTGCCGGCGTGCAGGCGCTCACCGTTTCGGCGCACAAGATCAACGGCCCGAAAGGCGCTGCCGCGCTGGTGGTGGACAAGCGGGTGGAACTGGCGCCGCTGATTGCCGGCGGCGGCCACGAGCGCGGCCTGCGTTCAGGCACCGAAAACGTCCCGGCCATCGTCGGTTTCGGTGTGGCGGCGGAACTTGCGGCGCAGCGCGCTGCCCAAGCGGCGGCGCGGGCCGGGCAACTGCGCGAGGAACTCGAGCGCGGCCTGCTGGCCTTGGGGGCGAAAATCTTTTCCCGCAAGGCGCCACGCCTGAGCAACACCTGTTATTTCGCGCTGCCCGGTATCGACGGTGAAACCCTGGTTGGCAGGCTCGACCGGGCCGGTTTCGCGGTGGCCAGCGGCGCCGCCTGTTCCAGCGCCAATCCGGAGCCGTCGCATGTTTTGCAGGCGATGGGCATCGCGCCGGAACTTGCGCGCGGCGCGGTGCGTCTGAGTCTGGGAGCCGGCAACGATGCCGGCGAAGTGAAACGATTCATTGCCGCCTTGCAGACAACGGTCGGCGACCTGCAAGGACTGACGGCCATCGAAGCGGGCCGGATGTGAAACAAGCGACTAAAAACGACCGATCAACCTGACGAGATCAACCATGAAATTGCCCATTTACCTCGATTACTCCGCAACCACGCCCGTCGATCCGCGCGTCGCAGAAAAGATGATCCCCTATCTGTGCGATCTGTTCGGCAACCCGGCCTCGCGCTCGCACAGCTTTGGCTGGGTGGCCGACGAAGCCGTGGAAACCGCGCGCCGGCAGGTGGCGGAACTGGTCGGGGCCGATCCCAAGGAAATCGTGTGGACTTCCGGGGCGACCGAATCGAACAACCTCGCCATCAAGGGCGCGGCCAATTTCTACGCCGGCACCAAGGGCAAGCACGTCATCACGGTGAAAACCGAGCACAAGGCGGTGCTCGACACGGTGCGCGAACTGGAGCGCCAGGGGTTCGAAGCCACCTATCTCGACGTGCAGGAAAACGGCCTGATCGACCTCGACACCTTCCGTGCGGCGATCCGCCCGGATACCGTGCTGGCCTCGGTGATGTTCGTCAATAACGAAATCGGCGTCATCCAGCCGATTGCCGAACTGGGCGAAATCTGCCGCGAGAAGGGCGTCATTTTCCACGTCGATGCGGCACAGGCGACCGGCAAGGTGGACATTGATCTGAGCAAACTCAAGGTCGACCTGATGAGCTTTTCCGCCCACAAGACCTACGGCCCGAAAGGCATCGGCGCGCTGTACGTGCGGCGTAAACCACGCATCCGCCTGGAAGCGCAGATGCACGGCGGCGGCCACGAGCGGGGCTTCCGCTCCGGCACGCTGGCGACGCACCAGATCGTCGGCATGGGCGAGGCGTTTCGCATCGCGCGCGAGGAAATGGCGGGCGAAAACCAGCGCATCGCCGCCCTGCGCGACCGTTTCCTCAAGGGCTTGCTGGACATCGAGGCGAGTTTCGTCAATGGCGACCTGCAAGCGCGTATTCCGCACAACCTCAACGTCAGCTTCGCCTACGTCGAGGGCGAATCGCTGATGATGGCGGTGAAAGACCTGGCGGTGTCCTCCGGCTCGGCCTGCACCTCGGCCAGCCTGGAGCCTTCCTACGTGCTGCGGGCGCTTGGGCGCAACGACGAACTGGCGCATAGTTCGATCCGCTTTTCCATCGGCCGCTTCACCACCGAAGAGGAAATCGACTACGCCGTGCAGTTGCTGCATGCGAAAATCCAGAAATTGCGCGATCTTTCCCCGCTTTGGGAAATGTACAAGGACGGTGTCGACCTGAGCACCGTCCAATGGGCTGCACACTGACCCGCCCCGAACCGACCAGATACCACGGAGAAAAAACATGAGCTACAGCGTCAAAGTTATCGATCACTACGAAAATCCGCGCAACGTCGGTTCCTTCGGCAAGGAGGACGACGGCGTCGGCACCGGCATGGTCGGTGCGCCGGCCTGCGGCGACGTGATGAAATTGCAGATCAAGGTGAACCCGTCCGGCGTCATCGAGGACGCCAAGTTCAAGACCTACGGTTGCGGCTCGGCGATCGCCTCGTCCTCGCTCGTCACCGAATGGGTCAAGGGCAAGACCGTGGATGAGGCTTTGTCGATCAAGAACACGGCGATCGCCGAGGAACTGGCGCTGCCGCCGGTGAAGATCCACTGCTCGATCCTGGCCGAGGACGCCATCAAGGCGGCGGTGGCCGACTACAAAAAGAAGCACGGAGAGTGAGCATGGCAGTGACCTTGACCGACAAGGCGGTGAAGCGCGTCGCCAGTTTTCTGGAAAAACGCGGCAAGGGCGTCGGCCTGCGCTTGGGCGTGCGCACCAGCGGCTGCTCCGGCATGGCCTACAAGCTCGAATTCGTCGATGAAATCAACGCCGACGACGTGGTGTTCGAGAACGCCGGTGTCAAGGTCATCGTCGATGCCAAAAGCCTGCCCTATCTGGAAGGCATGGAACTCGACTACGCGCGCGAGGGCCTGAACGAAGGCTTCAAGTTCAACAATCCGAACGTCAAAGACCAGTGCGGTTGCGGCGAATCGTTCAACGTTTGAGCGCGCCTTGGATCTGAACGCCGACTTTTTCACCCTGCTTGGCCTGCCGCGCCGCTTCCGTCTGCCGCCGGGCGAACTGGATACGCGCTACCGCGAATTGCAGGCGCGGGTACACCCGGATCGTTTCGCCAGCGCGCCGGAATCCGAGCGGCGGGTGTCGATGCAATGGGCGAGTCAGGCCAACGAGGCCTACCAGACCCTGAAAAAACCGCTGGGCCGGGCGCGTTACCTGATCGAACTGGCCGGCGTCGATCTGCGCGCCGAAACCAATACCGCGATGCCGGCCGACTTCCTCATGGAACAGATGGAATGGCGCGAAGCGGTGCAGGAAGCGCGCAGCGACGGCAATCACCACGAGCTGGAGCGCCTGCATCACCGCTTGCAGGCGGACATCGCCGCGCGCTATGAGCAGATCGCCGCCTGGCTGGACGACGCGCCGGATTTCGCGGCGGCGACCGATGCCGTGCGCCGCCAGATGTTCCTGGAAAAACTGTTGCTGGAAATCGAAGACGCCCTGGCGGCGCTGGAAGAGTAAAACAAATGGCTTTATTTCAGATCGCCGAACCCGGCGAATCGGCAGCGCCGCACGAACACAAGCGGGCCATCGGCATCGACCTCGGCACCACCAATTCGCTGGTGGCTACAGTACGCAGCGGCATGGCGGTGTGCCTGAACGACGAGCACGGCCGCTCGCTGCTGCCTTCCGCCGTGCGCTACCATGTCGACGGCAGAATCGAAGTCGGCTACGAAGTGCGCAAGAAGCAGGCGGAAGACCCGAAGAACACCATCGTTTCCGTCAAGCGTTTCATGGGGCGCGGCAAGGCCGACATCGTCCATGGCGAAACCCTGCCCTACGATTTCGTCGACGCGCCCGGCATGGTGCGCCTGAAAACCGTGGCCGGCGTCAAAAGTCCGGTGGAAATCTCGGCGGAAATCCTGAAAACCCTGCAAAAGCGCGCCGAAGCCGCCCTGGGCGGCGAACTGGTGGGCGCGGTGATTACCGTTCCCGCCTATTTCGACGACGCGCAGCGCCAGGCGACCAAGGATGCGGCCCGGCTGGCCGGCCTCAATGTCCTGCGCCTGCTCAACGAGCCGACCGCGGCGGCCATCGCCTACGGCCTGGACAACGGCGCCGAGGGCGTCTATGCCGTGTACGACCTGGGCGGCGGCACCTTCGACATTTCCATCCTGCGCCTGACCAAAGGTGTGTTTGAAGTGCTGGCGACCGGCGGCGATACCGCCCTGGGCGGCGACGATTTCGACCATCGCATCTATTGCTGGGCGATCGAGCAGACCCGCCCGCAGCCCCTGTCGGCGGAAGATTCGCGGCATCTGATGATGCGCTGCCGCGAGGCCAAGGAATTCCTCACCCACAACCCGGAAGCGCCCATTTCGCTGCGGCTGGCGACCGGCGAAATGATCGACGTCAAGATCGACGTGCAGACCTTCGCCGAAATCACCCGCAATCTGGTCAGCAAGACCCTGCAACCGATCAAGAAGGCCCTGCGCGACGCCGGCCTGCGGGCGGACGAGATTCAGGGCGTGGTGATGGTGGGCGGAGCGACGCGCATTCCGCAGGTGCAGAAAGCCGTCGGCGATTTCTTCGGCCAGGAGCCGCTGACCAATCTCGACCCCGACAAGGTGGTGGCGCTGGGCGCGGCGACGCAGGCCAATCTGCTCGCTGGCAACAAGACCGGCAAGGACGACTGGCTGCTGCTCGACGTGATCCCGCTGTCGCTCGGCCTGGAAATCATGGGCGGGCTGACCGAAAAGGTGATTCCGCGCAATGCCACCATCCCCACGGCGCGCGCCCAGGAATTCACCACCTTCAAGGACGGGCAGACCGCCATGTCCATCCACGTCGTGCAGGGCGAGCGCGATCTGGCCGACGACTGCCGCTCGCTCGCCCGCTTCGAGCTGCGCGGCATTCCGCCGATGGTGGCGGGCGCGGCGCGCATCCGCGTGACCTTCCAGGTCGATGCCGACGGCCTCCTGTCGGTGACGGCGCGCGAGCAGGCGACCGGCGTCGAAGCCAGCATCGTGGTCAAGCCGTCCTACGGTCTGTCGGACGACGAAATCGCCGGCATGTTGCAGGATTCGCTCACCCACGCCAAGGACGACGCCATGACGCGGGCGCTGCGCGAGGCGCGGGTGGAAGCCGAGCGCCTGCTCGAAGCCACCGAGGCGGCGCTGACCGAGGACGCGCATTTGCTGGCGGCGGCCGAAATCGAAAAAATCCGGCTGGCGATGGACAAGCTGCGGGCGACGCTCTCTGGCGAAAACCGCCGCCAGATTCATCTGGCGATGGACGATCTGGGCTACGAAACCCAGGAGTTCGCCTACCGGCGCATGGATCAGAACGTCAAACGGGCGCTCGCCGGGCGCACCGTCGATGAACTCAGCGCACTACAGACGCCAGGAGAAAAGGCATGACCCAGATCGTTGTACTGCCCCATGAGGAACTTTGCCCGGAAGGCGCCGTGATCGAAGCGACGCCGGGCAAGTCGATCTGCCAGAACCTGCTCGACAACGACATCGAACTCGACCACGCCTGCGAAATGTCCTGCGCCTGCACCACCTGCCACGTCATCGTGCGCGAGGGGTTCGAGGCGCTCGACGAGGCCACGGAAACCGAAGAAGACCTGCTCGACCGCGCCTGGGGCTTGGAACCCAATTCCCGCCTCGGCTGTCAGGCACTCGTCAATGCCACGCCGCTGGTGGTGGAAATTCCCAAATACAGCATCAACATGGCGAAGGAGGGCTAGCCATGAAGTGGACGGACATCAACGACATCGCCATCGAACTCGCCGAGGCCCATGCCGACAAGGACCCGCTGCGGGTCAACTTCGTCGACCTGCGCAACTGGGTCATGGCCCTGCCCGGTTTTGACGACGATCCCGAGCGCTGCGGCGAGAAAATCCTCGAAGCCATCCAGCAGGCGTGGATCGACGAGATGGATTGACGAGGGGATTGATTTACTGGTGCGCGCGCCAGCACAGGCTGATGCGCGCACCGCCCAGAGGAGCGCTGCCGGCGCTGGCGGTGCCGCCGTGCAGTTCCATGACGCGGCGGGCAATGGCCAATCCCAGGCCGTAGCCGCCGGTGGCGCGGTCACGCGAGCGGTCGAGGCGGGAGAAGGCGGAAAAAACGTGTTCGCGTTCTTCCTCGGGGATGCCGATACCGTCGTCGTCGACGTGGATGCGGATTTTTTCATCCGCCAGTTCGGCACCGACCCGGATTTTCTGTTGCGCGTATTTGAAGGCATTGCGCAACAGATTGCGTAGCGCGTAGGGCATGGCTTTCTTGTCCAGATCGACGTGCAGGTTTTCCGGCAGGGCGCCGGTGTCGATCTCGATGTCCAGTTGCCGCCCGAGCAGGCGGATGGATTCCACTTCGTCGGCCAGCCAGTCGGCGAAGCGCACGCTGGAAAAGTGCGCTTCGGGGATTTCGCGCTCGAAGCGGGCGTAGGTGAGGCTGGTGTCGATCAGTTGGTCGAGCTCGTCGAGATCGGCTTCCATCATCGCCCACAGGCGCTGGCGTTCTTCCAGTTTGGGCGTTTCCGGCAGCATTTCCAGGGCAAAGCGCATGCGCGCGATCGGCGTGCGCAACTCGTGCGAGATGCCGCAGGAAAGCTCGCGGTGGGTGGCGAGCAATTGCTGCACACGCTCGTTCATGCTGTGCAGCGTTTCGGCGAGTGGTGCCAGGAGTTGCGTGCGTACCTGCGGTGCCGGTGCCTCGAACTTGCCGTCGCCGAGCAGCCGCGCGATCTGGCGCAGGGCTTCGAGGTCGCGCCAGACCGGGCGCACCCAGAACCACAGGGCAACGGCGAAAATGACGCCGATCAGCCCCCAGGTCCACAGGCGCAGCCGCAAGTCGAGCGGCAAACCTTCCAGGTGTTCGGATTTGCGCGAGGCGGACAGCGGGCCGATGACCAGTACCTTGCTGCTGGTGCCCAGGCGGTAATACATGAGGTCGCGGTCGTGCGAGATGGCGATGTCGCCGGAATCGAGTTTGTCGATCTGGGCGCTGGCCAGGCGGACATCGAGTGAGCGGCGTTCGACGATGCCCAGCCGGTAGTAGAACTTGTCGTCGATCACCTTGATCTGTTCTTCCCACTGGCGGCGCGGGTGGCGATACAACTCGTCTTCGATCAGGGTGATGGTGCCGCGCATGAAGCGGCGGGAGTAGTCGTCGGTGATGCCTTGCTGCGCGGTGGTGATGATGAAATCGGCGGTGAAGGCAATGGCGATGAAGGAACCCATCGCCAGAAAATAGAAGTTGAAGAACAGTTTGGACAGGCTGTACTGACCGCCGCGCCAGCGCGGCAGCGCCACGCGAAAGAGCGAGCGGGCCAGCCCCGGGCGGGTGCCGGCGCCGTTTTCCGGCTCAGTCCCAGTCATGCTTGCTGAACAGATAGCCCTTGCCGCGCACCGTTTTGATGCGAGTGGGGTTTTCCGGGTCGTCGTTCAGCTTCTTGCGCAGCCGCGAGATGCGGGCATCGATGGAGCGATCCAGGCCGTCAAAGCCGATGCCGCGCAATTCCTGCAACAGATCGTCGCGCGACAGCACGTTGCCGGCGTGCGAGGCGAGCAGCCAGAGCAGATCGAACTCGGCGGTGGTGAGGTCAATCGCCTGCGTGCCCAGACTGGCGGTGCGGGTGCTCTGACTGATGCGGAAGTTGCCGAACACCAGTTGATCGCTGGCGGTGTCGTGCTCGCTGGCGGCGGGCAGGCGGCGCAGCAGCGCCTTGATGCGGGCGAGCAGGACGCGCGGCTGCACCGGCTTGGCGATGTAGTCGTCGGCGCCCAGTTCGAGGCCGAGGATTTGGTCGAAATCCTCGTCGCGGGCGGTGAGCATCAGGATCACGCCACGGTAGTGCGGGCGTATCGCCCGGCAGACCTCGAAGCCGTCCTTGCCGGGGAGCATCACGTCGAGAATGACCAGATCGGGCTGCTCCGCCAGAATGCGGCTTTCGGCGGTATCGCCGCGTGGCTCGATGCTGACTTGCAGATCGTTGCGGCTCAGATATTCGGCGGTCAGACCGGCCAGGCGTTCGTCGTCTTCGACAAGGAGTATGCGCGTCATCATCGCGCCAGTTTAACGGGCAGCGCGGCGGCGGTCTAGGGCAAGCGGACGTTCCAGGCGGACGATCACGCCCTGGCCGTTCTCCAGGGCAATCGCCAGCGACTCGCCGCGCGCATCCTGGCAGTGGTAGAGGTGCAGCGTGCCCTCGGCGGTGGCGCTGAGAACGGTTTGCCGCTCCAGGTGGGCGGCAAGCGTCTCGCGCTCGACCACGTCGTAACGCAGCTTTTCCTTCATGTCTGAGAGGCCGCCAGTTTGTGCCCTTGTTTGAGCAGCAGGGTGAATTCGGCGGCGGGGATGGGGCGGCTGAAGAAATAGCCCTGAATGCTGTCGCAGGAAAAATCGCGCAGCAATTCGAGTTGTTCCCGGCATTCGACGCCTTCGGCAATGACCTTGATGCCCAGCTTGTGCGCCATGGCGATGACGGCGTGGGCAATGGCGGCATCGTCCTGATCCTGATGGATGTCGCGCACGAAACTGCGGTCGATTTTCAGGGTGTCGATGGGAAAGCGTTTCAGATAGGAAAGGCTGGAGTAGCCGGTGCCGAAGTCGTCGAGCGCAATCGCCGCGCCCAGATTTTTCAGTTCGCGCAAGGTGATGAGGGTGTTTTCGACGTCGTGCATCACCATGCTTTCGGTGAGTTCAAAAGTCAGGCATTCGCCGTCGATCTGGGCCGTTTCGAGGATGCTGCGGATGTGGCTGACCAGATCTTCCTGCCGGAACTGGCGGGCGGACAGATTGATGGCGACGCGGATCGGCGGTAACCGGTCGGCCTGCCAGGCTGTGAGATCGTGGCAGACCTGACGCAGGAGCTGCTGTCCCAGGGGAATGATGAGGCCGGTGTCTTCGGCCAGCGGAATGAACTCGCCCGGCTGGATCATGCCGATGCGCGGGTGATTCCAGCGTGCCAGCGCCTCGGCGCCGACGATTTCGCCGCTCTCCAGCGACACCAGCGGCTGGTAGTAGACCAGCAGTTCGTCGCGCTCCAGGGCGCGGCGCAGATTGCCTTCCATGTCCAGGCGGTCGATCGCCATGTGCGTCATTTCCGGCGTGTAGAAGCGGTAACTGTTGCGCCCGTGCTCCTTGACGCGGTACATGGCGACGTCGGCATTGCGCAGCAGCGCCTCGCCGTGATCGCCATCGCGCGGATAGAGCGCCGCGCCAATCGAGGCGGTGACGAAGATTTCCTTGCCTTCCATGATGAAGGGCTGGTTCAGGGCGCGCAGGATCTTGCCGGCGACCAGCGACAGATCGTCGGCAGATTGCAGGCGGTTCACGACCACCACGAACTCGTCGCCGCCCAGACGCGCCACCGTGTCGGTGTCGCGCACGCTCTGGTTGAGACGGTGCGCCACGGATTTCAACAGTTCGTTGGCCGGCGAATGGCCGAAGCCGTCGTTGACCAGCTTGAAGCGATCCAGATCGAGCAGCAGCACACCGATCATCAGATTGTCCGCCCGCGCCTGGGCGAGCGCCTGATTGATCCGGTCGTTGAGCAGATTGCGGTTGGCCAGCCCGGTCAGGCTGTCGTGATTGGCGTGGAATTCGAGTTGCTGCTCGTAGCTGATGCGCTCGCTGACGTCGTTGATGATGCTGACGAAATGGGTGGTGATCTCGCCGCCTTCGTCGCGCACCGGTGCGATGAACAACTCGTTCCAGAACAAGGAGCCATCCTTGCGGTAGTTGCGCAGGATGGCGTGCGCTTCCTTGTGGTTGCGCAAGGCTTCGCGGATGGTGCCCAGACCGCGCTGGTTGAGATCGTCGCGCACCAGAAAGCGTCCGCTCTGGCCGATGACTTCTTCCGGCGCATAGCCGGTGATGCGCTCGAAGGCCGGATTGACGTAGACGATGGGGTGATCGAGCTGGGTGGAGGAGGTGATCATCACCCCGTTGTGGCTCGATTCCAGCGCGCGTGAGAGCTGGCGCAGGCTCGATTGCAAGGCGTCGTTGCTGGCTTTGTAACGTAATTCACATAGTGTTTCGCTGATGTCTTGAGCGATGATGTCGAGTGCCAGGGCTTCTTCGTCGGTGAAGGGCGCGCCGCTGCTGGTGACGCGCAATTCGCCCAGGTGGCCGCTGCTGGAAGGAAAAACCAGTCGCAGCGTGGGGTGGGCGGGGGTTTCCTGGCCGTGGCAGAAAAACGACTCTGCGGGCGGTTTGCCGTGCAACTGAACGGCGGCGTAGGCGAACGCGCCTTGCTCGGCGAGCAGCTCGCAATGTCGGTGCAGGAAGGTGGATTCATCGTCTGTCTGCTGTCGCAGCAGACTGCAACTTGCCAAAAGCCTAAGCATGCAGGCAGAGTCGCGGGCTGTGTGTGAATGGCTCAAGCTCTTGTCTCACTCGCGCAGGTTGATCTTGTCGTTTTTTTTGTGACATTCTGCCGTTGTTGTTGTGGTTTGTGCAAATTTTTGCGTTTGTGCACGGTCTGTGTTTTTTGGAGAAAAAAGCTTATGTTGCGTCTGTGTGCGCGGATTTTTGCAGCCTACCCGGTGCGCGCCTGGTTTTCGGCGCTGGCCCTGGGGGCGTTTGGGGTTGCGGCGGCCGGCATGGTGTTGCAGCAGATGTTGTCGCTGTCGCCTTGCCCGTATTGCATCTTTCAGCGCTTGTTGTATCTGCTGATCGGCCTGCTCGCGCTGTTGGGTTTTGCACTGCCGCTGCTGCGCCAGTTGTGGTGCGCGCTGATCGTCGCCCTGTCCGGTGCCGGGCTGGGCATCGCGCTTTACCAAAGCTGGATGCAGCTGTATCCGGACATGGCCACCGGCTGCGGTATGAGCAATCCGGATGCGGTGGAACGCCTGGTCGACTGGCTCGGCATGCAGTGGCCGCAACTCTTTCTGGCCACCGGCTTCTGCGCCAGCCGCGAGTGGGAATTCCTCGGCCTGTCGATGGCGAACTGGTCGGTGCTGCTCTTTGTCGGCGTGGCGGTTTACGCGGCGCTGCTGTTCCGCCGCCGCGAGGGGTGATCGCCAAGGAAACTCTGAACAAATCGAAACCGTTCGGGCTGAGCCTGTCGAAGCCCTTGATGTTGCAGGTGATGCCCTTCGACAAGCTCGGGGCGAACGGGTTTGTTCAGCGCTTCCCTAAAAGCAGGCAACAAAAAACCCGCTGAAATATAGCGGGTTTTTCATCGGCGGAAGCAGAGCTTATTTCAGCTTCACTTCCTTGTAAGCCACGTGCTTGCGGGCTTTCGGGTCGTACTTCATGAACTCCAGTTTTTCCGGCGTCGTGCGCTTGTTCTTGGAGGTGGTATAGAAGTGACCGGTTCCAGCCGTGGATTCCAGTTTGATTTTTTCGCGACCGCCTTTGCTAGCCATGATTCAGTTCCTTTTGTTTAGATTTCGCCGCGGGCGCGCAGATCGGTGAGGACGGCGTCGATGCCGTTCTTGTCGATCAGACGCAGGCCGGCG
This sequence comes from uncultured Rhodocyclaceae bacterium, assembly GCA_900549295.1. GTDB lineage: Bacteria > Pseudomonadota > Gammaproteobacteria > Burkholderiales > Rhodocyclaceae > Azonexus. The sequence goes on from URNG01000025.1 coordinate 12,557, forward strand.
TTGGAAACGCGCAGGCTGACGAAGCGATTTTCGCTTTCAACCCAGAAACGACGGTTCTGCAGATTCGGCAGGAAGCGGCGCTTCGTTTTGTTGTTGGCATGGGAAACCTTGTTCCCAACCATCGGGCCTTTGCCCGTGACTTGGCAGACTCGCGCCATGATGGTGCTCCAGTGATTTGGCTAGAAGAAACCAAAGATTCTAACCGCCGAGACAATAAAGATCAAGCCGTTGCGGCATTTCCGCGCCGGGAATTTTACTGCCCGTCGTTTTTACAGCAACCCGCGTTCGGCGAAGGAAAGCGGCTTGGCCGTGCCGGCCACGATGAAATGATCCAGCACCTTGACGTCCACCAGCGCCAGCGCCTGACGCAGGCTGCTGGTGAGCATCTGGTCGGAATGGGAAGGCTCGGCCAGCCCGGAGGGGTGATTGTGCGCCAGGATGACGGCGGCGGCATTGTGCTGCAGCGCCATCTTGACCACTTCGCGCGGGTACACCGAAGTCTGGGTCAGCGTGCCGGTGAACAGGGTTTCGCTCAGCAGCAGGCGGTTGTGCACATCCAGCCAGAGGGCGACGAAGCATTCCTGCGGGCGGTAGGCGAGGGAGAGGCGCAGCCAGTCGCGCACCTTGTCCGGCGAGGCGAGGTTGTCGCGCTCGTTCATCGCTTCGGCCAGCGCCCGTCGGCTTAATTCAAAACTGGCCTTCAACTGCGCCGCCTTGGCCATGCCGATGCCCGGCGTGCGCGCCAGTTCGCGCAGCGGGCTGTTGGCCAATCGGCCCAGGCTGCCGCCGTGCCGGGAGAGCAGGTCGCGCGCCAGATCGACGGCGCTCTTGCCGCGCACGCCGACGCGCAGATAGATCGCCAGCAGTTCGGCGTCGGAAAGGGCGCTTTCGCCAAAGGCGATGAGCCGTTCGCGGGGCCGTTCCTGAGCGGGCCAATCGGTGATGGCCATGCAGCCGACTCCAGTAGAATGTGAGGCGTCCGATCTTACAGGAAATGATGATGGAATTAAAAGGCAAGCGCATCGTACTCGGCGTGACGGGCGGCATCGCGGCCTACAAGGCGGCGGAACTGCTGCGCCTGCTGGTCAAGGAAGGGGCCGAGGTGCAGGTGGCGATGAGCGAGGGCGCGACGCATTTCGTGACGCCGACCACCTTCCAGGCGCTGTCCGGGCGGCCGGTGTATCTCGATCAGTGGGATGCGCGGATGCCGAACGCGATGGCGCACATCGACCTGTCGCGTCAGGCCGACCTGATTCTGGTGGCCCCGGCTTCGGCCGATTTTCTGGCGCGCATCAGCGCCGGCATGGCCGACGATCTGCTGGCGACCATGATCCTGGCGCGCGATTGCCCGCTGCTGGCGGCTCCGGCCATGAACCGCCAGATGTGGGAAAACCCGGCGACGCAGCGCAACATCGCGCAACTGGCGGCCGACGGCATCGGCATGCTCGGCCCGGCCAGCGGCGCGCAGGCCTGCGGCGAAATCGGGCCGGGGCGGATGCTGGAACCGGCTGAACTCCTGGCGGCGGTGATCGATTTCTTCACGCCCAAAATACTGTCCGGGCGGCGGGTGCTGATGACCGCCGGGCCGACGTTCGAAGCCATCGACGCGGTGCGCGGCATCACCAATCTGTCATCCGGGCGCATGGGCTATGCCGTCGCCGCCGCGGCGCGGCGGGCGGGGGCCGAGGTGACGCTGGTGTCCGGCCCGGTGGCCCTGGCCGCGCCCGTCGGCGTCGAGCGGGTGGCTGTGCAGAGCGCGCTCGACATGCACGCGGCAGTGCTGGCGCGGGCTGCCGCAAGCGACATTTTCATCGCCGTGGCGGCGGTGGCCGATTACCGCGTGGCGCATCCGGCAGCGCACAAATTGAAGAAGGACGAGGGCGGCGCACCGGCCATCGAACTGATCGAAAACCCGGACATTCTGGCGGAAGTCGCTGCCTTGCCGGGCGGGCCTTTCTGCGTCGGCTTCGCGGCGGAAAGCCGGAATCTCGAAGAGTACGCGCAGAAAAAACGCCTGAAAAAGAAGATTCCCCTGATCGCCGGCAATCTCATGCAGGACGGTTTCGGCGGCGCGGACAACCGCCTCGTCCTGTTCGACGATCAGGGCAGCCACCCGCTGCCGCAGGCCAGCAAGGAAATTCTGGCGCGCCAGCTCATCGAACACATCGCAAAACTGATTGGAGATGCCGCATGACCACGATAGCCGTCAAAATCCTCGACGCCCGCCTGAAGGAAACCCCGCCGCACTACGCCACTCCGGGTTCCGCCGGCCTCGATCTGCGCGCCTGTCTGGACGCGCCGTTCACCTTGCAGCCGGGGCAAACCGAACTGCTGCCGACCGGGCTGGCCATTCACCTGAACGATCCCGGTCTTGCCGCCATGATCCTGCCCCGCTCCGGCCTGGGACACAAACATGGCATCGTGCTCGGCAATCTGGTCGGCCTGATCGACAGCGATTACCAGGGGCAGTTGATGGTCTCGGTATGGAACCGCGGCGCGGCGGCCTTCACCATCCAGCCGCTGGACCGCATCGCGCAGCTCGTCGTGGTGCCGGTGTTGCAGGTGGGTTTCAACGTGGTCGACGAATTCACCGCGAGCGATCGCGGCGAAGGCGGCTTCGGCAGCACCGGCCACGCGTGAACGGCTCGAACGCCGGACGCGGATGAACCGCACCGGCGCATGATTTTGCAGCGATAACAACGGAGAGAGATCATGAACCGATTTTTTGCGGGCATCGCCTTGGCGGCAGCTGTGACTGCGCCGGCGCAGGCGGCCGATTTGGCGAAGGCGGAGGCCATCGTCACCGAGCGCTGTTCCCTTTGCCACGGCATGAAGGGCGAGTCGGTCAGCGCCGTATTCCCGCGTCTGGCCGGGCAGCATTCGGAATATATCGCCAAGCAGCTGGCCGAATTCAAGTCCGGTCGGCGCAAGAGCGACACCATGCAGCCGCAGGCGGAAAACCTGACGCCTGACGAGATGAAGGCGCTCGGCCAGTATTTCGAGAGCAAGCAGGTCGGGGGACGGCAAGTTCGGGATGCCGAACTGCTGGCGGTCGGCAAGTTCATCTTCCAGCGCGGCAACTCGTTCTCCGGCCTGCCCGCCTGCGCCAGTTGCCACGGCGAAAACGGACATGGAACGCCGCAACTGCCGCGCCTGGCCGGGCAGCATCCGCGTTATACCGAGGATCAGATCAAGCAGTTCAACACGCGCGAGCGCAACAACGACAACGCGGTCATGCATACGGTGGCGTCCAAGCTGACGGAACTGGAAACGCATGCGGTCGCGGCGTATATCGCTACGCTGGACTGATTCTGGGGGGTAGGGAAGCGGCTTATCGTGCTTTATTGAGCGATGTTTTTTGCTTGTTTGTTCGGGGGTGTTGTTTTACCGTTGTTTTCCGCGCATCAGCGCGGAAAACAACGGTAAAACAACACCCCCGAACAAACAAGCGACAAACCGCTAATCCCGCCCCCACCCCACAAAACGCAACGCACAAAAAAGCCACCCGAACCGGATGGCCTTTTCGCCATAACGCGCGCGTCGCCTTACACCAGCATATCGGCCCAGATGTTCCTGGCCCAGGCCAAGGCCGCCTTGCCTTCCATTTCGTTGCGGGCGGCGGAGAGTCCGCCCGCACCCTTGACCGGCTGCACCAGCTTGGTAGCGGCGTCGTACTGGTGCACCGAGGCGACGTGTACGGCCTGCGCGCCGTCTACGAAGCTGTAGCAGGTGTTCATCACCACCGGCTCCGGGTTGGGCGCCTCGCCGGCCAGCAGGTTGAGGATAGCGGCCACCGCCAGTTTGCCGTGCTGGTTCGCCATGTGGCCGGATTTGGGCATGGTCGGGGCGGGGAAGATGGCGTCACCGATGACGTGCACGCCCGGCGTGCTGGTCGATTCCATGCTCAGCCAGTCGATGTCCACCCAGCGGGTGTTGACCAGTTTCAGGCCGGTGTTGCGGGCGATGTCGCCGGCGCGCTGCGGCGGGATGACGTTCAGCACGTCGGCCTTGAATTTGTCGAATTCGAGAATGGCGGTGTTGCCGGCGACGTCCACGTCGCGCACCGCGCTGTCCGGACGGTATTCCAGATTGTTTTTGTACAGATCGTTCCAGGCTTTGACGAACAGCCCTTTCTTCGATTGCACGTCCTCGTTGGCATCGAGAATGACGACTTTCGATTTCGGCTTGTGCTTCTTGAAATAATCCGCCACCAGACAGGCGCGCTCGTAGGGGCCGGGCGGGCAGCGGTAGGGCGCTTTCGGGATGCTGAGGGCGAACACGCCGCCGTCCGGCATGGCTTCGAGCTGGCGGCGCAGCGCCACAGTCTGCGGGCCGGCTTTCCAGGCGTGCAGGATCTTTTCCTGGGCAGCGGCGTTGTTCAGGCCGGGAATCTGCTCGTACATGAAGTCGATGCCCGGCGAGAGAATCAGGCGGTCGTAGCTCAGGCTGCTGCCGTCGGCCAGCCGCACGGTGCGGCTGGCGGCGTCCACGGCGCTGACTTCGCCCTGAATGACGCGCACGCCCCATTTGCTTTGCAGGTTGTCGTAGCCGACGGTGATGTCCGCCATCTGCTTGCTGCCGTGCAGCACCAGATTTGAAATCGGGCAGGAAACGAAATGCGGCTGGCGTTCGATCAGCGTCACCTGCACCTGGCCCTGGCTCCACAGGCGTAGGTATTTGGCCGCGGTCGCGCCGCCATAGCCGCCGCCGACCACGATCACGTGGCCGCTCGCCTTGTGGCCGGCATTGCAGCCGTAGAGCGCTGCCAGGGTGCCGGCTGCGGCACCCGCTTTGAGAAAATTGCGTCGTTGAATGTGCTGGATATGCGCCATCGTTCTTCTCCTTATTTTTGTGCGGCGAAATAATCGGCGATCAGCGCCAGCTGCGCTTCGCTATAGCCCTTGGCGATCTGCTCCATGATGCTGGAGGGGCGGGCGCCGGTGCGGAATTCGCTGAGTTTTTGCAGCAGATTGGCCTTGTTCTCGCCCGCTAGCGAACTCATGCCGGAACCGGCCACGGCCTTGCCGTTGGTGCCGTGGCAGTTGGCGCAGGTGGCGGCGAGATTGCGTCCCAGATTGGGGTCGGCGGCTTGGGCGGTGCCTGCCGCCAGGCAGGCGAGCAGGGCGGCGGCGGATAATGCTCTCATCGAAAATCTTCCTCAAACAAAAAACGACAAGCGACTGAAAAGGGTATCGGAAACAGCCGCAAAGGCGCAATTCTAGGGGAAGGCGGTACGTACCCGGGCGTGGCGGGCCAATATAAAAACTAATCTGCGCATCAAGGAATGAGTGATAAGCAATTTAATATATGATAATTTTGCACCGTTTCAATAAAAATCACTTGATGAGGAAGGAGTCAATGATGTCCAAGGAGGTCGTTTCAAAAATCCTGAGCGCATCCAGTTCGCTGGATCGGCGCTCGTTTCTCAAACTGGGTGCGGCAGGGGCAGGCACCCTCATGCTGCTGCCGGGTACGGCGAGCGCCGCGCCGAAGGTGAAAACCTCGGCCCGTATCGTCATTGCCGGCGCTGGCGCGGCGGGTCTGGCGGCGGCGGCGCAGTTGGTGCAGCGGCTGGAAGGCGCGCAGATCACCCTGGTCGATGCGCGCAAGGAACACTTCTACCAGCCCGGTTTCACTCTGGTGGCGGGTGGCGTCAAGCCGGTGTCCTACGTCGTGTCGACCACGCGTGAGTACGTGCCGACAGGCGTTGAACTGATCGAGGAAGCGGTGGCCGAGATCGACCCGGAAGGCAAAAAAATCGTCACCGCCAGCGGCAAGCCCGTGCCTTACGATTACCTGATCGTCGCCACCGGTCTGCGCCTCGACTACGCCGCCATCGAAGGCATGGACGTCGAGAAGATCGGCACCGATGGTCTGGGCAGCATCTACCACAGCCCGGAAAAGGCGGCGGCCACCTGGCAGGCGATGTCGCATTTTGCCGATACCGGCGGCGTCGGCGTGTTCCTGCGCCCCGGCACGGAAATGAAGTGCGCCGGTGCGCCGCTCAAATACACCTTCCTGACCGACGACCACCTGCGCCGCCGGGGCAACCGCGGCAAGGCGGAGCTGATCTACAACGCCAACAACAAGGTGCTGTTCAGCGTGCCCATCGTCTCGGAAAAAGTCCGCATGCTGTTCGAGGATCGCGGCGTCAAGATGAACTATGAGCGCATCCTGACCGCCATCGACCTGGGCAAGAAAATCGCCACCTTCAAAACACCGGAAGGGCCGGTGGAACTGCAATACGACTTCATCAACGTCATCCCGCCGATGCGCGCCGCCGACGCCGTGCGCAACAGCCCGCTGCCCTGGCAGGAAGGCAACTGGGCGGCTGATGGCTGGATCGAGGTGAACAAGCACAACCTGCGCCACGCCCGTTTCGACAACGTGTTCGCGGTGGGCGACGTGGCCGGTGTGCCGAAGGGCAAGACGGCGGCCAGCGTCAAATGGCAGGTGCCGGTGGCGGTCGATCATCTGGTGGCGCAGATCGAAGGCAAGGAATCGGAAGCGCACTACGGCGGCTACACGTCCTGCCCGCTGATTACCCGCCTGGGTCAGGCGATGCTGATCGAGTTCGACTACAAGGACAACCTCACGCCTTCCTTCCCCGGCGTCATCGCGCCGCTGGAAGAGCTGTGGATCAGCTGGGTGATGAAGACCATGGCCCTGAAACCCACTTACATCAGCATGTTGCGCGGTCGCGCCTGATTCTTGGAGGAAATGACATGAAAGAACTCGATCCCCTGGTCTTCTGGGCCGTTTTTCAGGAAATGCTCGGCGGCCCGCTGCTGTGGCTGATGATTCTCGTCATTCTGCTCGGCACGGCGGCTTTCTTCGCCTTGCTGCTGAAGGAGCGCAAGATCAACTCGCGCCGCCTGGTGCGTTCGGAACTCGCCGGCGTGGTCGGCGGCGCTCTGGCCCTGGTGCTGATGGCCAAGGTGTCCTCCTCTGGCTTCACCGACGCCGGCGGCCCCGCCGACTGGTTCCTGATCGCCCTGGTGTTCGGCCTCGGTCTGGTCGGAACGACTATCCTGGCCTATACCCTGATGGGCTGGCGCAGTCCGCAGCGCGCCTGAATCTCTCAAGGCAAATGAAAAACCCCGGCAAGTCGGACTTGCCGGGGTTTTGTTTGGCCTGTGTTTGACTATCGGAACGGATCAGCCCATGCTCTTCAGGTGCTGGATGATCTCGCCCGCCATCGGCTGCGCATCGCCGTACAGCATGCGACAGTTGTCGGTGTAGAACAGGGCGTTCTCGATGCCGGAGTAGCCGGTACCCTTGCCGCGCTTGATGACGATCACGTTCTGCGCGTGGTCGGCGTTGAGGATGGGCATGCCGTAGATCGGGCTGGACTTGTCGGTGCGCGCCGTCGGGTTGACCACGTCGTTGGCGCCGATGATGAGGGCCACGTCGGCCTGGCCGAACTCGCCGTTGATTTCCTCCAGATCGAAGATCTTGTCGTAAGGCACGCCGGCTTCGGCGAGCAGCACGTTCATGTGGCCCGGCATGCGCCCGGCCACCGGGTGGATGGCGAACTTCACTTCCACCCCGGCTTCTTCGAGCAGCGCCGTCATTTCCCACACCTTGTGCTGCGCGTGCGCCACCGCCATGCCGTAACCCGGCACGATGATGACCTTGCTGGCGTAGCGCATCATGGCGGCGGCGTCGATGGCGCCGACTTCCTTCATCGTGCCGGTAATGGCCTCGCCGCTGCCGGAGGCCACCATCGGCGTGAACAGGATGTTGGAGAGCGGGCGGTTCATCGCCTTTGCCATCAATTGCGTGAGCAGGGTGCCGGCCGCGCCGACCACGATACCGGCGATGATGAGCGCCGGGTTGCCCAGCACGTAGCCCTCGAAACCCACGGCCAGCCCGGTGAAGGCGTTGAACAGCGAGATCACCACCGGCATGTCGGCGCCGCCGATGGGCAGGGTGACGATCAGGCCGAGGACGAGCGAGACGACGAAGAAGGCGATCACCAGTTCCGGCTGTTGCGGTGCGAGCAGGATCACCGCCACGCCCAGGCCGATGGCGGCCAGCGCCAGCACGACGTTGACCGCGTTCTGCGCCGGCAGCCGCCAGGCCTTCTTGAGCACGCCCTGCAGCTTGGCCCAGGCAACGCAGGAGCCGGTGAAGGACACCGCGCCGATCAGCGCGCCGAGCACGGCGAGGATGGTGGCGACCAGGCCGTGCATCTCACCCTTGGCGAACTCGACGGCGGCAATCGCGGCCGCTGCGCCGCCGCCCATGCCGTTGTAGATGGCGACCATCTGCGGCATGTCGGTCATCTGCACCTTCTTGCCGGAAATCCAGGCCAGCGCGCCGCCGACGACCAGCGCCAGCAGCATCAGGCCGAGGTTTTGCAGGCCGGGGATGAGGAACACGGCAGCAATGGCGACCAGCATGCCGTAACCGGCAATGACGATGCCGCGCCGGGCGCTGGCCGGGGAACTCATGCCCTTGAGGCCGAAGATGAAGAGCAGCGCGCCGACGAACCAGGCGCCTTGCACATAAACGGGGATGGTCATGTTTAGTCTTCCTTCTTCTTGAACATGGCGAGCATGCGTTCGGTCACGACGTAGCCGCCGGCCGCGTTGGCCGCGCCGAGCGCCACGGCGAAGAAGCCGATGGCCTGTTGCAGCAGGCCTTCCGCCATGCCGAGCACGATCATCGCGCCGACCACGACGACGCCGTGGATGAAGTTCGAGCCGGACATCAGCGGTGTGTGCAGGATGACCGGCACCTTGGCGATGATCTCGTAGCCGGTGAAGGCGGCGAGCGTGAAGATGTAGAGTGCGAGCAGGCCGTCCATCAGGCGTCTCCCAGAAGTTCCTTGACGCGCGGATGCACGGTGGCGCCGTCCTTGCACAGCACGGTGCCGGCGACCACTTCGTCATCCCAGTCAATATTGAGTTCGCCGTCCTTGATGAAGGGCGACAGGAAGTTGTACAGATTCTTGGCGTATAGCTCGGAAGCGTGCGTCGGCATGCGCGAGGGCAGGTTGAGCGGGCCGTGGATGTGCACGTCGTCGTACACCACGTGCTCGCCCGGTTGCGTCAGTTCGCAGTTGCCGCCGGTTTCCGCCGCCAGATCGACGATGATCGCGCCGTATTTCATGCGCTCGACCATCGTTTTGGTGACGATGATGGGCGCGCGCCTGCCGGGGATGGAGGCGGTGGTGATCACCACGTCGGCGGCGGCGATTGCCTTGGTCAGCTTTTCCGCCTGCTGCGCCTTTTCTTCATCCGAAAGTTCGCGCGCATAGCCGCCGCTGCCGTCAGCCGAAACGCCGGTATCGACGAACTTCGCGCCGAGCGATTCGATCTGTTCCTTGGCCGCGGCGCGCACGTCGTAGGCTTCGACCATCGCGCCCAGGCGCTTGCAGGTGGCAATCGCCTGCAGGCCGGCGACGCCGGCACCGATGACCAGGGCGCGTGCCGGACGCACGGTGCCGGCGGCGGTGGTCAGCATGGGGAAGAACTTGGTGCAGCGGGCGGCGGCGATCAGGCCGCACTGGTAGCCGGAGCAAGCACCCTGCGAGGAGAGCGCGTCCATGCTCTGGGCGCGCGAGATGCGCGGCAGCAGTTCGAGGGCGAAGGCGGTGATCTTCTTCGCGTTGAGCGCCGCCAGCCGCTCTTTCGAGGAGTAAGGCTTCAGCAGGCCGATCAGCACCGAGCCATCCGGCAGGGCAGCGATTTCCTCGTCGCTGGGCGGCGTGACGCGCAGGACGACGTTGGCCCCGGCATAGGTTTCCTCGAGGCTGGCCTTGATCTCGGTATCGGCGTAGTCGCTGTCGAGAAAATGGCTTTCCAGGCTGGCATTGCTTTCCAGCCGGAGTTTGGCGCCGAGGGCGGCGAATTTCTTGGCAGTTTCGGGCACCAGCGGCGTGCGGCGTTCGCCGTCTGCCGTTTCCCGAGCAGCCACCAGGGTGAGCGGCATCTAGGTTTCTCCTTCGTTGCGTTTGGGTTGTGTCCTTGCCCGGAGGCAAAGGGCCGCTAACGATAAAGGAGTGCACCGTTTTGTTTGTTCAGGATTTTTAGGCTAAAAGATAAAGAAAGATTTATCTGTGTGCGCTGCAACATTTCGTTATTGTTGCGCCGCAGCAGGAAACGCCCTGTTCATGCGGGTTTTACGTCTTTTGCCGCGTATCGATTGAAGCGCAGGCTTTCCGGATAGGGGAAGAAATCTTCCAGGAGGCCGTTGCGGATTTTCTCCTGCGCGTCCTGCCAGAAACGAGTGGTCAGCAAGTCTTTATGGTGTTGCATGAAAATTTTGCGGATTCGCGGCGAACCGAGCAGGAAGGTGGCGAACTCCTCCGGAAAGACGTCGCGCGGCGCGACCGGGTACCACACCTCGCCCGACATTTCGGTTTCGTAGTCCGGCGCGGGCGGAATCTTGCGGAAATTCATGTCGGTCATGTACTCGATTTCGTCGTAGTCGTAGAACACCACGCGACCGTAGCGGGTGATGCCGAAGTTCTTCCACAGCATGTCGCCGGGGAAGATGTTGGCCTGCGCCAGTTCGCGGATGGCGTTGCCGTATTCGCGGATGGCGTGTTCCATGCCGGCCATGTCGTTCGCCGCCTCCATGCGTTCGAGGTGGATGTTGAGCGGCTCCATGCGCCGCTCGATGTAGAGGTGGCGGATGATGAGTTGCTCCCCTTCGATGTCGATCTGCGAGGGGGCCAGGCGCTGCAATTCGTCGAGCACTTCGGCGTCGAAGCGGTCCAGCGGAAAGAGGGCGTTGGAAAATTCCAGGGTGTCGGCCATGCGCCCGACGCGATCCACCTGCTTGACCATCAGGAATTTCTTCTTCACCGTGGCGCGGTCCATCTCCTTGCTGTGTCCGAACACGTCCTTGATGAGCTTGAACACGTAGGGGTAGGACGGCAGGGTGAACACCAGCATGACCAGGCCGCGGATGCCGGGGGCCATGATGAACTTGTCCTGCGAATGGTGCAGGTGGTAGATCAGGTCGCGGAAGAACATCGTCTTGCCCTGCTTGCCGAGTCCCAGCATGATGTACAGCTCGGAACGCGGCTTGTTGGGCAGGATGGTGCGCAAAAACTGCACGTAGCTCGACGGCACTTCCATATCGACCATGAAGTAGGCGCGCGACAGCGAGAACAACAGGCCGATGCGCCAGGCATCGAGCAGCACGGTGTCGAGAAAGAGCTTGCCCGCGGCGTCGTGTAGCACGGCGATGGCGAAGGGGTATTCCTGCGCCCCGTTGATCGCCTTGCCGATGATGTAGGCCGCCTTGTTGCGGTAAAAGGCGCTGGCCAGCACCTGCACCTGAAAATTCACCTCGCGCTGCGGCATCCCGTGCAGATGCGCGCTGATGGCCCGGTGCACGTGCTTGATGTCGCGCTCCAGATGGGCGAAAGGGCGTTGCCAGTCAAAATCGAGCACGATCTGGCGCAGCGTGCCGCGCAGCCCGCGCGCATTCACGTAATAGCTGCGGTAGGTCGCGCCCTCGTCGCCCTCCAGGTTTTCGGTGGCAATGGCCGGGCGCACGAACATGAAATCGTTGTGGAAATACTCGCGCCGCAGGATCTTGGTGGTCACCGAATTGAAGAAGGTTTCCGCCAGCTCCGGCTGCTTGTGGTTGAGTAAGAGACCGATGAACAGGAGTTTCACCTGCTGCCAGGTGGCGTCGTCGAGGTTTTCGATGTCGAATTCGCTGCGCAGCCGCTCGATGCACTCGTACACCCGGTCGTCGTAGAAGCGGATGCGCTCCTTCACCGCCCGATGCACGCCCGGCCAGTCGCCATGCTCGAAACGCCGCTTGGCCTCACGGCAGGTTCCGCGGAACAGCCGGTAGTGGCGGTTGAAACCCTGAATCAGCACCAGCGCGATCTGGTGCGCCGTTGCGCCGTACAGGCCGACAGAGATTTTCATGGCCGACTTTCTTCGGGTAAGTGGCGGGATTCTAGCAGCGCTCGCATGTTGCTTCCCCGTTCCAGCGGTAGGCGGCAAGCTGTCATGACAGCTTCTATCGATATCAGGTATCCGTCGTTCTGTCGCCAAACCGCATCCGCTAACTTTCGCCTCCATCGTAATCAACCCCGGAGGGAAAAATGCAATACAACAAGACTTTCATCGTCCTGGCGCTGGCCTTGGGTTTCAGTACAAGTTTTAGCGCGGCACAGGCGGAAACCATCCGCATCGCCATTGGTACTCAGGACCCGACGATCAATACCGCTACCGGCGGCCTGATCGTCCGCGAACTGAAACTGCTCGAAAGATACCTGCCGAAGGACGGCAAATACAAGGACGCGCAGTGGGACATTCAGTGGAAGAGCTTTACCTCTGGCCCACCGCTGACCAATGAACAGGTCGCCGGCAAGCTGGACATCGGTTCGATGGCTGAATTCCCCGGCCTGCTCAACATCGTCGCCCACCGTGCGGCAGGCAAGAAGAGCGTGTTCATCAATGTGCTTTCGGGCAGCGTCCAAGGCAGCGGCAACGGTATCGTCGTGCCAAACGATTCGCCGGTGCAAACGTTCGCCGAACTGAAGGGCAAGCAGATTTCGGTGCCTTTCGGATCGACCGCGCACGGCGTGCTGTTGCGTGCCGTCGCCAAACAGGGGTGGGACAACGAACGCGACGTGACGCTGGTATCGCAAGCGCCGGACGTCGGCGGCAGCGCGCTGAAATCGCACAAGATCGACGCCCACGCCAATTTCGTGCCTTTCCCCGATCTGTTCCAGTACCGTGGTTTTGCCCGCAAAATTTACGATGGTTCGCAGGATCAGAACGCGACTTTCCACGGCACGTTGGTCGATGCCGATTATGCGAAGAAATATCCGGAAGTCGTCGTCGCCTACCTGCGCGCGGTGCTGGAAGCCGACCGGCTGGCGACCGAGGAGCCGGAAAAAATCAGCGAAATGATCCAGAAGATTACCGGCGTCGAAGCCGAGGTCAATTACCTCTTTCACGGCCCGCTTGGTCTGCAAACCCGCGACGCCACCTGGAAACCGGAATTCCGCGCTGCGGCCAATACGGCGCTGAAAACGCTGAAACTGTTGAAGAAAACCGACCTCGAGTTTGATGCCAACGACTATATCGACGATAGCTTCATCCGCGCCGCCTACCGGCAATCCGGGCTGGATTACGAAACCCGTTTGAAGGATTACGCGAAGTCGCCACTGAAAGCAAAGGATGCAGCGACGGGGCAGGCCATTACCGATTTCAAGCAAGCGGCCCAGGTGTGGATCGACGGTGAGGCCAAAGTGCGTCACTACGCTTCGCCAAATACTGCGCTGGCCGCCGCTAGGGCAGCCGAGGTGGCAGGAAAGAAGGTGCGCGTGGTTTATGCCCACGATCGCAATACCGGCATCAAGCTGTTCGCCCACCAGGCGTGGTTCGTGCGCGAGGCCAAGGGCGCACTGGCGGCTTTCCTGCTGAAGACGGATGCCGAGGTGTGGGCCAAGGATCAGAGCGGCAGCGTGCTCGATTTCGTGGCGGCGAAGAACGCCGTGCCGGCTTCCCGTTGAGGCGTTCCGGCGATGAACTCAGAACAGATTCTGGCTGGCCTGCCGCTGGCTTTCTTCGGGCGCATCGGTGCCGGGGCGAACCGCTGCGGCGGTTTGTTCCTGGCTTGGTGGGCCGGCTTGCGGGTCGGGCGGCTCGTGTTGCGTCTTGTCGCGCTGGCGCTGTGTATCGCTTTTTGGCAGGCTGCTTCGGTGCTGCGTCTGAATTTCGGCCTCGTCACTTTCCGCTACGTGCCGCCGCCGAGCGAGGTGGTGGCAGCGGCGTGGACCCTGTTGCAGTCACCCCGGCTGGCGGCGCACGTGATCAATAGCCTGATCCGTGTTTTTTCCGGCTTTGCCGTGGCTGCCGCGCTGGGTATCGCCGCCGGCGTGCTGATCGGGCGTTCGCGCCGACTGGCGGATGTGCTGCTGACGCCGCTGGAAGTATTGCGGCCAATTCCCGGCGTGGCCTGGATTCCGCTCGCTATTTTGATGTTCCCGTCGTCCGAGTTGAGCATGGTGTTCATCACCTTCATGGGCGCTTTCTTTCCAATCCTGCTTAATACCATCCATGGCGTCGAGGCGGTGGACCGGCGGCTGATCGCGTCGTCGCGCAGCCTTGGTGCCGGGTGCTGGCCGGTGTTTGCCGAAGTGGTGTTGCCGGGCGCGCTGCCGAGCATCGTCACCGGGCTGGCGATCGGCATGGGGACGTCGTGGTTCTGTCTGGTGACGGCGGAGATGATCGCCGGCCAGTACGGCATCGGCTACTACACCTGGGAGTCCTATACCTTGCAGAACTATGCCGATATCGTCGTTGGCATGCTGTTCATCGGTGCTTTCGGCATGGCCAGCAGCGGCCTCATCAAACTCCTGGGCCGCCTGCTGATGCCCTGGTATCGCCTTCAGGAGCGGCACGCATGAGTACCGTCAGCGAAAATCGCGCCGCTGGCGGCAAGGCCGGGTGCATCGAACTGCACGACGTTGCGATCCATCTGCCTGGAAAGGTCCGCTTCGAGGCCGTGCGCAACATTACGACGACGATTCATGCCAGCGAGTTCGTCAGCATCATCGGGCCGTCCGGCTGCGGCAAGTCGACGCTGCTGAACGCGGTGGCCGGCTATCTCGAACCGAGCGGCGGCGTGCTGACGGTCGACGGCGAGGCGGTCGGTGGGCCTGGGCCGGATCGCGGCATGGTGTTCCAGCACAACTCGCTGCTGCCCTGGCGCAGCACACTGGACAACGTCGCCTTCGGACTCAAGATGCGCGGTGTTGACCGCCGGGAGCGCCGGGCACGGGCGGAGGAGTTTCTTCGCCTAGTCGGGCTGGCCGGTTTTGCCGACCGTTATCCGGCGCAGCTTTCCGGCGGCATGCAGCAGCGCGTCGAGATCGCCCGCGTGCTCATCAACAATCCACGCGTCGTGCTGATGGATGAGCCGTTCGGCGCGCTCGACGCGCAGACGCGCGAGCGCATGCAGCAACTCTTGCTCGATATCTGGGGCCGTTTCCAGCCGACCGTGCTATTCGTCACGCACGACATCGACGAGGCGCTGATTCTCTCCGACCGCGTGCTGGTAATGACGCATCGGCCCGGGCGTATCCGCGAGGAGATCGTCGTCGATCTGCCGCGTCCGCGCCCCGAGGACATCATCGTGTCGCCCGAATTCATCGCCCTGAAGAAGCACTGCCTGGCGCTGGTCCAGGACGAGGTCCGCCGGTCACTGATCGGCGGGCTGGAAGCGCCGCGTATCGAACTGCCGGTGGAAGCATGAAAAACCGGCCAGAAACCGATCAATCCTGCGGTCGACCGGCCGCTCTGACCCAAACCTGTCATAACCGGCCATGACCGATCCGAACCTTTCCCGCGTCCGCCAACAGCAGAAACCGCTGCCGCTCTACGCTCAGATCAGGAGCGCGCTGCGCGAGCAGATTTTCGACGGCAGCTACGGCGAGCATGCTCGTCTGCCTTCCGAGAATGAGTTGATGGCCGAATTCGGCGTCAGCCGCATTACGGTGCGGCAAGCCTTGAGCGACCTGCAGAACGAGCAACTGATCTTCAAGGTGCCGGGCAAGGGTGCTTTCGTCGCTCAGCCGCAGCCCTTCCAGCAGCAGGCGCGCTTGCAGGGTTTTGCCGAAGCAATGTCCAGCCTTGGCGTGGCAACGCACAACCGGCTGGTCAGTCTGCGCAACGTGGCGGCCGACGCGGTTGTCGCCGGGCGACTGCACGTCGCTGAAGGCAGTCCGCTGATCGAGATTCGTCGCGTGCGCCATGCTGGCGGCAAAATTGTCTCGCTCGACGTCACTTACGTCCGGCGCACACTCGGTGAGCGGCTGGCACGCGAGGATCTGGCGGTGCGCGACATTTTCACCATCATCGAAAACGACTGTGCGACGCCGCTCGGCCACGCCGACCTGACGATCAACGCCATCGCCGCCGACAGCGCGCTGGCGAGCCTGCTCGACGTAGCACTTGGTGCACCCTTGCTACGCATGGAACGGCTGACCTGGACCCGCGACGGCCAGCCGATCGACTTCGAATACCTCTACTACCGCGGCGATTCGTTCCGCTACCAAGTCCGCGCCGAGCGCGGTTAACCACTTCATCAACACGGAAAACACATGGAAACCAGATACCTCGAAACCGACATCCTGGTCATCGGCGGCGGTACCGCCGGGCCGCTCGCCGCCATCAAGGCCAAGCAGAAGGCGCCGCACCTGAAGGTGCTGCTGCTCGACAAGGCCAACGTCAAACGCGCCGGCGCCATCGCCGAGGGCATGGACAGCGTCAACAACGCGATCATCCCCGGCCACGCGACGCCCGAGCAGTACGTCAGGGAAATCACCATCGCCAACGACGGCATCGTCAACCAGGCGGCGATCAACGCCTACGCCGAGCGCAGCTACGCCATGATCCAGGAGCTCGACGCCTGGGGCGTCAAGTTCGAGAAGGACGAGACCGGCGACTACGCGGTCAAGAAGGTGCACCACCTGGGCGCCTACGTGCTGCCGATGCCCGAGGGCTACAACGTCAAGAAGGTGCTGTTCAAGCAGATCCGCAAGCTCGGCGTCGACATCAGCAACCGGCTGACCACGACGCGCCTGCTGGTTGGGCCGGACGGCCGCGTCGCCGGGGCGATGGCGCTGGAATCGCGGACCGGCGAGTTCGTCGTCATCCGGGCCAAGGCGGTGATCCTGTGCACCGGCTCGGCCGGGCGGTTGGGTCTGCCGTCTTCCGGCTACCTGTTCGGCACCTACGAGAACCCGACCAACGCCGGTGACGGCTACAGCATGGCCTACCACGCCGGGGCCGAGTTGTCCGGTCTCGAATGCTTCCAGATCAACCCGCTGATCAAGGACTACAACGGCCCGGCCTGCGCCTACGTGACCGGCCCCTTCGGCGGCTACACGGTCAACGCCAAGGGCGAGCGCTTCATCAAGAGCGACTACTGGAGCGGCCAGATGATGCTGGAGTTCTGGCGCGAACTGGAAGGCGGCAACGGCCCGGTCTTCCTCAAGCTCGACCATCTGGCCGACGAGACGGTGAGCAGGATCGAGGACGTGCTGCACGTCACCGAACGGCCGACGCGCGGCATCTTCCACGAAGGGCGGGGCACCGACTACCGCCATGATCTGGTCGAAATGCACATCTCGGAGATCGGGCTGTGCGGCGGTCACAGCGCTTCCGGCGTGTGGGTGGACGAACACGCGCGGACCACCGTGCCCGGTCTCTACGCGGCCGGCGATCTGTGCAACGTGGCCCACAACTACATGCTCGGGGCGATGGTCTATGGCGCCATCGCCGCCGAGGATGCGGTCGACTTCATCGCCGGCAAGGATCTGGCGGAGATCGACCATGCTGCGGTCGACGCCGAAAAAGAACGGATTTTCGCCCCGCTGCTGCGCGAGGAAGGCCTGTCGCCGACCCAGGTCGAGTACAAGCTGCGGCGCATGGTCAACGACTACCTGCAACCGCCCAAGGTGACGACCAAGATGGAGATCGGCCTGAAGCGCTTCGCCGAGATCCGTCAGGACCTGAAACAGTTGAAGGCACGCAATCCGCACGAGCTGATGCGGGCCATGGAGGTCTACGCCATCCTCGACTGCGCCGAACTGGCGGCGCGCGCCTCGCTGTTCCGCCAGGAAAGCCGCTGGGGCCTCTACCACTACCGCACCGATCTGCCGGAGCGCAACGACGCCGAATGGTTCGCCTTCGTCGAGGTGAAGAAAGGGGCCGACGGTCAGCCGGAATTCTTCAAGCGCCCGGTGCCGGAATACATCTACCCGATCGACAAGAGCGAACTCTACGCCTACGACGCGATGCGTCTCGACCAGGC
Source organism: uncultured Rhodocyclaceae bacterium (assembly GCA_900549295.1). Classification (GTDB taxonomy): domain Bacteria; phylum Pseudomonadota; class Gammaproteobacteria; order Burkholderiales; family Rhodocyclaceae; genus Azonexus. The sequence goes on from URNG01000025.1 coordinate 30,362, forward strand.
GCTGGCCGCCTGAGGAAAGATCATGACCACGACCACCATCGAAGCCCAGCATGCCGTGTCGATCATCGTCGACCACGCCAAGTGCATCGCCGACAAGGGCTGCCGCATCTGCATCGACGTCTGCCCGACCGACATCCTGATTCTCGACACCGGCGACGGCAAGGTCAAAATGGCCTACGACGAATGCTGGTACTGCCTGCCCTGCGCGCACGATTGCCCGACCAAGGCGATCCGCGTCGAGATTCCCTACCTGTTGCGTTGAGGCCGGCATGAGCGCCATCGACCTGTCCACCAGCGACCTGCCCGACGAAATCCTCGCCGTACAGCCCTTGCTCGCCGCCGACGACGCCACCGTGCGCCGCGTGGCCCTGTTGCAGATCACCGATTTCGCCGACG
>URNG01000026.1 GCA_900549295.1 uncultured Rhodocyclaceae bacterium
TTGAAATTCAGCCAGCGGCGTCAGTGGCACCTCGCGCGGCCGCCCGTTTTTTGTGTCCGGAAGAAAAACCACGCCGTGGGTCAGGTCGATCCGCTCCCGGCGGATGCCCACCAGTTCGCCCCGGCGCATGCTGGTCTCGCAGGCCAGGAGGGCGATCATCGGCAATTGCGGCGAGCGGGTGTGCCTGATGATCCAATCCAGTTCAGAGCGCGGGCAATCTTCCTCGCTGACGCCGCGCAGGGTGATCGAATCAAAAAGCCGGCGATCCCGTGCATCGTTCACCGTCGGCCGGCGCACAAGTTCAACGGGGTTGGCCAGCCGCTCCCATCCCCAATCCTTCCGCAGTACCGTGAAGATGTGCGAGAGAAAGGCCAGCCGGCGCACTACGGTGGCCGGGGCTTTGTTTTTCAGCCACTCGTCGCGCAACTGGATCAACGCGCTGGCGCGGATGCGATCCACCGGCCGGCCTGCCAGCGTCGTCGCCAGCCAGATTCTGGCTATCGACTTTTCGGAGCAGTGGCCCTTTTTCTTGGCCGATACCTCGGCCAGATAGCGGGCGACCACGGCGGTCAATGTGGGGGCTGTCGTGCGGCGGAGGGTGCGGATTGGTTTCATGTCGGAAAAAGCCGGGAATCTACACCCGGAGCGATGTTGTAACCCTCATCGCTACAACACCCGACACTCGCTACGATTACGCGCGCGCGGCACGATTCCTGGGGTATCCACCACCCCCGGAGCATTACATGGCAACCGACCACCACCACGGCGTGCGCGTCATTGAAATCAACGAAGGCGTGCGCCCCATCCGTACCATCGCCACTGCGGTCATTGGACTGGTCGCCACCGGCTCTGATGCCGATGCCGCTTTCTTCCCCCTCAACCGGCCCGTGCTGGTCACCAACGTGAATTCGGCCATCGGCAAGGCCGGCACGAAAGGCACGCTGGCGAAATCGCTGGACGCCATTGCCGATCAGTCCAGCCCGCTGATGGTGGTCGTGCGTATTCCCGATGGCGAGGGCGCGGACGACGAAGCCAAAGCCGCCGACCAGATCAGCAAGACCATCGGCACCACCCTGCCCGACGGCAGCTACACCGGCATGCAGGCGCTGCTCGCTGCCGAGGCGCAGCTTGGTGTCAAACCGCGCATTCTCGGCTGCCCTGGCCTCGATACCGTCGACGTCGCCTCCGAACTCGCCAGCATCGCCCAGGAGATGCGCGCCTTTGCCTACGCCGCCGCCACCGGCTGCGACACCAAGGAACAAGCCGTGCTCTACCGCGAGAACTTCGGCCAGCGTGAAGTCATGCTCATCTGGGGCGACTTCACCAAGTGGGACACCGCCGCCAACGCCAAAGACACCAGTTGGGCGGTTGCCAACGCCATGGGCCTGCGCGCCAAGCTCGATGAAGAAATCGGCTGGCACAAGACGCTATCCAACATCGCAGTGAACAGCGTCACCGGCCTCACCAAAGACATCTACTGGGATCTGCAAAACCCGAACACCGACGCCGGCTATCTCAACAGCAACGAAGTCACCTGCCTGATCCAGCGCAACGGCTTCCGCTTCTGGGGGTCGCGCACTTGCTCCGACGACCCGCTCTTCTGTTTCGAGAACTACACCCGCACCGCCCAGGTGCTGGCCGACACCATTGCCGAGGCGCACATGTGGGCTGTCGACAAGCCCATGACCCCGACGCTGGTGAAGGACATCATCGAAGGCATCAACGCCAAGTTCCGCGAGCTGCGCTCCCTGGGCTACATCGTCGACGCCAACGCCTGGTACGACGAGGAGATCAACACCGCCGCCACGCTCAAGGACGGCAAGCTCTACATCGATTACGACTACACCCCCGTCCCGCCGCTGGAAAACCTCATGTTCCGCCAGCGCATCACTGACCGCTACCTGGCCGAATACGCCACGAAGATCAAGGTTTGATAGGAGACCGATATGGCACTGCCGCGCAAACTCAAAAACTTCAATGTCTTCTACAACGGCGACAACTTCATTGGCCGCTGCACCGAAGTCGCCCTGCCCAAGCTCACCCGCAAGATGGAGGATTACCGGGGCGGCGGCATGAATGGCAGCGTCAAGGCCGACCTCGGCATGGAAGGGCTGGAAATCGAGCACACCTACGGTGGCCACGAACGCGACATCTACAAGCAATTCGGCATCCCCAAAGCCGACGGCGTGCTGATGCGCTTCTCCGGTGCTTACCAGCGCGACGACACCGCCGAAGTCGATGCCGTCGAAATCGTCGTGCGCGGCCGGCACGAAGAAATTGACCCCGGCAGCGGCAAAGCCGGCGACGACACCGAGCTCAAGGTCAAGAGCACCCTCACCTACTACAAGCTCAGCGTCAATGGTCAGGTGGACGTGGAAATCGACCTCGTCAACTTCGTTGAAATCGTCGGCGGTGAAGATCGCCTCTCCGAACAACGCACCGCCATCGGCCTCTGACCCGTATCAACCCGTATCAACCCATATCACCTCCGTGAAGCCCACGTAAAAAATCCAGGCCGGTCTGTGGGTGCCGGCCACCCTTTCTCAACTGGAGAGCCCCATGAACAAAACCGTAACCCTCGACACCCCCATCCAGCGCGGCGACACCGAACTTGCCACGATCACCCTCTTCAAACCCGCCGGCACCGCCTGGATGCGCGGCGTCAAGCTCACCGACCTGCTGCAGATGGACGCCACCGCACTCGCCATCGTGCTGCCGCGCATCACTGAGCCGGCGCTGACCGGTGCCGAGATCAACAACAAGCTCGACCCTGCCGACCTGCTGCAACTCGGGGCCGAGGTGGCCGGTTTTTTGTTGCCGAAATCAGCGGGCTTGACCGAATCCCTGCCCGAATCGAAGACGCTTGGGCAGACATTGCAGTGATCTTCCACTGGCCCCCGGAAACTACCGAGAAATTCAGCCTGCCCGAACTGATCGAGTGGCGCGAACGGGCACGGCTGCGTAGCGGGGTGGAGGAATGAGTTTTACGGGGCGGCCTTGCGAGCCTCTTTGAAGGCCGCCGCCCCACCTTTTACACCGTCAGCGATAACTCCGGGGGCAGCCCGGCACGCGTGGCGATCTTCTGGCCTGATTTTTTACGAGCCTGCCCAATGAGCAAAGAACTGCGCCTGCGCATCATCATGGATGCCGTCGAGAAGGTGTCCGCTCCGTTACGCCGGATCACTGAAGGCACCCGCTCGGCAGCCAAGGGGCTGCACGAAGCCAAGGCGCATCTCAAGGGGCTGGAAAGCCAAAGCAAACTGGTCAAATCTTTCCAGGACACAGCGGCGGCCATTAAAGTCAAAACCAACACCATCAAGCCGCTGCAAGAACGCCTCAAGCAGTTGAAAGCCGAAATGGGCGGTACGCTCACCCCGAGCAAGGCGCTGGTGCGGGAGTTCGAGCGGGTGCGCAAGGAAACCGCCACGCTCAAGGGCGAGAAAACCAAACTGCTGGAAAAATCGCAGCGCCTGCGTACTGAACTCGAACAGGCCGGCATGCCGACCAAGGAACTGGCCACCCACCAGAAAAACCTGAAAGAAAAAATCACCGCCGCCACCGCCGCAGTAGAAGCCCAAGACAAAGCTTTCAAAGCGCACGGCGAAACCCTGAAGAAAGTGGCTGCCGCCAAGGCGCAGTACGACAAGGCGATGGAGACGCGCAACAAAATTGCCGGTGCCGGCATGAGTATGGTGGCAGCGGGCGGCGCGCTGGGTGCGCCGGCGGTCAAGGCCGCCAAGGATTTTGCGCATCTGGAAAGCGCCATCGCTCAAATGAAGGTTTCGATGATGGGAGCCTCCGGCACGGTTTCTGCGGAGTTTGATGCGATCTCCAAAAAAGCCGTGGACCTGGGCGGCAAGCTGCCGGGGACGACGGAAGAGTTTGTGCGCGTGGCCACCATGCTGAAAAACCAGGGTATGGACGCGACGGACATTCTCAACGGTGGCCTGGAATCTGCTAGCTACTTGGGCGTGATGCTGGAAGGTGACAAGGAGCGCGTCGCCGAAATCGTTGCCAAGGCCCGTGAAGCCCACGGCCTGACCGGCGCGCAGCTCCCCCAGGCGGCTGACCTGATCCAGCGGGCGAAAACCGGCTTCGGCCTGACCCCGGATCAGATTTACGAGGCCATGAAATACGTCGCCACCGACCTGAACGCCAAGAACATGGTCGGCAGCATCGATCACATGAAACAGTTTCTCGCCATCGAGGGTGTCATGGCGCAAAAAGGTAACGAAGGCTCCAGCTTCGGTACCAACTTTGCTCACATGCTCAAATCCATGGCCATGGTGGATAACAAGCTCGCCGAATCCCGTGGCGCGGAAGGCAAATATGTGCGCGGGCTGCTCGAAGCGCAAAACATCAAGTTCAACTTCTTCAAGGACGGGCAGTTTGCCGGTTTTGAAAACATGGTTGCTGAACTGGAACGGCTCAAGGTGTTTTCCGACCAGGACCAGGAGCGCATCCTCAAAAAGCTGTTCGACACCGAAGGGATGCGCCCGGCGCTGACCCTGCTGAAAGACGGTGTGGCCGGCTTCAAGGAAGCCATCGCCACGATGGACGCGCAAGCCAGCCTGGAACAGCGCATCGGCGTCATTCTCGAAACACTGGAAAACAAGTACGAGGCCATGGAAGGCTCCGCCAACAAACTCAGCACCACGCTGGGCGCGGCGCTCGCCCCTACCCTGTCCCGGCTTTTCGAGGCCGTTGGCAACGTGCTGGAAAAACTGACGCAATGGGCAGAAGAAAACCCGCGCCTGACCAGCTTCATCATGCACACCGTGGCCGTAATCGCCGGGCTGCTGGTCGTCTTTGGCGGGCTGGCTCTGGCGGTCGCCGCTGTCATCGGCCCGTTCGCCGTTCTGCGCTACGGCTTTGCCCTTCTCTCCATCAAAGGCGGCGGCCTGCTCTCCATGCTCATGACGCTGGGCAGAACCGTCCTGCCCAGCGTCGGCAACGCCATCCTGTTCATTGGCCGGGCGCTGATGCTGAACCCCATTGGCTGGATCATCACCGGCATTGCCGGGCTCGCCTATCTGATCTACCGCTACTGGGAGCCAATCAAGGGATTCTTCATGGGCCTGTGGAGTGAGGTGAAACAGGCCTTTAGCGGCGGTCTTTCTGGCATCCTGCAACTCATCGCCAACTGGTCACCGATCGGCCTTTTCTATTCGTCTATGGCAGCGGTACTCTCATATTTCGGGATTGAGCTACCAGGAAAGTTTTCGGAATTCGGTGCGCACCTGATGAACGGATTGGTGAGTGGGATCATGAGCGGGATCCAGTCTGTCAAGAACGTCATCGGCGGTGCCGCCGCTGAGGTGGTCAGTTTCTTCAAGGAGAAACTCGGCATCCACAGCCCCAGCCGGGTATTCGCCGAGCTTGGCGGCTACACCATGCAGGGCTTGCAGATGGGCATCCAGGCCGCTGCATCCGGCCCGTTGGGCGCTGTCACCAAGACCGCTGCCGGGCTGGCCACGGCGGGCGCGGTGAGCCTCGGGGCAACCATGCCGGCGCTGGCCATCGACAACCGCCCTCCCCTCACCGCCGCGCAGGCCGCCGGCGGTGGCGGCATGGCCGGGGCCAGCATTCAGATCATCGTGCAGCCCTCGCCCGGCATGGATGAGGCCAAGCTCGCCGACCTGGTCGCGCGCAAGGTGGCCGAATTGCAGCATACCCAGGCCGCAGCGCGCCGCAGCCGCCTGACTGATTCGGACTGACCACCATGATGAGCGCCATGCTTTGTCTTGGGCAATTCGTGTTCGCCCTCAACACCACCCCCTACCAGAGCCAGCAGCACAGCCTGGGCTGGCGGCACCCCAGCAACAGCCGTGTGGGCCTGCGCCCGGCGCGGCAATTCATCGGCCCGGACGATGAAATCATGACCCTTTCCGGCGTGCTGCTGCCCGAAATCACCGGCGGCGAGGAATACCTCGACCTGCTGCGGGCAATGGCCGACACCGGCAAGGCGTGGGTGCTGGTGAACGGCAACGGCGATCTGCTCGGCCTGTGGGCCATCGAAAAGCTCGATCGCACCCGCACCCTGTTCTTTCAGGACGGCACTGCCCGGCGCATTGAATTCACCCTCTCCCTGGTGCGGGTCGATGATGACGCGGTCGACGAACTCGGCGATCTCCAGCTCGAGGAAGAACTGCACATCGACCCATGATCGAACGACGCGGCTACCCCCATCCGCTCTGGCGTGTTGAACTCGCCGGCGAGGACATCACCCAGCGCCTCCAGCCCCGGCTGATGCAACTCACCCTCACCGACAACCGGGGCATGGAAGCCGACCAGCTCGACATCACCCTCGACGACAGCGACGGCCTGCTCGATCTCCCCACACGCAAGGCCGAAATCCGCCTCGCGCTCGGCTGGGAAGATATCGGACTGATCGACAAAGGCAGCTACACGGTGGATGAAGTCGAGCACAGCGGCACGCCCGACCAGCTCACCATCCGCGCCCGCAGCGCCGACCTGCGCGAAGGCATCACCGAAAAGAAAGAGCGCAGCTGGCACAAAACCACCGTGGGCGCGATCGTGCGCAAGATTGCCGCAGAAAATGACCTGGAACCGGCCATTTCTCCGGAACTGGAAGCCCAGGCCGTTGCGCACATGGATCAAACCAGCGAGAGCGACGCCAACTTCCTCACCCGGCTGGCGGATCTGTTCGATGCCATTGCCGCCATCAAGGATGGGCACCTGCTGTTTTTCAAGATCGGCTGCGCCATCAGTATCAGCGGGCAGCCCATCGCGCCGGTATTCATCACCCGATCAACCGGCGACCGCCACCGCTTCAGCGTCGCCGACCGCGATGCCTGCGACGCCGTGAAAGCCACCTACTACGACACCAAAAGCGGAAAAAAAGGCGAGGTCGTCATCACCATCAAAGAGTGGAAGGAAGAAAAAACAAACCAGACCAGCGGCAAGAAAAAAGAAACGAAAAAGGAAAAAGAAAAAGTCACGCACAGCGCCAACAGCATCAAAACCCTGCGCCACACCTACGCCAACCGGACAAATGCTCTGCGCGCAGCGCGCAGCGCGCTGGACAAATCCCGGCGCGGCGCGGCTACGTTCAGCCTGTCGCTGGCCATTGGCCGCCCGGAAATCTTCCCCGAACAACCCGCCATTGTCAGCGGCTGGAAACCCGCCATCGACGGCGCAGACTGGCTTATCAAAAAGGTCACGCACAACCTGAGTAACAGCGGCCTGCTGACCGATCTTGAGCTTGAACTCGCGCTCGGCAACGAGGATGAAGCCGAGGAAGATGAAGCCTGAAACCTTCCACAGAAAACCTGAACAAACCTGTGGATAACTCGTAAAAAAGCCCGGCCATCAAGACGATGCCGGGCTGCTTTGTTTTTGGGCGATCAGGTCGCCAATTCCCGCAACACACCCGGATGCGCCTGCGCCACCCGCAGCAGTGTTTTTGCCGCTCCGGAGGGGGCGCGCCGCCCCTGCTCCCATTCCTGCAGCGTGCGCACCGACACCCCCATCAGATCGGCAAACTGCGACTGCGACAAGCGAGAAGTCAAGCGCGCCTTGGCGACCGGCGATTCCATGACCTGGCCATCCCGGCGCACCACCGACACCCGGCCAACCTTACCGTCCTGCATTTCGCGGGCGGCTTCCCGCAACTCGGCATCCAGATCGCGCCCGGCATCGCGGGACATCAATTCAGCTTCATTCAATTTCGGCATGATCAGCCAGCTCCCGTAAAAGATTCAGCGTCGCCGCAGAAATATTCTCCTGTGCGCTCTTGGCGTACACCGTCAACAGCCAGATACGGCCCTTGGCGTCCTGCACGTAATAGAGCACCCTGACGCCGCCCCGCTTGCCCATTCCGGCACGCGACCAGCGCAACTTGCGCACCCCGCCCGAACCCGGCACCACATCCCCTGCCTTGCTGTCCTTCGACAGGTAGCGCTGCAACGCAGCCAACTCTTCATCGCTGAAATAATCCTTGGCGTAGCGGGTGAAGATGGGGAGTTCGATAAAGGTGTGCATGGGAGCATTATACGTCTTTGACGTATAGGCGCAAGCAAAAAAACCCGGCCATCAAGACGATGCCGGGCTGCTTTGTTTTTGGGCAGAGCCAACCTCCAATTTTCGATGTAGTTCAGCCCGCCGCCAGTTCTTGTGGGGCTTTGGGTTAAAAATACACACAACTACACATTTCCTTGACAACGCGCCAACGGTGTGTATAATTACACACAGCATCAGGAAAGGACAGTTATGAATTCAAAATTGCTAATCCGGATGCTGGAAGAGGATGGTTGGAGACAAGTACGTATCAAAGGTAGCCACCACCAATTCAAACACCCGACAAAGCCAGGACTTGTAACGGTGCCTCATCCGAAAAAGGACTTGCCTGCCGGGACTGTAAACAGCATCAAGAGACAAGCCGGGCTGCAATAGCCCGGCTTTTTCGCCGAGATGCAAAAGCATTTTGCAGCAACAGTTTTTATTTTTTACAACACACAGGAGAAGTCCATGGAATTTCCCATCGCTATTCATAAGGACGATGGGACCGTTTATGGTGTGATCGTTCCCGATATTCCGGGATGTCACTCCTATGGCGAAACCATCAACGAAGCTATTTGTAATGCCAAAGAGGCTGTCTATGGCCATATCGAGACGCTGCTTGAATTAGGAGAAAAAGCAGATTTCTCGGCATCTTCGATCGATGACCTTGCAAAGCAAGATGAGTATGCAGGAGCGATCTGGGCGCTGGTTAATGTTGATTTGTCCGAGCTTGATCCAAAGCCGGAACGCGTCAATGTCAGCCTGCCCCGCTTTGTGCTTCGCAGAATCGATGAATACACAAAAGCTCACCATGAAACCAGAAGTGGTTTTCTGGCAAGAGCGGCCATGCACGCGTTAGCTGAATGAACAAGGCAAAACAAACTAAAAAGCCCATCGAAAGATGGGCTTTTTCTATCTGGTAGCCGTTTGATTGAAACCCAATCCCAGCGCGCCATCCGGGTCAGATGGCTGCGGTGCCGCCCCGACCGTGGGTCTGTCCTGACATGTCGGCAGTCCTCACCGGCTGAAAGCCGGCCATCAACGATATCAAGAGGGATCTGGTTCAGCTACTATGTGAGGTGGTTCCGGTCTATAACGCATCACTTCTACAGGTATGGATTTAAAAAAATCTTCGGGGATCAATAGCGCATGGTCATAAAGATCGAACATCATATTTTTTATAAAATAATCGTCCTCGTCGATTAACTCAAAACCAGATTTTTTTATCGCACTCTTAATGCTATCTACGCACATGGCATCGAGCTGATCTTGAGTGCCTTGGAATAAATGCGAATAGAACCGGTAGCGCAATGCTGAGTTCTGCTCATCGGTTAGTTTAACCAAAACCCAATTACTGCAAACTTTTTTATTTTGTTCCATTTTTAATCATCACCTATTTTTTAAGACCGCACTCGATTGGATGGTTACCGCTTGGCTGCGAATTCGCGGACAGATTTGCTGATGGTATGGCAAAGGTCAGCCGTCTTCGGGAACTCAGCGGCAAGCCAGTCGGCTGGAACATAAAAGTGATCTAGGTGCGTAGCTACCGGAGTGCCGTCGTAACCCGCACACAAAAACGCCTCCCTTTCGTTGCCAGCCAGCGCCGCTGGAACGAAGACAACACCATCACTCGAAAGGCCGGTAGTGCGCTGCCATCGTGGGATCTTTTTGTTTGTGGAATTTTCGACTTCAATCCATTCAATATCGCTCATTTGGCATCTCCTTTGATGATTTTGGCAATGGCGGCGACCGCTCTTCATCGCTACCTGGCTACGGCAATTACGGTTCGTATATCTCCATAAATCCCTTCCTGCCCCCTTGGGGTACCGCGCTTTCACTGACGGCTGCACTGTCCTTTTGCGCTGCCGCCATGATCAGATCGTTGATGGAAGAAACCAGCCGATCGATGCTGTGCTCGAAAACGCGGGCTTTGTAGACATGCGCCGCCAGAATGGCCTGGGTTTTGTCATCGAGCGCCGGCAGCTCGAACTCAACAGACTCCAAAGCATCCTTCAATGTCGGTCCGTTCATTTCGTATCTCCTTTTTCGTTTGTCCGTGCATCAATGGCTCCGTTGTTCAAAGTTCTGACAAACGCAAAGACTGCGTCTGCCACGTTTTGTGGAAGAGCCTCTATCTCTTGGAGCAGAGTTTTTTGGCGATCAGTTAGGTGTTGAACAACGTAGGCACTACGTTCTTGTGCCGCTTGAACTAACTGCCGTCTCTCTCCTTTTCCTGTGCTTAACCATTCAGGGGATACACGCAACTCTCTAGCGGCCGGGAACAAGTGCTCGGGGCGAGGATGGATTGTTGTCCCATCGACCCAATACTTGATTGTTGTCCTCGACACGGATATGCGACGAGCAAGCTCCGCCGCGTCCATACCCGCTTCTGCCAAGCACTTTTTAACGCGATCTGAAAAGTTCATTTGTTAAACCTACTTAACAAGCAAAAAAGAGTGTTGACATGAACGGTTCAGACCTCTTAACATGGCGGCAATTGTTAAGAGGTCTGAACGTGAAGAAAAGCACTGTTATTCAGTTTTTTGGGTCAGGGGCTGCTGTAGCGAGGGCTCTCGGCATCAGACGAGCTGCTGTCAGCCAATGGCCAAATCTGGTTCCAATTGGCAGGGCCTACGAAATCCAAGCACTGACGAACGGCGCGGTGCTTGTCGACCGAGCGCTCTACGAAAAGCCATCCTGTCATGAGAAATCCACCCCCTAATCGATTTGGAAACTCAAATGAACAAGATCAAAGCTGCACGGCTTGCGCGACATCTCAAGGCAAAGGAGTTGGCCGCGACGGTCGGGCTGACGCCAGCGTCGATTTCAAAGATCGAGAACGGCAAGGTTGGCGTGAGTTCGGTCACGGCAAAGCGGCTGGCAGAAGCGCTCGATCTGACCATTGAACAGGTTCTTTTCCCCGAGGAGAAAGCAGCATGAAAATCCCAGCCAACGAAACGGCTTTCATCATGAATCACGGCCATTGCGCGGCCGAACCTCAGCGCAGCGAATTCATCACCCAGGTGCTGGCCTTTGCCGATCTGGACAGCTACCCCCGGAGAGCGGACTTCATGAAGGCATTCTCGCCCGGTGGCACCAGAGCCGAACGCCAACGCGAAGCGGAGGCGCTGGCCCACGCGGCTTACCTGGATATAGATGCCTACAAATTCGCGGCGAGAAGAGCGAAATCGAAATTTCCTTGGCCCGAGCCTAAAAGTGAATTTGTGAGGACTTTCTTGACCTACGGTGGCGGTTTCTATGCCATCACTACTGAGCAACATCGGCTCGCCTTCTGCAACTGGTTGCTCGTCGAGTGCATGCAGGAATTCCCCCACCGCGATGCTTTCGTTCAGCATTTCTCGGCCGGTGGTGACATCGCCGAGCGCCAACGCATCGCCGAACTGATTGAAAGCGATGGCTGCATTTTGATGGGCGACATTGTTGATGCCGCTTTTCAATGCGCCAGAATTCCCGATCGCCTGGTGAACTACGCCGGTGAAGACGGCGTCCGTTGACCGGGAGGAAAACACCATGCAAGTCATCAGCCTCAACCTCAATTTCTCCGGCGTCGTCCTGCCGGTGGTCGATTGTGAAGATTCAAAAGGAGGGAAATATGCTGATTGATTTGGATGATCTGATTACCGAGGGGCTTGACCTCGCAAAGATGGCCGCGATAGCAGACCTAACATTAACAATCCTCAATGGCCGCAATAGCAAAGAGGCTATGTGGCTGGCGAATGCGCTGGAATATCTGCGCGACGAGTGCGAAGCGCACGACGACGTTCACTGACGGAAAGGAAAACACCATGCAAATCATCAGCCTCAACCTCAATTTCTCCGGTGCCGTCTTGCCGGTGGTCGATTGCGAAGACGGGTTCCAGCGGGTTCCGCTGAAGCCGATTTGTGACGTCATTGGCCTGAAATGGGAAACCCAGCGCATGAAGGTTCAGGACGGTTATTTGGCCCGCCGCCTGGGTACCTGCACCCCCCTTATGGGGGGCGCAGGTCAGGATCGTGAGATGGTTGCCATACGTGTTGACCGGGTTGCATCTTTCCTCTCTACGATTAATCCAGACCGCGTGCGCGCAAACGGCAACATCGACGCTGCCGACTTCCTCGAAGCCAAGCACCGCGAATGGGACGACCTCATTCACGCCTACGAACAGCAGCGCGGCCAAATCTTCGGCGGTTCCTTCAAGAAGGCGATGGCGCTCACCCGTATCGACAGGATGCGCGATCCCGCCTTGAAGAAACTGGCCCTGGCTGAACTCGGCGTCACTTTGCCGGAACCGGATAAAACGCCGACTACCGGCGATCTGTTTGCAGCATAAGCAATTCACCCGGCCAGATCATGCAAATCACTCCGCACAAAACCACCATCGCCACCCTGGCGCATTGGATCGAAGCCTGGCGCAGGGCGCAGGGCATGAGCAAGCAGACGGCGGCGGCGCTGATCGTTGAGGCGCATGAGCGCATCGGCGGGCCGGCCACCACCGGCATCGAGTTCGCCAGCAACCCGGATGCCTATAAACGGGTGGCGGTGAATTGCGACCGCATCTACCGCTGGCTGGACGATCTCACCAAAGACACGAACCACCTGCCGGCCAATATGCAGCCGAGTATTCTGGCGGCGCTGCCGGATCAGTTCCGCATTCACGCCTTGAACGACCTGCTCTGGCCGCACCGGCTGGCGGTGCGCACGGTGGGCATGCAGGAGGAAAACCCCACCCCGGCCATGCTGAAAAGCCTGCTGCGCGAATCGGCGGAAGCCGCCGCCGCGTTTGCCGATCTGCTCGATGGTGCAACCGAGGTAGAGCTGATCGAGGCCGGACGGCAACTGGCCGAGGCGGAAGCGGAAATCAGCGCCCGGCGGGCGATGGTGGAAGGTTTGCTGGCGCGGCGGCAGGTGGCGCGATGAGCATGCAAATCCCCTGCCCCCACTGCGGCACGCCCGGCCACATCCGCACCAGCAGGCGCATCTCGGAAAGCAGCAAGGAAGCCTACATTCAATGTCCGAACATCGAATGCTGCCATGCCTGGAAGGCCATCGTTTCGGCGGTTGCCACCATCTGCCCGAGCCTCAACCCGAACCCAAACGTTTATATCCGGCCCTCGGGAAAGACCCGCGCGCCGCCGGATGAAAACCAGGGGGAACTGCTCTTGACCATCGGCTAGCCCCCTCTCCCCTACCCCTTTCAACACCACGCCGCACCTGTTTTTCAGGCGCGACGGAATCCTTTTGCTCGAATTTTCATGAACCCTGCTCTCCACGCTGAACTACTACCCAAGCTGCTCAATGATTACAGCTTCCGCGAGCGCACCGGCAGCGACGGCAAGAAGATGCTGCGCCAGGGCGAATGTCCGGGCTGCGGCAAAAAGGAGTTGTACACCAGCCACGACCATCCCTGGGTGCTGCGCTGCGGGCGGCTGAACAAGTGCAGCGGCGAATGGCACGTCAAGGATCTTTACCCGGAGCTTTTCAACAGTTGGAGCGAGCGCCACCCGGTCACCCCCGAAAACCCAAACGCGGCGGCGGATGCCTACCTGCGCGACGGGCGCGGCTTCAAGCTGGACTTGATTCGCGGCTGGTACCGGCAGGAAAGCTGGTGGAGCCACGAACACAACGCCGGCAGCGCGGTGGTGCGTTTTTCGATTGCCGGCGAGGTGGCGTGGGAACGGATCATCGACAAACCGGGGCGCTTCGGTAGCCGCAAGGCCAGCTTCCGGGGCGATTACAAGGGGCTGGCTTGGCAGCCACCCAACCTGGGCATGCCGCAGGAACTGTGGATCACCGAGGGCATTTTCGATGCCATCGCCCTGCTGCACCACGACACCGCCGCCATTGCCGCCATGAGCTGCACCAATTACCCCGGTCTGGTGCTGCAGGCCATCGCCGAGCAGTGTGCGGCCAACAAGACGGCGCGGCCCCGGCTGGTGTGGGCGCTGGACGGTGACAAGGCCGGGCGCGTATGGGTCAAAAAGCACCATGAGCGGGCGGTGAAGGCGGGATGGGAAAGCAGCGCCGCCGTGATCCCGCAGGGGGCGGCAGGGAAGCTGGACTGGAACGACATGCACCAGCGCGGCCGGCTGGAAAACCACCACATCGAGGAATACCGCTACCAGGGCAAGCTGCTGCTAGCGGCCAGCGCCGAGGAGAAAGCCAAACTGATCTTCAACCGCCACGGCTGGCGCAGTTTTCCGTTCGAGTTCGACAGCCGCATCTGGTGGTTCAAGGTGGATGTGGACAAACAGGCCAAGATTGCCGAAAACCTGACGGAGGCCGAGCAGAAGCTGAACAAGGAAGAGCGTGAGGCGCTGATTCTGGAAAAGGCCAGCGCTATCACCGAAATCTGCAACTGCTTGCCCACCCCGCTCTACTACCTCAAAAACGAAGTTACCGACGAGGCGTGGTACTACTTCCGCGTCACTTTCCCGCACGACGGGAACGAGGAGAAAGACACTTTCACCGCCGGCCAGCTCACCAGCGTGGGCGAGTTCAGAAAACGGCTGCTGCACATCGGGGCCGGCGCGATCTGGAACGGCAACGATGCCCAGTTGAACCGGCTGCTGTCCCAATGGACGTTCAACATCAAGCGCGTGGCCACCATCGATTTCATCGGCTACAGCAAGCGCCACGCGGCCTATGTCTTTAACGACCTGGCCGTGAAGGACGGACAGGTCGTGGAAATGAACGAGGACGACTACTTCGCTCTCGGCAAATTGTCCATCAAGTCACTTTCCCCCATAAAAGACATTGACATCAACACCAACCCAAAGGAGTACTCAATCATGTGGTTCGACAAGTTCTATTTGTGCTTTGGCCCCAAGGGCATCATCGCCCTGGCGGCCTGGTTTGGCAGCCTGTTCGCCGAGCAGATACGTGCCAAATACGAGAGCTTCCCCTTCATCGAGATCGTAGGCGATCCGGGTGCCGGCAAGAGCACCATGCTGCGCACCCTGTGGAAGCTGCTCGGACGCAATGACCACGAAGGCTTCGACCCGATGAAGGCATCACAAGTCGGTTTCCTGCGCACCATGTCTCAGGTGTCAAACATGCCCGTGGTTCTGCTGGAATCTGACCGGGAAGACGACAGCGACGGTAGCCGAGGGCGGCCACGCCAATCTTTCCATTGGGACAGCCTGAAAACTTTGTACAACGGCGGCAGCTTGCGCACCACCGGGGTAAAAACCGGCGGCAACGACACCTATGACCCGCAGTTCAGAGGGGCTCTGGTCATCAGCCAGAACGCGGCGGTGCGCGCCTCAGACGCGATCATGGAACGGATCGTCCATCTTCACTTCGACAAGAGCCGACAAAGCCACGAAGGCCGTGAAGCCGCGCTGGAACTGGGGCAAATGACCAATCAGGAAATGAGCGGCTTTCTGGTCAAGGCGGCGTGCAGCGAGAAAACCGTGCTGGAGATGCTGGAGAGCCACCAGCGCGCCTTCGAGAAGCGCATGGAAGAGGTCGGCGTCAAGAACCAGCGTATCCAGAAGAACCATGCGCAGTTGATGGTGCTGGTGCATGCCCTGAGTCTGGTTTGCCCGATCACCGAGAGCCAGCGCACCGAAGCCGTGCAGTTGCTGGCCGAGCTGGCGCTGGAGCGCGAGCGCGATCTCGCCAGGGATCACGCCATCGTCGAGCGCTTCTGGGAAACCTACGAATACCTCAACGGCGTGGGCGACGCGGAAGACGACGACTGCCCCTCTCGCCTCAACCACAGCCGCGACCCGGATCTGATCGCCGTCAACCTCAATCATTTCGTGGAGGTCGCCGCCGAGAAGCGCCAGCAGATCCCAGACCTGCACGACCTGAAACGGCTGCTCAAAACCAGCCGGAAATACAAGTTCGTCGATTCCAACGTCGTGACCAGCAGCGCCATCAATGGCCGCTGGAACGCGCTGCGCTCGGCCAATCAGCCGGCGCGCTCGGCCACCGTCCGCTGCTGGCTGTTCAAGGCCGCGAGGTGAGTTTTTAACCCGTTTTTTCAACCGAAGTACAAAGGAGAGCCAACCATGTACCAGCCCAAACCCATCAACCCGAGCCTGCTGCGGCTCAATGCCGCAGCGAGGATGGTGCTGGATGCCATCGACGCCGGCCACATCGGCGCAACCGACGGCTGCGAGGACAAGGCGGCGGCGGTCGCCGACGTCCTGCAAATCGCCTGCGACCGCGCCAGCGAAACCTGGCCGAGCCAGGCCAGCCCGTTTCTGGTGTACCGCAAGGAAGTCATGGCCGACGCCATCGTGGGCGCGCATCTGCGCCTGCTGGTGCTGCATCTGTGGAACAGCAACAACTTGGTCAACCTGCGCTGGCTGATCGAAGACGCCGACCCCCACCACATCACCATCGCCATCGAACTGATCGAGAGCTTCGCCCGCAACGGCGAACGCGACCCGCATTTCATGGCGCTGTCCAGCGAAATCGCCGACATGGCACAACCCGAGGAGATCGCAGCATGAGCATCAATTTCGACACCATCACCGGCGCGCAGGCGCTGGAGTTGCGCAAAACGCGCGGACTCACCCAGGCGCAATTCTGGGGGCCGCTCGGCGTCACCCAAACCGCCGCCAGCCGCTACGAAACCGGCCGCAGCATCCCCAAACCCGTCCGCCTGCTGCTGGCGCTGGCCCACAGCGACAAGCCGCTGCGCGTGGTGGCGAAGATCCGGGGGGAACGGTAATGGAAACGTCTGTGGAAAAAATGAACCTCCTGTTCGACGCAACCGCCCGCGTCGACCGCGTGATCTACCTCGCGGGTGCCCTGGCGGCGATGGATGTCTTTCCTGACAATTTGAAAGATTTTTTTGACGAGGAGATAGAAATCATCGAGAAGGCACTCGGGCCGCTGCCTGAGTGGTTTGACCTGGCAGAAAGCGCATCCGAGCAGGCCGAATTTATTTTTGAATGGCTGCGGGATGCCGGGAAGCTTGGCTTCCTTGTCCAATTTGCCACGCCAGTCATGACGCCGCACGGTAGTTCCAGATCGTTTTCTTGGGGCTACTACAGCACCCGGTGGGTCTATGCCGGCACGATGGATGAGGCCATCGCAAAAGGACTTGAATGGTGCGAGGAACGGCGCGCCGAGGACAAGAAGGCCGACAAGAAAGGCGGTGCGTGATGGAAACGAAGGTTTTTGAAATCGACAAGCATTACCGCCACGAAACCGCCGTGACGAATGTCGCGTTTTCTCACTCTCAATGGCATGACGAGAAGGAGGGGCATGTTTGGGATCAGGACGGTGTGACGTCCCTTCTGCAGATCGAGATTCGAGGAAAGAACGGCGGCGATGCGCGCATTTCGTGCTCGCCTTCAGTTGCCGAGCTGCGCCGCCTCGCGGCGACCATGAGCGCGGCAGCGGATGAACTGGAGGCGCATCAGCGCCAGATCGGCGGTGTGGCATGACCATCACCGTCCGCGAATTGATCGACACCCTGCGCCAGTTCGACCCGGAAGCCGAGGTGTACGCGGCAAGGGAAATTGCAACCGGCATGCCCGTTTCTGCGCACGAAATGCTCGACATCAACGGGATTTCGCCGGCGCAGTCCGACTACTACGGCGCGGCCGTGCTGCTCGATATTGGGGACTGACCATGCGTAAAACCTGTAAACGGCGGCGCTACATGCGCACCGCGCCGGCGATGGTGGCGCTCCTGCTCAATCCGGAGGTGAGTACGCAGGAGCGGATGGCGGTGGTGGCGATCCGGCAGGGCTTTGCCACCACCTCGCATTTCAACGTGCTGGCGGATTGCCGCGATGTGCTGACGCTGGCCGCTGCCGAGCAGAACGACCGCCAGACGCTGGCGGTGTGCGAGTTGGCTCTTGTGGCGCTGGAGAACGTGAAAGAGCGCTACTTCGAGCGGCAGCGCATCGGGGCGAGCGGCGATGAATTGCAGGCGCTGCAAGTGCTGGTGGATCAATCGGAGGATTTCTGGAAACGCCAGTCGGGCGCTTTGCTGGTGCGCGCCGATGGGGCGCTGAAGAAGGCGCGGCAGGCGGCGCGGGAGGTGGCTCATGCTGGATGATCTGGAGGTGTCGCGCATCAACATCAGCCAGTTGGAAAGCCGCTTGCGGGCGGCGCAGTTGACGCTGTGGGATCAGTTTTTTGTGGCGGCGCTGGCGGCGACGCTGTGCCACGGCAAAGTAACTGGTGTGAACGCAGCGGCGGAGATCGCCGACGAGGCGCTGCGGGTAAGGAATAAGAGGGCGGGAATATGAACCAAGCCATCTACCCCGCCCGCTTGGCCGTTGCCTACGTCAAACACGCCGGCGAGAAGTGGCGGCCGAGCAACGGCACCGAAGGCGAATGCTTCTTCGCCGCCTGGTGCTGCCAGTGCCAGCGCGACAAGGCCATGCGCGAAGGCGCGGATTTCGACGAGTGCGACGACGACGAGCAATGCGACCTGATCGCCCGTTCCTTCGCCCACGACGTCGATGACGCCGAATATCCAACCGAATGGCAGTACGGGAAGGACGGGCAGCCCTGCTGCACCGCCTTCATCCCCGAGGGCGAACCGATCCCTGCGCCGCGCTGCACGAAAACACTGGAGCTTTTCTGATGCAATCAATACCTACCGAGCAGTACTCGTCAATGCTCTATGCACTGGCGAAGGAAATGCGCGATGAGGAAGGCTGTGTCACCGAATCTGCTGAGCGTGTCGAAGAGGCGGCAGAACGCTTGGACACACTCACGGTGACGATTAGCGGCATGGAAATCATGCTCTCGAAGCTGCAATCCGAATTCAACCGGGCGATCTCAAAGGTAGAAGCGGCCACCTCTGCGCATCCGAACGCCGTTCGCTTTCTTCTTGATGAGGCAATCGAGATTTGGGGACAGGCAGTCGCCATCGAAGTAAAAAACGACGACAGCACGATCGAGGAGGAATTTCATCTATGACCGCCCGCCAACCCATCTTCCGCAACCCGGACGAACAGTGCGAGATCCGCAGCTTCATGCTCTTCGGGGCCATCGGTGCCGGCGCCAAGGGTTTCATGCGGAGCAGCGCCCGGGTTGGCAACATGGTTGCCAAGCCGCGCTGCATCGGATCGGTCGATGTCGATGCCGCCGCAAACCGCGATTTCAAGCGGCTGGTCGGCGTCGAAGCGACGACGCTGGATCTGTTCTCGCTCGAGCAGTACACGGCTTTCCACGGCCACATGCCGCCAGCTGGCTGGAAGGAGGCCACGCCCGAGGACATCCGCCGTGCCGCTGGCTACGAATTCCCGCACATCGTCTTTCTGTCGGCACCGTGCAAGGGTTTTTCCGGCCTGCTCAACGAAATCCGCAGCAAGACGGACAAATACCAAGCGCTCAACGGGCTGACGCTGCGCGGCATGTGGCTGACGCTGGAAGCCTTCAAGGATGGCCTGCCGGAGTTGATCGTTTTCGAGAACGTTCCGCGCATTGCCAATCGCGGTCGGTACCTGCTCGATCAGATCGGCGCATTGCTGCGCGCCTACGGCTACGCCGTGGCCGAGACGACGCACGATTGCGGCGAGTTGGGCGGACTGGCGCAAAGCCGCAAGCGCTTCCTGCTGGTGGCACGGCACATGGAGAAGGTGCCGCCGTTTCTCTACGAGCCGCCGAAAAAGCGCCTGCAGGCGGTCGGCGCGGTGCTGGATCGCATGCCGCTGCCAGGCGACCCGGCCGGCGGGCCAATGCACCGCGTGCCGCGGCTGCAATGGAAAACGTGGGTACGGCTGGCCTTCGTCGAGGCCGGCAGTGATTGGCGCAGCCTGAACCGGCTGGCGGTCGAGGATGGTTTCCTGCGGGACTACCTAATCGTGCCGGAACGGCGCACCGGCGCTTTCGGTGTGCGGCACTGGGATGAAAGCAGCGGCACGGTCCAGGGCGAGAGCCTGCCGAGCAATGGCGCGTTCTCGATCGCCGACCCACGCCCGCCAGCCGGCACGCTGGAATACTCGCAGTATGGGGTCATGCGGATGGGAGACACATCCGGCGCGGTGATCAACGTCAAGTCGCCGGGGCAAGGGACGTTCAGCGTGGCAGACCCTCGCCACCGGGGGCCAGCAAAGCATAGCAACGAATTCCGCATCGTGTCCTTCAATCGCGCCGCCCTGGCTGTCACCAGCGCGCACGGCAGCGGACAATGTGTAGCTGATCCCCGCCCCAACGGTATCCCGCAGCCCGGCGACCATTATCAGTCCGGCGGGCATTACGGCGTGCGCCGATGGGCTGATACCAGCGGTGCCGTCGCTTCGGCCGCGTGTCACGACAACGGCTTCTGGTCGGTTGCAGACCCCCGCGCAGACCATTTTGTTGAGTCCGCCAAAATGGTGCCGGCAGCTACCGATAAGCTGGTAGCCGTCATCCGCTCGATCGACGGCACCTGGCATCGACCTTTCACCACGCTGGAGCTTGCCGCCCTGCAGTCGATCATCGAGCCGGAGGAATACCTAGAACTGGACGGCCTCAACGACAGCGACTGGCGCGAGCGCATCGGTAACGCTGTCCCGCCAGCCGCCGCCGAGGCCATCGCATCGACGATGTACCAGACCCTGCTGCTGGCTTGGTCGGGTGAAACCTTCCTGCTGTCGTCGACGCCGATCTGGGTGCGGCCGGCAGCGGTGGCGCTGAGTGTTGCGCAGGAGGCGTCCGCATGATCATTCACGTCGTCAGTGTTTCCGGCGGAAAAGACAGCACGGCAACTGCCATCATGGCGCTGGAACTGCACGGCCATGACGCCTGCCGGTTTGTATTTGCAGACACCGGCAATGAGCATGATGCGACCTATGCCTATGCACTCGACTACCTGCCGCGCGCGTTGGGCATCACCGTCGATGTGGTGAAGGCTGATTTCGCGGACGAATTCGCTACAAAACGCGCAAATCTGGCGCGCATCGCCGCCGGAGAGCCGGAATCTGCTGTCTATGGCAAGCGCAAGTTCATGTACCACTGGACGGCTGAGGCAGCGGCCAGCGCGCTGGAATTGCTGCATCCAACCGGCGTGCCATTCCTTGACCTGTGCCTTGTGCGTGGCGGTTTCCCCTCGCTCAACCGGCAGTTCTGCACAGAGTTTTTGAAGCGGAATCCCCTCATGGATTACCAGCTTGCATTGGTCGAGCAGGGATGGCATGTGGAATCCTGGCAGGGTGTCAGGATCGCCGAAAGCCCGCGCCGCCGGAAGATGTTGCAAGGCACCGGGGCATGCGTCAAATCCTATGAGGACTTGGGCGGTGGTATGGCCATCTACCGGCCAATCCTACGCTGGCGTGTGGAAGATGTGTTCGAGGCACACCGCCTGTACGGCGTGGAGCCGAACCCACTGTATAAGCAGGGGCAGACCCGCGTTGGCTGCATGCCCTGCATCAACACCTCGAAGCTGGAACTGAGGGAAATTGCCCGGCGATACCCTGAACACATCGAGCGCATCGCGGCGTGGGAGCACCTGGTTTCTCAGGTGTGCCGGCAACTGTCGCCGGTGAGTTTCTTCCACCTCGGAACTCAAGGCCACTCGGGACAAGCCAGCACCATCTGGAGCGTCGTCGAATGGTCGCGCACCACGCGCGGCGGGCGGCAGTTCGATCTGCTGGCTGACCTAGACGAACCGACCGCGTGTTCGTCGGCTTTTGGACTTTGCGAATGAGCGCGACCACTTCTCCCGACCACCGCATATACGTTGAGCCTTTCGGCGGCGCTGCAGGATGATATGTGCGAGCGATCCCGCTTGATTGAGCACTGATGCTCGCCAAAATGCACCTCACGCAAGCCGAACTGGCTGATCTGACAGACCGTGCGCTGCCGTCAAAGCAGATCGAATGGCTGCGGCGCAACGGCTGGAAGTTTGCCGTTTCCGCCGCCGGCAAACCGAAGGTGGCGCGGGCGTTTTACGACTTCAAGCTCGGAACGGCGGCTTCCGAGCCTGAAAACGAAAGTCATGAGCCCGATTTTTCGAGCTGGAAAAACGATGGCAGGCAGAAGAAAAAAGAACCTCGAACTGGGCATGAGCCGGCTGTATGTCTATGAGGGGAAGCGGAAGAACACCTATTACACGGTCGATCGCCGCAACAAATGGGTCAATCTCGGCCATGACCTTCGGGCGGCAAAAAAGCGGCTGCTTGAGCTGGAAGGGGAAGAGCCGACGTCTGGCAGCATCGCCGAACATCTCGATGATCTGTTGGCCACTCGCCGGCGCTTGATGCGGGCGGGCAAGCTGTCCAGCCGCACCCTTGAGAGCAATGAGGCGGAGGTCGTGCACCTGAAAACGGCTTTCGGGAAGATGCGGCCGGAGGCGATCAAGCCGTCCCACGTCTGGCAGTATCTGCACACCTATCGCGGAGCCGAAAGCCCGGTGCGCGCAAACCGGGAAATCGCCCTTTTGTCCACGATGTTCAGCGGTTTGATGGGCGCAGGCATCGTCGACCGCAATCCGTGCGTGGGCGTGGAGCGAAACGACGAAACCCCGCGCGATCGGGCGGTGCTCGATAGCGAGTTGCGCAGCTTCATCCGGTTTTGCTGGCGGCGATCAGACGCCGGCAAGCGCGCCGCCATGGCGGGATACCTGGCCTATCTGACGGGCAAGGCCCAGGGGCAGATCATCGCCCTGAGCAAACAGCAATTACTCGCTGACGGGATCTTGTTCGGGCAGCGCAAGCGCGGCGCGGCCACCCTGGTGGTATGGACACGCCGCCTGCGCATGGCCGTGAACGCATCGCTGGCGATGCCGGCGAGCCGCGAGCCGCTCCATGTGGTCCATACGCAATCTGGCCGCCCCTACACGTCCGCCGGCTTCAAGGCCGTCTGGCATCGCCTCATGGGCGAATGGTGCGCCCTGGGCAATGAGCGCTTCACCTTCCACGACCTGCGCGCGATGGCCGTTACCACGCTCGAAGAACAAGGCCGACGTGCCAGCGACCTGACTGGCCACCGTCAAGAGGCCACGATTCAACGCGTCTACGACCGCCGGAGGATCAGGAAAGCAGCCGCAGTCGAGTAGTTTGCCTCGACCATCTTAGGAAAACCGGCCTTCCATCTTAGGAAATTGCAAAACCCATCCCGCAGGCATCAAGAAATCCCCTGCTTGAAACAGCGAAAAGCCCCGCCAGTCCAAGACTGCGGGGCTTTGAATTCTTGGGGCGACTGATGGGGCTCGAACCCACGACAACCGGAATCACAATCCGGGACTCTACCAACTGAGCTACAGCCGCCGCCGAAAGAGCGCGCATTCTAAGAGCTTGCCCGATGATTGTCTACCCTCATTTCGGGGCAGGTGCTGCGGTGTCGCTGTGATATTATTGCCCGCTTTATTTTTGCCCCCTAACGCTCAGGAAATTTTCATGGAAGCAAGCACCGCACAAGTCAACGAACTGGAACGTCGCATCGACCTCACCGTGGCGATCGCTGATCTCGAACAGGAAATGGAGCCTCGCCTCAAGCGTATGGGGCGCAATCTGAAGATGCCGGGGTTCCGTCCGGGCAAGGTGCCGTTCTCCATCGTCAAGCAGCAATATGGCGATCAGGCGCGTCAGGAAGTACTGTCGGAAAAGCTGGATCAGGCTTTCGGCGAAGCGGTCAATGCGCAGAAAATGCGCGTTGCCGGTTACCCGACCCTGGAGCCGAAGGTGAACGACAGCACCACTCACCTCTCCTTCACCGCCGTGTTCGAGGTGTATCCGGAAATCACCCTGGGCGACCTGTCGGGCGCTGAAATCGAGCGTCCGACGCTGGACGTGGGCGAGAAGGAAATCGACAACACCATCGAAATCCTGCGCAAGCAGCGCGTGCGCTACGAAAACGCCGAGCGCGGCGCGGCCAAGGAAGACCGCGTGGTGATCGACTTCTGCGGCAAGAAGGACGGCGTCGCCTTTGAGGGCGGCACCGCCAGCGATTATCCCTTCGTGCTCGGCCAGGGCATGATGCTGCCGGCTTTCGAGGAAGCCATCGAAGGCTGCAAGGCGGGCGAAAGCAAGACTTTCGACCTGACCTTCCCGGAAGATTACCAAGCCAAGGATCTGGCCGGCCAGACCGTGCAGTTCGAGATCACCGTCAAACAGGTGCAAGCGCCGCGCCTGCCGGAAGTGGACGCCGATTTCGCCAAGATGATGGGCGTGGCCGATGGCGACGTCGCCAAGATGCGCAGCGAAGTGGCCGCCAATCTGCAACGCGAGGTCAAGCGCCGCATCGAAGCGCGCATCAAGGATCAGGCGATGGACGCCCTGCTCAAGGCCAACGCCATCACCGTGCCGGGCGCGCTGGTCGATGGCGAAATCAGCCGCCTGATGGAATCGGCGCGCAACGACATGGCGCAGCGCGGCATGAAGGCCAAGGATTTCCCGATGCAAGCCGCTTGGTTCGCCGATCAGGCCAAGCGCCGGGTCACGCTCGGTCTGCTGCTCGCGGAAATCGTCAAGACCGCCGAATTGCAGGCCAAGCCGGAACAGGTGCAGGACATGCTGAAGGAAATGGCGGCCAGCTACGAGCAGCCGGAAGAATTCATCCGCTGGTACAACAGCCAGCCGCAGCAACTGGCCAACGTCGAAGGTCTGGTGCTGGAAAACAACGTGGTGGAATGGGTGCTCGGCCAAGCCAAGGTCACCGACAAGGCGGTGGCGCTGGACGACCTGATGCAAGGCTCCGGCCAGGCCGCCTGAACCGGATAGCCTTTTTTCCAGAACACAACTGAACAACCGCCAGCCAGGAAAATCGCCATGCTGATCGATAACGCCAGTCATCTGAACCCGCAAGCCCTGGGCCTGGTACCCATGGTGATCGAACAGAGCGGTCGGGGCGAACGCGCCTTCGACATCTATTCGCGTCTGTTGAAGGAGCGGGTGATCTTTCTCGTCGGGCCTGTCAATGACGCCAGCGCCAATCTGGTGGTTGCCCAGTTGCTGTTTCTGGAAGCGGAAAATCCGGATAAGGACATCCACTTCTACATCAATTCGCCGGGCGGTTCGGTCACGGCCGGCATGTCGATTTACGACACCATGCGCTTCATCAAGCCGGACGTGTCGACGCTGTGCATCGGTCAGGCCGCCTCGATGGGCGCTTTCCTGCTGTCGGCAGGCACCAAGGGCAAGCGTTTCGCCCTGCCCAATTCGCGGGTGATGATTCATCAGCCGCTGGGCGGTTTTCAGGGGCAGGCCTCCGACATCGCCATTCACGCCAGGGAAATCCTGTCGATCAAGGACAAGCTCAACCGTATGCTCGCCGAACACAGCGGCCAGCCGCTGGAGCGGATCGAAAAGGATACCGACCGCGACAATTTCCTCTCCGCCGAGGAAGCCCGTGAATACGGCCTGATCGACCAGGTGTTGAGCCGCCGCGCGCCCGCTGCTTGAAGTTTTTAGGAGAATCTTTCGGTGAGCGATAGCCAAGACAAGTTGTTGTACTGCTCCTTCTGCGGCAAGAGCCAGCACGAGGTCAAGAAACTGATTGCCGGCCCGTCGGTGTTCATCTGCGACGAGTGCATCATCCTGTGCGCCGACATCGTGCGCGAAGACCCGCAGGCCGCCGAACCCGGCAGTTTCAGCGTCGCCGCCTCGGACGAACTGCCCACGCCGCGCGAAATCAGCAACATTCTCGACCAGTACGTGATCGGCCAGGACGTCGCCAAGCGCGTGCTGGCGGTGGCGGTGTACAACCACTACAAGCGCCTGCGCCATGCGCGCAAGACGGACAGCAACGTCGAGCTGGCCAAGAGCAACATCCTGCTCATCGGCCCCACCGGCTCCGGCAAGACCCTGCTCGCGCAGACGCTCGCACGCATGCTCAACGTGCCGTTCGCCATGGCCGACGCCACCACGCTGACCGAAGCCGGCTACGTCGGCGAGGACGTGGAAAACATCATCCAGAAACTGCTGCAAGGCTGCGACTACGACGTCGAGCGCGCCCAGCGCGGCATCGTGTACATCGACGAAATCGACAAGATTTCGCGCAAATCCGACAACCCCTCGATCACCCGCGACGTTTCCGGCGAAGGCGTGCAGCAGGCGCTGCTCAAGCTGATCGAAGGCACCGTCGCCTCGATCCCGCCGCAGGGCGGGCGCAAGCATCCGAATCAGGATTTCATCCCGGTCGACACCACCAACATCCTGTTCATCTGCGGCGGCGCTTTTGCCGGTCTGGAAAAAGTCATCCGCAACCGCTCCGAAAAGGGCGGCATCGGCTTCGGCGCCGAGGTGAAGAGCAAGGACGACGGGCGCGAAGTGGGCAAGATCCTGCTCGAAACCGAGCCGGAAGACCTCATCAAGTTCGGCCTGATCCCCGAATTGATCGGCCGCCTGCCGGTGGTCGCCACCTTGCAGGAACTGGACGAAGCCGCGCTGGTGCAGATCCTGACCGAGCCGAAGAACGCGCTCGTCAAGCAGTACCAGGAATTGTTCGGCATGGAAAACGTCGAACTGGAAATCCGCCCCGGCGCGCTCACCGCCGTCGCCAAAAAGGCGCTGCAACGCAAGACCGGCGCGCGCGGCCTGCGCTCGATCATGGAACACGCCCTGCTCGACGTCATGTATGAACTCCCCGGCATGGGCAATGTCGAAAAGGTCGTGATCGACGAAAACATGATTACCGGCAATGCACCGCCGCTTTTGATGTACGCCGAACAACCCAAGGTTTCAGGGGCCAATTGAAGCCCGCGTTACAAGCGAAACCCGCGGCGTAAACCGCCGCGGCCCCTTGAAACCCGGTTCTTCGCCCCCAATTGGGGGCTTCGTACTTATTGTGTAGCAAATATAAAAGGCACTCCGATGACCCACCCCAGCACCCTCCCGGAAACGCTTGAACTGCCGCTGCTGCCGCTGCGTGACGTGGTGGTTTTTCCGCACATGGTGATCCCGCTCTTCGTGGGCCGCCCGAAATCCATCAAGGCGCTGGAACTGGCCATGGAAACCGGCGGCGAAGCGGGCAAACAGATCATGCTGGTGGCGCAGAAATCGGCCACCAAGGACGAACCCGACGCCGACGACCTCTACCGCATCGGCTGCCTCTCCAACATCCTGCAAATGCTGAAACTGCCGGACGGCACGGTCAAGGTGCTGGTCGAAGGCACGCAGCGCGCGCGCATCGAGGCCATCGACGCGCAGTCGGAAGTGTTCATGGCGACCACCCTCCTCCTGCCGCAGCCGGCCAGCGACGACCACGAAGTCGAGGCCATGCGGCGCACCGTCATCAATCAGTTCGAGCAGTTCGTCAAACTGAACAAGAAGATTCCGCCGGAAGTCCTCTCCTCCATTTCCGCCATCGAGGACAGCGGCCGTCTGGCCGACACCATCGCCGCGCACCTGCCGCTCAAGATCGAGCAGAAGCAGGAAGTGCTCGAAATGGACAGCGTGCGCGCGCGCATCGAGCGCCTCCTGTCTCAACTGGAAGCCGAAATCGACATCCTGCAGGTGGAAAAGCGCATCCGCGGCCGCGTCAAGCGGCAGATGGAAAAGAGCCAGCGCGAGTACTACCTCAACGAACAGGTCAAGGCCATCCAGAAGGAACTCGGCGAAGGCGAGGACGGCGCCGATCTGGAAGAGCTGGACAAGAAGATCAACGCCGCCGGCATGAGCAAGGAAGCCCTGGCCAAGGCGCAGGGCGAGTTGAAGAAGCTGCGCCTGATGTCGCCGATGTCGGCCGAAGCCACCGTCGTGCGTAACTTCATCGAAACCCTGGTCGGCCTGCCCTGGCGCAAGAAAACCCGCATCAGCAAGGATCTGCGCGCGGCCGAGAAAATCCTCGACGCCGATCACTTCGGGCTGGAAAAGGTCAAGGAACGCATCGTCGAATACCTCGCCGTGCAGCAGCGCGTGGACAAGGTGAAAGCGCCCATCCTGTGCCTGGTCGGGCCTCCCGGCGTCGGCAAGACCTCGCTCGGCCAGTCGATCGCCAAGGCCACCAACCGCAAGTTCGTGCGCATGGCGCTCGGCGGTGTGCGCGACGAAGCCGAAATCCGCGGCCACCGCCGCACCTACATCGGCTCCATGCCGGGCAAGATCCTCAACAGCCTGACCAAGATCGGCGTCAGGAACCCGCTCTTCCTGCTCGACGAAGTCGACAAGCTCGGCCAGGATTTCCGCGGCGACCCCTCCTCCGCCCTGTTGGAAGTGCTCGACCCCGAGCAGAACAACACCTTCCAGGATCACTACGTCGAAGTCGATTTCGACCTTTCCGACGTGATGTTCGTCGCCACCGCCAACTCGCTCAATATCCCCGCGCCGCTGCTCGACCGCATGGAAGTGATCCGCCTCTCCGGCTACACCGAGGACGAAAAGATCAACATCGCCCTGCGCTACCTGCTGCCCAAGCAGATGAAGAACAACGGCGTCAAGACCAGCGAACTCACCGTCGCCGAGAGCGCCATCCGCGACATCGTGCGCTACTACACCCGCGAAGCCGGCGTGCGGGCGCTGGAACGCGAAATCTCCAAGATCTGCCGCAAGGTGGTGAAAACCCTGGTCATGAAATCGCGCGCCGGCAAGATCACCGTCAGCGCCCGAAACCTCGACAAATACCTGGGCGTGCGCCGCTACAGCTTCGGCATGGCGGAAAAGGAAAACCAAGTCGGCCAGGTGACGGGCCTGGCCTGGACGGAAGTGGGCGGCGAACTGCTCACCATCGAATGCGCCAACATGCCGGGCAAGGGCAACATCATCCGCACCGGCTCGCTCGGCGACGTGATGAAGGAATCGGTCGAGGCCGCCCGTTCGGTGGTGCGCGCCCGTGCCCGCCGCCTCGGCATCGCCGCCGATGTGTTCGAAAAAACCGACCTGCACATCCACGTCCCTGAAGGCGCCACGCCGAAAGACGGCCCGTCCGCCGGCATCGCCATGACGACGGCGCTGGTGTCCTCATTCACCGGCATTCCGGTGCGCTGCGACGTCTGCATGACCGGCGAAATCACTTTGCGCGGCGAAGTGCTGGCCATCGGCGGCCTCAAGGAAAAACTCCTGGCCGCCGTGCGCGGCGGTTTGAAAGTGGCGCTCATCCCGGAAGAAAACGCCAAGGACCTGACCGAGATGCCGGACAACATCAAGAACCGCATCGAAATCGTGCCGGTGAAATGGATCGATCAAGTCCTGGAACGCGCCCTTGAACGCATGCCGCAAGCCTTGCCGGATGCCGATGAAGTGGTTCCGGAGATCGCTGCAGAACCCGTTGCCGCACTCAAGAAAACCCCGCTTACCCATTGATTCATAAAGAATGCCAGATGGCAGGCCATCCGGCGTCTGAAAAAACCTGTGAAATCCGCTTGACACAAGGATTTCCGAAAAGCTATAAAGCCGCCTTCGCCGAATTTTCCACACCACAAACCTCTAGGGGATTTCAATGAACAAGACTGAACTGATCGACCAAATCGCCACTGCCGCCGATATTTCCAAGGCTGCCGCCGGGCGCGCGCTGGACGCCACCGTCGAAGCCATCAAGGGCGCACTGCAAGCAGGCGACAGCGTCAACCTGATCGGCTTCGGCACCTTCTACGTCGGCGAACGCGCCGCCCGCACCGGCCGCAACCCGCAAACCGGCAAAACCATCGAAATCAAGGCCGCCAAGTCGCCGAAGTTCCGCCCGGGCAAGACGCTCAAGGACGCCGTCAACTAAAACCCTTGCACGTCCCCCGCGACGTGCAGACGGGTGCTTAGCTCAGTTGGTAGAGCGTCGCCCTTACAAGGCGAATGTCAGCGGTTCGACCCCGTTAGCACCCACCAAAAAACAAACCCGCCAATTCAACGAGTTGGCGGGTTTTTCTTTTGCTGCTTATTTTGCTGTTTTCGTAACGCAGAAAAGCCATCGGTCACGCCCTGGGCCGGCTAAACCGATTTACCGGGGTTCATCAGGCCGCCGCCGTCGATTGTCCGCTTGATCGCGCGCATCAGTTCGATTTCGACCGGCGACTTGTAGCGCAGGATTTCCTCGCGCTTCAATTGCCCCAGGCCATGTTCCGCTGAAATCGAGCCGGCGCAGGCGTGAACCGCGTCATGCACGATGCGGTTGACCTCGGCTTGGCGCGCCAGCAGGGCGGCGTTGCCTGCCGCGTCCGGGTGCGACAGGTTGTAGTGCAGGTTGCCGTCGCCCACGTGGCCGAAGGCCACCACGCGGCTGCCGGGGAAGGCGGCGGCGAGCGCCGCGCCGGCCTGGTCGATGAATCCGGCGATGCGCGACAGCGGCACGGCGATGTCATGCTTGATGCTGAACCCCTCGCGCTTCTGCGCTTCCGAGATGTTTTCGCGCAGCGCCCACAACTTCTGTGTCTGCGCTTCGCTGGCGGCCACGATGCCGCCTGTTACTGCGCCAGCGGCGAAGGCACCGGGCAGGCAAAATTCGACCGCCCGGCATCATC
>URNG01000027.1 GCA_900549295.1 uncultured Rhodocyclaceae bacterium
TTCGATGCGATCGATGATCGCATCGAAACGGAGGTACGAACTGTGGAGTAACGACCACGACTACGATCTGAACTGGGTGATCAATCGCACGACGCGGGACGGCCTCGAACTTGCCGCCCGCGTTTACGAACCGACAACCGGCCCTACGATGGAGATGTGGAGCGACCAGCCGGAGTGCAGTTCTACAGCGGCAACTTCTTCGACGGCACGAGCATCGGCAAATACGGCAAGCCGCAGCGCTACCGCGAGTCGCTGGCGCTCGAAACGCAGAAGTTCCCCGACAGCCCCAACCACGACAATTTCCCCTCGACGGTACTGCGCCCCGGGGAGACCTATACGCAGGTCTGCATCTACAAGTTCGGCGTGAAATAACACGCAGGATATGCCTTGGCGGGGGGGGGGGCGCCAGCCGCAACAGGCACACACCATCGTCGATCAGGCCGTCATGGCCGCTGGCGAACTGGTGCGCGGGCGTTTGCGGGCGCTGGTCAATGCGGTGCTGCGCAACTTCCTGCGCCAGCGCGAAGCACTGCTGGCCGCAGCGGCAGATGACCCGCTCGCCAGCGGGCAACACCCGGCGTGGTGGCAAGACAGGCTGGAGCAAGCCTGGCCCGATCAGGCCGCCGCCATTCTGGCAGCAGGCAACCAGCCGCCGCCAATGGCGCTGCGCGTCAATGTGCAGCGCATCAGCCACGCCGATTACCTCAAGGAACTGCAGGCGCTCGACATCGCCGCCACCGCCGTCGGCACAGCCGGCATTGCACTGGCGCAGCCGCTGCCGGTGGATCGCCTGCCCGGATTTTTCGACGGCTGGGTGTCGGTGCAGGACCCCGGTGCACAACGGGCCGCGGAAATCCTGCATCCCGCCCCCGGCGCGCGAGTGCTGGATGCCTGCGCGGCACCCGGCGGCAAGACGGCGCATCTGCTCGAATGCGCCCGGTCTGGCGAAGCGGCGCTCGATCTGCTGGCGCTCGATCTCAAACCGGCACGCTGTCGGCGGGTCGAAGAAAACCTCTCCCGCCTGCGCCTGACGGCGCAGGTGCGCGCAGCCGATTGCAGCGCCCCCGCCGGCTGGTGGGACGGGCAGCCGTTCGACGCCATTCTTGCCGACGTGCCCTGCACCGCCAGCGGCGTCGTGCGCCGCCACCCGGACGCCAAATGGCTGCGCCGTGAAAGCGACATCGCCAGTTTTGCGCGCAGCCAGCAACGCATCCTCGACGCCCTGTGGCCGCTCCTGCGCCCGGGCGGCGAATTTTTGTACGCCACCTGCTCGGTATTTCCGGAAGAAAACCAGCAGCAGATCGCCCGTTTCCTGCAACGCCATCCCGACGCCGAACGCCGCCACGAAGAGCAAATCTTCCCCCAGGCCGCGCACGACGGCTTTTTCTACTGCCTGCTCGGCAAGCGCGGCTGACCCGATGACGCGCCACGCTCTCCGCCCCTCTTTTGGCATGTTTGGCATGCGCCCCCACTGGCTGATCGCCTTTTTCTGGCTCTGTCTGGGCGCATTTTCCGCCAGCCCGCAGGCTGCGGAAATCGGCGTGCACAACCAGAAACTGGAGTGGTCGGAAGAGGGTTACGTCCTCAGCGCCGATTTTGCCTTCGACCTGAATTCCCGTCTGGAAGACGCCGTCAATCGCGGCCTGGTGCTCACTTTCGTCGCCGATTTTCAACTGGAGCGCGAACGCTGGTACTGGCTGGATGAAAAACTCGCCCGCCGCAGCCTCTCCTACCGCCTCTCCTATCACGCCCTGACCCGCCAGTACCGCCTGAGCCGTGGCGTGCTGCACCAGAGTTTCGACAGCCTCGATGCCGCGCTGGCCGTGCTGCGCCGTTTACGCAACTGGCTGGTGATCGAACACAAGGAACGCGAAGTCACGCCCGGCAACACTTACCAGGCCATGCTGCGCCTGCGCCTGGACACCACGCAACTGCCCCGCCCCTTCCAATTGAGCGCGCTGGGCAACAAGGAATGGACGCTGGGCGGCGACTGGAAAACCTGGATGCTGAAGCTCCCTGAAGCGCCGCCGCTGGGGAGCGCAGCAGGAAGTGTGGCAGGAAATACGACAGGAAGCGCGCCAGCAGATGCGCCGGGAGACGCGCCGCAATGAAGCGTTTCATCGCCGCTGCCGGGGCCTTTGCCGGCGCACTCGGTGCCATCGTCTGGTTCCTGCTGCTGTTGAGCACGGCGGCGGATACCGTCGTCTTCTCCCGCAATTACCCGGTGCTGATCGGCCTCAACGTCCTGCTCGCCCTGGGCATGCTGCTGCTGGTCGGCTGGCAGTTGCGCAGCCTGTGGCGCGATTACCGCAAGCAGGTATTCGGCGCGCGTCTGAAACTGCGCCTGATGTTCATGTTCGGCATCATCGCCGTCCTGCCCGGCGCGCTGGTCTATGGCGTTTCGGTGCAATTCGTCACCCGCTCCATCGAAAGCTGGTTCGACGTGCGCGTGGAAAAGGCGCTGGAATCCGGCCTGCACCTGGGCCGCTCGGCGCTCGATTCGCTGCTCGCCGAACTGGCGCAAAAAGGCGAAGGCATGGCCAACGAGCTCGCCGAGGTGCCCGAAGCCGGCCGCCGCTCCGCCCTGCTGCGCCTGCGCGACGAAAAAGGCGTGCACAGCGCCGCCCTCTTCGCCCTCAACGGACAACTGCTGGCCAGCGCCAGCAGCGCCCCCAACAGTAACGACCTGCACAGCCTGCCCACTCCGGAAATCAGCCAGTTGCGGCAAGCCCGCGCCGCCAGCAGCGTGCATGAAATCATCGGCGAGGGCGAGAACATGCTGCTGCGTGTCCTCATGCCGGTCGGTTCGCGCCGCATCTTCGACGAGCCGCGCGTGCTGCAACTAAGCCAGCCGGTGCCCGCCGGCCTGGCGCTCGACGCCGAAGCCGTACAGGGGGTGTATCGGGATTACCAGGAACTGCAACTTGCCCGCCAGGGTTTGACGCGCATCTACGCGCTGACCCTGACGCTCACCGTGCTGGTCGCCCTGTTCGCTGCCTTCGCGCTCGCCTACTGGATGGCGCGCCGGCTGGTCGCGCCGCTGCACATGCTGGCCGAAGGCACCGAAGCCGTCGCCCAGGGCGATTTCTCGCCGCGCCGCGCCATCGACAGCAGCGACGAACTCGGCGTCCTCACCCGCTCCTTCAGCCAGATGACGCGCCAGCTGGAAGAAGCCCGCCACGATTCCGAGCGTCACCGAGGCGAGGTGGAAGCCGCGCGCGCCTATCTCGAATCGATCCTCGCCAACCTCTCGGCCGGCGTGCTCGTGTTTGACCGCCAATTCGCCCTGCGCACCGTCAATGAAGGCGCGCTCACCATCCTGGCCGACGATTTCTCCGGCCTGATCGGCGTTGCGCCGGAAAACTGGAGCCGCCAGCAGCAACTGGGCCGCTTCATCCGCGAGCGCTTTGCCGCCAGCCAGGATATCGAATGGCAGGCGCAATTCGAGCTGGAACGCGACAACGGCCTGCCGCAGGTGCTGCTGCTGCGGGCGTCGCGCCTGCCGGAAGTCAGCGGCGGCGGCGACGTGGTGGTATTCGACGATGTCACCCAGTTGATCGCCGCCCAGCGCAGCGCCGCCTGGGGCGAAGTGGCGCGGCGGCTGGCGCAT
Source organism: uncultured Rhodocyclaceae bacterium (assembly GCA_900549295.1). Lineage (GTDB taxonomy): Bacteria > Pseudomonadota > Gammaproteobacteria > Burkholderiales > Rhodocyclaceae > Azonexus. Next base: position 3,611 of record URNG01000027.1, read on the forward strand.
GAAATCAAGAATCCGCTGACGCCGATCCAGCTTTCCGCCGAACGCTTGCAACTCAAGCTCACCGACAAACTCGCCAACGCTGACGCCGACATGCTGGCGCGCGGCACACAGACCATCATCAACCAGGTGCAGGCCATGAAGCGCATGGTCGACGATTTCCGCGATTACGCCCGCACCCCGGCCCCGCAACTGGCGCCCGTCGATCTGAACGCGCTGGTGCAGGAAGTCCTGGGGCTTTACGAAGGCAGCGATGCGAAAATCGCGCTCGATCTCGCTGCCGGTCTGCCGCCGGTGCAAGGCGACGCCACGCAGTTGCGCCAGATCATCCACAATCTGCTGCGCAATGCCGAGGACGCCCTGGAAGGGCGCAGCGGCGGGCGCATCGAAATTTTTAGCGAAACCGCCGGCAGCCGCTGCGCGCGGCTGCGCATCACGGATAATGGCCCAGGTTTTCCGCTCGAACTGTTGCCGCGCATTTTTGAGCCTTATGTCACGACCAAGGCGCGCGGCACCGGTCTGGGGCTGCCCATCGTGAAGAAAATCATCGATGAGCATCAGGGCACCATAGAAATCAGCAACGCGGCGAGCGGTGGCGCAACGGTGGATATCCGCCTGCCGCTGCTGCGCCACAAGGAGGGTAGGCATGGCAATCATTCTGGTCGTTGACGACGAGGTCGGCATTCGCGAACTCTTGTCCGAAATCCTGATCGACGAGGGCTACGACGTTCGCCTTGCGGAAAACGCCCAGGCAGCGCGCAAGGTACGCCAGGAGATGCGCCCGGACCTGGTCCTGCTCGACATCTGGATGCCCGATACCGACGGCATTTCGCTGCTCAAGGAATGGCACAGCAACGGCCAGTTGAGCATGCCGGTGGTAATGATGTCCGGTCACGGCACCATCGACACCGCCGTCGAGGCCACCCGCTTCGGTGCCTGCGATTTTCTGGAAAAGCCGGTATCACTGCAGAAACTGCTCGCCACCGTGCAGAAGGCGCTCAAGTTCGACGCCCCGCAAGCCAGCGCGCCGCTGACCCTGGATGCCTTCGCGCGCCTTGCCTTCGTCAAGGAATTCCGCCGCCGTCTGGAACAGACCGCCAGCAAGGCCGCCATCCTGCTGCTGCGCGGCGCCAGCGGCGACATCGCCGAAATCACCGCCCGCAGCCTGCATGCGCCGCGCACGCCCTGGCTCGACCTGACCAGCCTGAGCAGCCCGCTGACCCAGGAGCAACTGGAAAAATGCGCCGGCGGCATCCTCTTCGTGCCCGACCTGGCCGCCTTGAGCAAGATGCAGCAGATGGGGCTCGCCTTTGCCTGCGAGCGGGTGGAAAAGCTCAACGTGCGCCTCATCGCCGCCTCTGCCATCGCACCGGCGCAACTGATCGAACAAGGCTGGGACAGCAAGCTCATCGGCCGCCTCAGCGAAGTGTGGCTGAACCTGCCGGGGCTCGCGAATCAGGTCGACGATCTGCCGGAAATCGCCGCCATCCTGCTCGACAATCTCGTCGAGCGGCGCGAAGTTCCGCTGCGGCGCTGGTCCACGGCCGCCCTCAACACCTTGCACAACCTGGCCTGGAAACGCTTGGGCGAGAACAGCTGGAACGTCCTCTACAACCTGGTGAAAAACCTGGCGCTGACGGCACTGGAAGAAGAAATCAGCGCCGAAGACGTCAACCGGGTCATGCCCGGCGAAAACGCCGAGGAGGACGCGCAACTCTCGCTCCTGCCGCTGTTCGAGCAGCCGCTGCGCGAGGCGCGCGATGCCTTTGAAAAGCTCTATTTCGAGTTCCATCTGCGCCAGGAACAAGGCAACATGACGCGCCTTGCCGAACGCTCCGGCCTGGAGCGCACCCATCTCTATCGCAAACTGAAGCAGCTGGATGTGCGCCTGAACCGGCGCGGCGAGGAATGAGGCGCGCGTAGCAGCGCGGCCGGGGGGCATATGAAAATCATCATCATCGGGGCGGGACAGGTCGGCACCAGCGTCGCCGAAGGCTTGGTCAACGAAGAAAACGACATCACCGTAGTCGACCAGGACGGCGCGCGTCTGAGCTTTCTGCAAAACCGCTTCGACCTGCGCACCGTGCGCGGCAATGCCACCACCCCCAGCACCCTGCGCGACGCCGGCGCGGAAGATGCCGACATGGTGATCGCGCTCACGCAGAGCGACCCGGCCAATCTCGTCATCAGCAAACTCGCCCATTCCCTGTTCAACACGCCGACGCGCATTGCCCGCCTGCGCTCACGCGACTTTCTCGAAGACGAGAACCTGCTCTCGGAAAACAATTTCGCCGTCGATTTCGCCCTCTGCCCGGAACAGGTCATCACCGAATACATCCAGCGTCTGGTCGAATTCCCGCGCGCCCTGCAGGTGCTCAACTTCGCGCATGGCCGGGTGTCGCTGGTGGCGGTGCGCGCCTACGAGGGCGGCCTGCTGGTCGGCAAGCCGATCAAGACCATGCCGCAATTGCTGCCGCCGGAAATCGACGCGCGCATCGCCGCCATCTTCCGCGACAACCAGCCGCTGATCCCGGAAGGCGAAACCGTGGTGCGCGTCGGCGACGAGGTATTCCTGCTCGCCGCCGCCGAGCACATCCACACCGTGCTGAAACAGCTGCGCCGCGCCGAGCAGCGCGCGCAGCGCGTGATGATCGCCGGCGGCGGCAACATCGGCCTGCGGCTGGCCAAGGCGCTGGAAGAGCGTTACGAGGTGAAACTGATCGAAAAGGATGAGGCGCGCTCGGAGCTCCTCGCCAACGAATTGAACGACGCTCTGGTGCTCTCCGGCGACGCCACCGACGAAGAATTGCTGGAACAGGAAAACATCGCCGAGATGGATATCTTCCTCGCCGTCACCAACGACGACGAAAACAACATCATGGCGGGCAGCCTGGCCAAGCGCCTAGGCTGCCGGCGGGTAGTGGCGCTGGTCAACCGCCGCGCCTACGCCGAAATGATCGAAGGCGGTCCGATCGACATCGCCATATCCCCCGCCCAGGTTTCCATCGGCACCCTGCTCGCCTACGTGCGTCAGGCCGACGTGGCGGTGGTGCACTCCCTGCGCCGTGGGGCTGCGGAAGCGCTGGAAATCATCGCCCACGGCGACAAGAAAACCTCGAAGGTGGTGGGCCGGGCCATCGGTGAAATCGCTTGGCCGCGCGGCGTCACCGTGGCGGCGGTGGTGCGCAACTTCGAGAAGCCGGTGATCGTCGGCCATACCGACGAATGGACGGCCATCACCCGCTACGGCGAAGTGCACATCGCGCACCACGACACCCTGATCGAGGCGGAAGATCACGTCATCCTCTTCTGCACCCAGAAAAAACTGGTGAAGAAGGTGGAAAAACTGTTCCAGGTCGGCTTCCACTTCCTGTGAGGCAGCCATGAGCCGTTTCGCCCCGGTTTACCGCGCGCTGGGCATGATCCTCATGCTCTTCGGCCTGACGCTGCTGGCTCCGTTCGGCCTGTCGTACTTCACGCACGACGGCGCGACGCGCATGTTCTTTCTGGTGTTTCTGCTCACCCTTTCCTGCGGCTGCCTGCTCTGGTATCGCTACCGGCGCGGTCGGCGCGACCTCAACGTGCGCGACGGCGTTTTATTGGTCGTGCTGGTCTGGACGGTGCTGCCCGCCTTTTCCGCCCTGCCCTTCATCGTCCATCTGGGCATGACGCACACCGACGCCTATTTCGAGGCGGTTTCCGGCCTCACCGCCACCGGCGCCACCGTCATGAGCGGGCTGGACGAACTGCCGCTGTCGATCAACCTGTGGCGGCACCTGATGCACTGGCTGGGCGGCATGGGCCTGATCGTGCTGGCCGTCGCCATCCTGCCCATGCTCGGCATCGGCGGCCGGCAGATGCTGGCCGCCGAAGTGCCGGGGCCGATGAAAGACAGCCGTCTGACGCCGCGCGTCACGGAAACGGCCAAGGGCTTGTGGCTGGTCTATATCGGCATCACCTTCCTGTGCATCTTCGCCTACGCCTGGGGCGGCATGGGCTGGTTCGATGCCGTCTGCCACGCCTTTTCCACCGTGGCGCTGGGCGGTTTTTCCACCCACGACGCGAATTTCGGCTATTTCGACTCGCCGCGCCTGGAATGGATCGCGGTGGTTTTCATGCTGTTTTCCGGCATCAACTACGCCACCCACTTCATGTTCATCCGCAGCCGCTCCCTGCGCCATTACGCGCACGACCCGGAAGCCGGCTGGTTCATCGGCGTGCTGCTGGTGAGCGTGATCATCCTCGCCAACTATCTGTGGAAGGAAGGTGCCTTCGGCAACATGCACGAGTCCATGCGCCACACGCTGTTCCACGTCGTTTCGGTAGCCACCACTTCCGGTTTCTCGACGCAGGATTACGCGCAGTGGCCGATGTTCGTCGGCCTGTGGATGCTGTTTCTGGCCAGCTTCGCCACCAGCGCCGGATCGACCGGCGGCGGCATCAAGATGATGCGGGCGCTGCTGCTCTACAAGCAGGTCTATCGCGAACTGATCCGCGCCATGCACCCCAACGCCGTCTATCACGTGCGCCTGGGCGGCGCCACCGCGCCCGTGACGGTGCTGTTCGCCGTGCTCGCCTTCGCTTTCGTCTATATGGCGTGCATCGTCACGCTCACCCTGACACTGGCCTTTACCGGGCTGGACATCGTCACTGCTTTCTCCGCCGTGATCGCCTGCATCAACAACACCGGCCCCGGCCTGGGTCAGGTCGGGCCGGCGGCCAATTACGCGGTCCTGGAGGATTTCCAGACCTGGGTATGCATCTTCGCCATGCTGCTCGGGCGTCTGGAAATCTTCACCCTGCTCGTCGTCCTCACGCCGGCCTTCTGGCGGAAGTGACCGATCGCCAATAAAGACGGATAATCCCTCCCTTTCGACTTTTGGCGGAGTAGACCGTGAGCCGACCCAAGAATGATGCCTTCCTGCGCGCGCTGCTGAAGGAACCGACCGAATTCACCCCACTCTGGATGATGCGTCAGGCCGGGCGCTATCTGCCCGAATACTGCGCCACCCGCAAGCGGGCCGGGAATTTCCTCAACCTGTGCAAGTCGCCCGCCATGGCCTGCGAAGTGACCCTGCAGCCGCTCGCCCGCTACGATCTGGACGCCGCCATCCTTTTTTCCGACATCCTCACCGTGCCGGACGCGATGGGCCTGGGCCTGTATTTCGCCGAGGGCGAGGGGCCGAAATTCGAGCGGCCGCTGCGCGAGGAATGGGCGATCAACAACCTGAGCGCGCCCGATCCCTACGACCATCTCGGTTACGTCATGGACGCGGTGTCCGAGATCCGCCGCGCGCTCGACAACTCGGTGCCGCTGATCGGCTTCTCCGGCAGCCCCTACACGCTGGCCTGCTACATGATCGAAGGACAGGGTTCCTCCGATTTCCGCCACATCAAGGGCATGCTCTACAGCCGCCCGGACCTGCTGCACAAGATTCTCGACGTCACCACCGAGTCCGTCATCCGCTACCTGAACGCCCAGATCGACTCCGGCGCGCAGGCGGTGATGATCTTCGACACCTGGGGCGGCTCGCTGTCGGCCTCGGCCTACAAGGAATTCTCGCTCGCCTACATGCAGCGCATCGTCGCCCGTCTGAAGAAGGAAAAGGGCGGCCAGCGCATCCCCAGCATCGTGTTCACCAAGAACGGCGGACTCTGGCTGGAAGACATCGCCGCCATCGGCTGCGACGGCGTCGGCCTGGACTGGGGCATCGACATCGGCACGGCGCGCCGCCAGGTCGGCGACAAGGTGGCCTTGCAGGGCAACATCGACCCCAACGTACTTTTCGGCACGCCGGAAACCATCGCCGCCGAAGCGAAGAAGGTGCTCGACAGCTTCGGGCCGGGCAATACCGGCCACGTGTTCAACCTCGGCCACGGCATCTCGCAATACACCCCGCCGGAAAACGTCACGGTGCTGGTCGAAACCGTCCATGCCCACAGCCGCACACTGCGTAAGTAAGGACTAACTGAAACGCCGGGGCTTGACTTATGCACAAGTTTTTTGCCCCGGCAGCCAACATTCGGCAGCGTATTGGCTTGACAGTCCGACAAATTTACAAGTCATTGATTTTATTGTGTTTTGGTTTTTTGCCCATGCTTGCAGCAAAAAGACAAAACCCTTTAGAAACGCCCACTTAGCGTTTCTACTCCGTGATAACTCACAGACTTATCCACAGTTTTTGTGGACAAGTACAGACTCTCTCCCGCCATGCCGATTCTGCGCGTTGCGCTCGATGTGCCGCTCCATCGCCTGTTCGACTACCAGCTTGCCGATGCCACCCCGGCAGACATCGGCCGGCGCGTGCGCGTGCCTTTCGGACGCGGTGAAAAAATCGGTGTCGTCGTCGCCGTTGGCGCAAGCAGCGATTGGCCGCTGGAACAACTGAAAACCGCCCAGCGCGTCGAGGACGATCTGCCCGCCCTGCCGCCCGATTTTTTCCAGCTGCTGGAATTTGCAAGCACTTACTATCAGGCCCCGCTCGGTGAAACCGTACTTTCCGCTCTGCCCGCCGGACTGAAACGGCTCAACCCGCCGGAACGGCGCAATGGCCGCCGCAGTCGCTCCCCCGAGGCGCTGCCCAAGCCGGAACTCACCGCCGAGCAAGCCGCCGTGATCGACGCCGTGGACGTCGACGGCGGCTTCGTGCCGCATTTGTTGTTCGGCGTCACCGGCAGTGGCAAGACCGAAGTCTATCTGCGCCTGATCGAACGCACCTTGGCGCTTGGGCGGCAAACCCTGCTGCTGGTGCCGGAAATCAACCTCACGCCGCAGCTCGAAGCGCGGGTGCGCGCGCGCTTTCCCGAGCAGACCGTGGTGGCGCTGCACAGCGAACTCGCCGAAGCCGCGCGCGAGCGGCACTGGCTGCAGGCGCTGCGCGGCGAGGCCGACATCGTGCTCGGCACACGGCTGTCCATCTTCACGCCGCTGCCGCGCCTGGGACTGATCCTGGTCGATGAGGAACACGACGCGTCCTTCAAGCAGCAGGACGGCATGCGCTATTCGGCGCGTGATCTGGCCATCGTGCGCGCCCGCCAGCAGAATCTGCCCATCCTGTTCGGCTCGGCCACGCCCGCCCTGGAAAGCTGGGCCAATGCCGAAAGCGGGCGCTACCGGCGGCATTTCCTCTGCCAGCGCGCCAACCCGCAGGCGCAATTGCCCCCGGTGCGGATTCTCGACACGCGCCAGATCAGGTTGCAGGAAGGTCTGGCCGACCCCCTGCTGAGCGCGATCCAAACCCGCCTGGATCGCGGCGAACAAAGCCTGGTTTTCCTCAACCGGCGCGGCTACGCCCCGGTGCTGGCCTGCGCCGCCTGCGGCTGGATTTCCCGCTGCCAGCGATGCGCCGCCAATCTGGTCGTGCATCGCGCCGATCACTGCCTGCGCTGCCACCACTGCGGTTTCGAAGCCCGCATTCCGCGCGCCTGTCCCACCTGCGGCAATCAGGACATCCAGGCTTTCGGGCGCGGCACCCAGCGCCTGGAAAGCTGGTTGCAGGAACGCTTTCCGCAGGCGCGCATCCTGCGCGTCGACCGCGATGCGGTAAAAAGCCGCAAGCAGTGGGAAGACATCCTCACGCGCATCCACGGCGGCGAGGCCGACATCCTGGTCGGCACGCAGATGCTCGCCAAGGGACACGATTTTCCGCAACTCACGCTGGTGGGCGTGCTCGGTGCCGATGCGGCATTGTTTGCCGCCGACTGGCGCGCGCCGGAGCATTTGTTCGCCCAGCTGATGCAGGTTGCCGGGCGGGCCGGGCGGGCCGAACTACCGGGCGAGGTCATCATCCAGACGCAGTACCCGGATCACCCGCTCTTTGCCGCGCTGGTCGCCCAGGATTACCCCAGCTTCGCCCAAAACCAGCTGCAGGAGCGCGCCCAGGCCGGTTTTCCGCCCTACACCTTTCACGCCATCCTGCGCGCCGAAGCGCCGCAGATGGCGGACGCGCTCGCTTTCCTGCACGCCGCAGCCGCCTTGCCGGAAGCAGCGGAACAGGATGGCGTCAGCATCTACGATCCGGTGCCGATGCGCATGGCGCGTCTGGCCAATCTCGAACGCGCGCAACTTCTGGTCGAATCACCCTCGCGCCCAGCCCTGCAACACTTCCTGCCGCGCTGGCGGACCGCCCTGGAACGCCTGCGCAGCCCGCGCCAATTGCGCTGGCACATCGAAGTCGATCCGCTGGAGTGCTGACCGGCACGGCCCTTGCTTGGTGTTCTTCCCGAATACCGCCAAGGAGCCGTCATGAAAATCGAAGCCTCTGCCATTCAGCTGTCGGCCAGCCATGAAGCCAGCCAGAGCCGCACGTTGAGCGCCGAATCCAGCGTCACCTTCCGCCAGATGCTGGGCGGATTCGCTGAAGAAAAAACCGGCAGCGATCTGCACGAACGGGTACGCAGACTGCTGGAAAGCCTGATCGAACGCATCATCGCGGCGCTGGAAGGGCGCAGTTGCCGGACGGAGAACCCGCTATTCGACACGGCAAGCCCCTTTGCGGAAAGCAGTCCGGAAAACCCCGCGCAAACCGGGCGCGGCAGTCAGGAAATCCACTGGCAAACGACCCTGTGCGAAACCGTGCGCGAATCCGAGCGCACCACGGTATGCGGCAAGGGCTGGGTAAAAACCAGCGACGGCCGGGAAATCAGCCTCGATTACACGCTCAACATGGAACGCAATTACGAATCCGTGCGCTACAGCGAAACGAGCGGCAGCGTCATTCTCAAAGACCCGCTGATGCTCTCTTTCGACGGCGCTGCCTGCGAACTCACCAGCGAGCGCATCGCCTTCGATCTCGCTGCCGACGGCTCCGCCCAATGGATTCCGCAGCCCGGCGGCAACAGCTGTTTTCTCGTCTGGGACCGCAACGGCAATGGCCGCGCCGATGACGGCAGCGAATTGTTCGGCACACAGAGCGGCAACGGTTTTGCCGATCTGGCCCAACTCGACCACGACGGCAACGGCTGGATCGACGAAGCCGACCCGGCCTTCAAGGAACTCGGCCTGTGGTTTTCCGACCGCTACACGGGGCTGGCCGATGCCGGTATCGGCGCCCTGTTCACCGGCTCAGTCAACGCGCCATTCTCCCTGAAAGACAGCGAAAACAACCTGCTCGGGCAGATCCGCGATGCCGGGTTGTATCTGTTCGAGGACGGGCGCAGCGGCTGGCTGCAACAGGTCGATCTAGCCGTCGGCACGTCCGCGCCGGGGCAGGATGAACCAAGCGAACGCCAGCACCTGACAGGCTAGGAGCAGGAAAAAGGCGGTGCGGTAGGCCTCGGCGCTGCTCAGACCCGCAGCGTGCAGCGCGTCGACCAAACCGCCGATGCCCCATTGCAAGCCAAAAGCACCAGCAAAGACCAGCAGGTTGAACGCGGTGCTGGCGCGTCCCGACCAATGCGCAGGAAACGCCTGCGCCACCAGGGAATAGGCAATGTTGGCCAGCGAGAAACAGGCGCCGAGGAGCGGCCACAGGAAATCGCCGCCGAACTGCGGCCACAGGCAGATCGACGCCAGCGCCGCGCAGGCGATGCACATCGCCCACTGATAAAGGCGGGCGAGCGACAGGCCGCGATGCACCAGCGCCGTGGCGAAAAAGCCGATGCCGAGGAAACCAGCCAGCATGGCAATGCCCATCCAGGTCAGGCGCGCCGCCACGGCGGCACCGTCCAGATGCTCCAACACATTCATCCAACGTGAAGCCCACAGCCCCTGCACGGCCATGAAGCCGCCGATGAAGGCAAAACCCATCGGCGCGTAACGCTGAAAATGCGGGTCGGCAAAAATTGCCCGCAACTCGGCAAACTGCTGGCGCAGCGGCACCGTCGGCGCGCTGCCGTCCTTGTCCGGCACCACCCGCCAGAGGATGGCGGCCACCAGCAGCGTCAGCACCGCCAGCGCCAGCACGATGCCCCGCCAGTGGGTCATTTCCAGCGCCATTTCCAGAGGCTTCGCCGCCACCAGCGCACCCAGCCCACCCGCCGCCATGATCCAGCCGGTCATGCCGGCCAGACGCTCGGGCGGAAACCACAGGGTAAAGGCTTTCATCGAAGCCATCAGGCAGGCCGATACCCCCAGACCGATCAGAGCGCGGCCCAGCGTCAGGCCGGCAAGGCCATCGGCCAGCGCGAAAATCGTCGCACCGCCCGCCGCCACGGCGAGCAGCACGGCTTCGACCCGGCGCGGCCCGAACCGGTCGAGCAGGATGCCCAAGGGAATCTGTGCCGCGCCGAAAGCGAGAAAATAGGCGCTGGTCAGCAAACCCAGCGCATTGTCCGGCAACGCAAGTTCGCCCGCGATGACCGGCCCAAGAATGGCATTGACGGTGCGGTAGAGGTAAGACAGGAAATACCCTGCCGCAAACGGCAGGAGCAGGCACAGGATCAGGTTGGGGGCGGCCCCGGGGCGGGAATCGGGCATGGGTTTCACGTGAAACGTTGCGCCCGGCGACAGGGGCGGGCAGGCGCAGAGGGAAAAGCGAAAGGGCGCAGATTCTACGGCACGGCACGCCTTACACGCGCACCGCGACCCCTTTCACATTGCCCCAGGTGGTCGTCAGCGTACGCAGGACGCTGGCACCGGATTCGAGCAGCAGCAGGAACAGATCGCGCTCGGAATAGAGACAGACCTTTTCGGGAATCCCGTACTTGTCCGCCATGGCCGGAGACAACTCGGCGAAACGCTCGTAAATCGACTGCTCGCGCCCGGCATACCCCTCGCCCACCTCGGAATGCAGACCGAGAATGGAAATGTAGAGCTTGCCGCCGATACGCAGTTTCTTCATCAGTTGACGGATTTTTTCCTTGCCCTGGGCGTAGGGCAGATGGCACAGACCGTGCCGCAGAACGATGATGTCGTAACGCACATCGTCCCCCTCGTCAGGTGGGCTGGGCGGCTGGCAGGCGGCGAAGCGGATCGCCCCATGATGACCGGCGGCCAGGATGCGGTTTTCGGTTTCCTGCTGCAACCCGGCATCGTCGGCCACCGTCACCTGCGCCCCGAGCTGGGCAAAGCGCCCGGCCAGGCGGCAGCGCCCAGCCGGCAGAACGAGCACGGAAACATGATGCTCTATCCGCTGGCGCTTGACGCATTCCTCCAAAGCCAGTTGCTGAATGGCATCCTGATCTTCCACCCACGGTTGCGCTTGCGTATTCATGCCCGTCTCCTTTTTCGGCCATTCTGCCCGAGGGAAGATGCCTCTGGCAACCGCAGGCTGCGGCAGGGTCAAAATTACGCAGAACACGCCACGCATCCCCCCTTCCCCGCCCCGCCTCCTGCGGGCAGCTCGTGCCATGACGGATAATGAACCGTCTTATTCAATAAACATGATCTTCATCTTTCCATATGCTGCGAGCAAGCGTTCTCGCAGATATCCCGATTTCAGGCAGGCCTAAATCATGACAATGGGTTTTACAAAAATCGGCATTCAATCAGATCAGGTCAGAACTACGAATGCACGGCGGGAAGCGGCGCGCTCGGGAGCGGAAACCGTTGCCCGCATGGGGAGATGCCGTGCCCTCCCCGCTGCGCTATAGTGCGTCTTTCTTTAGCCGCAGGAAATCCCCATGGCCATGCTCGTTACTTTTGAATCCAGCGAAACGGGAGAGTTGTTCATGTACGCCGAAGTGGCACGCATGCTGTTCGACATCATAGGCAAGGAAGGCACGGCGCGCGGGGTGTTTACGCAGGCACAGATGCTGCCGGCAGCGCAGAAATTGCAGGCGGCGGTGGACGAGGCGAAGGCTCAGGCAGCAGCGCCAATGCCGGATGACGAGCACGAGGATGCAACGCAGAAACCCTTGCCGGTCAGCCTGCCGCAACGCGCCTGGCCGTTCATCGACATGCTGGAACGCACCGCCCGCAGCGGCCCGGAAGCGCACATCACCTGGCAGGCGGCGGCTGATTTCTGACGGCTGGCCACCCGGAAAATCCGCAGGGAGCTGCGTTCAGAAAACCCACTCAGAAAAATTCGATGTCGTCTTCCTGCTCGCGCATTTCCTGATTGAAGCGCGCGACAGCCTCATGCACGGGCACACCCGCCATGACTGCCTCGAACATCGCGTTTTCCTCGCGGGTCGAATATTTGGCCTTGATGCGGTTTTGCAGATCCACCCACTCCTGCGGATTGTACAAACGCACCGGCTGGCCAACCAGATTGCTCAAATCACCCAGGCTATGGGTGACATGCGAGAGGCGCTGCACCAGCTTGTCGTAGAACTGGAAGGCAATGATGGCCTGATGCACCCGGTCGGCGACGTCGCCGGAATCGCCCAGGAGTTCGGCCCGGATTGCGCCCGCCGGCCCATCGCCGGGCAGACTGCTGATTTTCTGCAGCAAACCATGCATGCACTGGGCGATGGCAGTGAATGAAGTGGTCAGCACTTCGACCGAAGCATTGCTGTCTTTCATCGCTGTTTCGATCTGCACGGCGGCCAGTTCCAGCATGAGCACAGTTTCGCGCACTTGGCTCCAGTTCAGGTCGGGTTTGCTGGCGCTGCTGCCACGGGTGTAACCGTTTTCTGTGTGATCGTTCATGATGAAATCCTGACGTGCGACTGCTGAATATAGCGCAACTTGGGGTAGGCTGGCCGGCTTGTACCGAAGGCTTTTCAGCAATGTCGCTCATTTCCCGCCGTTTCTGCCGCCTCCTCACGTTTGCCTTCCTGTGTTGCGCCGCCAGTGCCATTCGGGCGCAGCCGGAAATCGCCATCGATGTCGGCCACGGCGCGCTCGATGGCGGAGCCGTTTCCGCACGCGGGCGCGATGAGTTCTCGTTCAATCAAGATCTGGCCCGGCAGCTCGCCGAACGCGTGCAGAACCTTGGACTCATGGTCCGCCCGATCAATTTCGACGGCAGCGTAGACGATTTGCACGCCCGCCCGAAACTCGCCGCAGGCAGCGATTTCTTCATTTCCATCCACCACGATTCGGTCAGCGAAGCCTATCTCCTGCCCTGGGAATGGGAGGGGGTCGAACGCACACACACCGAGGCAAAGCGCGGCTTCGGCCTGTTCGTTTCGGCCAACAACCCCGATCTCGCCGCCAGCCTGCGCTGCGCTTCCAGCATGGGCGCCCTCCTGCGTCGAGCGGGCTTTACCCCGACCGACTGGCATGGGCGCAGGCATCTGCCGGCGGATGCCGAAAACGGCGTCTGGTATTACGATAATCTGGTCGTCCTCTACCGCACGACGCTGCCGGCGGTGCTATTGGAAGCGGGCGTCATCAAGCACAAGGAAGAAGAGCTGGAATTACGCGATCCGGCCCGTCAGTTGCGCATGGCCGATGCGCTGGCCAGCGGGCTGGCCGCCTGCCTGCAAGTGAATCAGGCACTCAGAGGAACACCGGCTCCGGAGTGAGTTCGACGCCAAATTCGGCGCGCACCGCCGCCTGTACCGCTGCCATGCTGCGCACGACATCCGCGCCCGTCGCCCCACCGTGGTTGACCAGCACCAGCGCCTGTTTCTCGTACATGCCGACCGGGCCCAGCGCCTTGCCTTTCCAGCCGGCCTGCTCGATCAGCCAGCCCGCCGCCAGTTTGATCCGCCCATCGGCCTGCGGGTAAACCGGCAGTTCCGGGTAACGCTGCTGCAATGCGGCAGCAGCGTCGGCGGGCAGCACCGGATTGTGGAAGAAACTGCCCGCATTGGGCAAAACCGCCGGATCGGGCAATTTGCGCTGGCGCACGGCAATCACCGCCGTCGCAATATCCTGCGCGCCTGGCGTGCCGATCTGCCGCGCCGCCAGTTCCTGCGCCACGTCGGCGTAGCGGCAATTCGGCTGCCAGCGTTTGGGCAGGCGCAGGGTCAGCGCAACGATGGCCAGCGAACCCTCCAGATGCCACCCCGCTTCCTTGAACACGCTGTTGCGGTAGGCAAAACGGCAGGCTTCGCGGGTGAATTCGACGTAATCCTGCTGGCGGAAATCCCAGGCGCGCACGCGCTGCACGCAGTCGCCCACTTCCATGCCGTAGGCACCGATGTTCTGCACCGGGGCCGCGCCCACCGTACCGGGAATCAGGGCGAGATTCTCCAGCCCCGGCCAGCCGCGCGCAAGCGTCCAGAGGACGAAGGCATGCCAGTTTTCTCCCGCCCCGGCTTCGACGTACCAGGCTTCGTCATCTTCGCCGACCAGGTGCCGACCGGGAATCGCCATGTGCAGGACCAGGCCGTCGAAATCACCGCGCAGCACCAGATTGCTGCCGCCGCCCAGAATGAAGCGCGGCCGCTCGCGCCAGCGCGGGTCTGCCTGCACCTGGGCCAGCATCTCCGGCGCGACAACCCGCAGATACCCCGCCGCCCGCCCCGGCAGGGCAAGGGTGTTATAAGCGCTGAGATTGACCTGGGTTTGCATGCGGTTCAGGGGCGTTTTGGCGGAGCCAGCAGATCGATCAGCCGATCCGGGCTGCCCGGGTCGCCGACCAGAATCGGCTGCGCCTGGTAAGCGGGATTAATCAAACTATGCTGCGGCTGGTAGCCGGCAAAGCGCAGTCCGCTCAAATCCGCCCAAGTATGGATGAAATGATCGAGCTGGTAGGTGCGCCCGGCGTAGGCCGAGTAATCGCGCGCATCGTCTGCCTGCCAAGCGTTCGAGCGCCAGACGAAGAAAGGCACGGTGTACATCGGCAAGGTCGGCTTGGCTTCGTTGCGCCCGATGAAATCATGCGGCGGCGTGTCGTACACATCCTCGCCGTGATCGGAAAAATACACCAGCTGACTGGGCGCCCCGGCAGCGCGCAAGGTATCGAGAATGCTGGCCACGACTTCATCGTTGTAACGCACGGCATTGTCGTATTCGTTGATGAAATCGGCCTGCTCGTCATCGGCCCAGTCCGGAATGCCGCTGCGGTCCTGGAAAAACTCGGCCTCGGGCGGGAAGCGGTATTTGTAGCGCATGTGGGTGCCCAACAGGTGAATGACGATGAAACGCCGCTCGTGACCATCGGCCAGAATCTGCGCCAGCGGCTCGAGTACCTGACTGTCGAAGCTGTAGGCGTTTTGCGAGCGCTGATGGTTGAGATAGAACTGCTCGTCCATCTGCTCGGAAAAATTGGTCAGCATGGTGTTGCGCTTGGTCAGCGTCTGCTGATTGGTGATCCAGTAGGTGCGATAACCCGCCTGTTTCATGATGTTCATGATGGAAGGCCGGGTCAGGTAGAGGTCGGGGTTCTTCTGATCGGCAAAGGTCAGCACTTGTTGCAGCGCTTCGATGGTGTAGGGGCGCGAGGCGAAAACCTGATTAAAAAGCGACAATTCGCCGCGCAGCGCGCTCAGCTTGGGATTGGTTGGCCGCGCATAGCCATAAAGACTCATGTGCAGGCGGCTGGTCGATTCGCCCAGCAGCAGGACCAGCGTACCCGGCTTGCCGGCACGGGCATCGGCAAGGTCGGCAATGGGCGGGATACGCTCGGCCTGCTCGCGCAAGGTCTGCATGCTGGCCAGCTGCTGCCGGTAATGGCTGTAGCCGACCAGGAATTGCCAGGGCACTGCCGGCTCCATGCGGTTGAGCATGGATTCCTGATAGCGCGTGACATCGAAACTGCCGCCGCGCGCCACCTTCAGGGCAGGTGGCAGGAGCAGCGCAGCAAGCAGCAAGGGAAAGAGCGCCACCCGCCCCAAGGGGCGCATGTTCAAGGGGCGCACGCCGCGCCACAGCGCATAGGCCCCGGCCAGAAACGCGAGCAGGGCCGGAAACATCCACCATTTCAGGTATTGATCGACGTATTCATTGGCTTCCGCCGGATTCGATTCAAAAATGATGAACAAGACGCTTTGCGAAAACTCCTGCCGGTAAATCGCGAAATAACCCAGATTGACCAGCGCGCCGATGCCCAGCACCACCCCCACCACGGTGCTGATCTGCCGTGCCCTGGCAGGAAAAACCAGCAAGGGCAGGAGCCACAAAAGGCTGAAGATGAAGCCCTGGCGCAGCGGCAGGAAGCCGGTCGCCCCCGTAAAGAAGAGCAGGAAATGCGTAACGGCCGAGAAATACCAGAAAAACGCAAACGCACGGCCAAGGCCGCGCCAATCGATCAAATGCATGATGTCGTACCGGATTGAGGTGCGGCATTGTAGATTTTTTGCCCCGGCAAGATGTAACGAAACTTCAGCGCCTGCCGATTTTTTCAGCAAATCAACACGATGCGAATTGATTTAGCGCGCACTACCCGTTAACCTAGGCACTTCCCCTAACCGCTATTGAACGAGGTTGCAAAATGGCCGAACAAACCAATGCCAGCAAGGAAAAACTGGTTTCCGACCTGAAAGTCGTCATTTCCGATACGGAAGAACTGCTGCGCGCCACCACCGGCGTCGCCGGTGAAAAGGTGGGCGAGTTGCGCGAGCGCCTCGGCGTACGACTGCGCGATGCCAAGGAGCGCGTCATCGATCTGGAGCATGCCGTGGTCGACAAGACCAAGGCCTGCGCCCGCGCCACCGACGATTTCGTGCATGACCAGCCGTGGAAGGCCGTCGGCGTTGCCGCCGCGCTCGGTCTGGCGCTGGGCGTGCTGATCGGTCGTCGCTGAACGTGACCGCGCCGAGCGCAGGCGAAGGGGGCCACGGCGGCCTCTTCGCTTCCCTAAAAAACCTGCTCCTTACCCTGCTCAGCACCGGGCGCACACGGGCAGAGTTGCTCGTGGTCGAGATCGAGGAGGAAAAATTCCGCCTCATCGGTCTCTGGATGCAGGCCACCGGTATCGCCTTTCTGATCGCGCTCGGCATCATCATGGCAGTGTTCAGTCTGGCGCTGGCTTTCTGGGAACAGCGGGTGCTGGTGTTCGGCGCTTTTGCCGCGCTCTTTTTCGCCGCCGCGTTCTGGCTCGCCTTTTCGCTGCGTCGTCAGGCCCGCAAACCGAGCCGCCTGTTCCAGAGCAGCCTGGGCGAACTCGAACAGGACATCGCCCAGTTGCGGGACGAGGGATGAACGAAAAACGCCTGCTGCTCGCCGTACGCCGTGGGCAGTTGACGGCGCGCATCGCCGCGCAGCGCAGCGCCCTGGCCGAACACGGTCAGGCGCTGAAAACCGTGTGTTCGACCGGCGACGCCGTGCTGCACGGCATCGACTGGCTCAAGCGCCACCCGCTCGAAATCGGCGCGGCAGTGGCCGTCGCCGTGATCGCCAGTCCGCGCCGGATATGGCGCTGGGGGCGGCGCGGCTTTTTCGTCTGGCGCGGCTGGCAGGCGGTGCGCCGCAGGCTTCTGGATCGCGCTTGACGGCACGCTATCTGGCGCGTGGCTGGCGGCTGGCGGCCATCCTGCTGCTCGGCTTCGCCTCGGGCCTGCCGCTGGCCCTGACCGGGCAGGCCATGCAGGCCTGGCTGACGATTGACGGCATCGACCTGGCGACCATCGGTTTCTTCGGTCTGGTCGGCATTCCCTACACCTTCAAATTTCTCTGGGCGCCGCTGATGGATCGCTTCGAGCCGCCCTGGCTCGGGCGCCGGCGCGGCTGGCTGGTATTGACGCAACTGGCGCTGGCCGCGCTGCTGTGGTGGATGAGCCCGCTGTCGCTCGCCGCCGCGCCGGCGGTATTCGCGCTGGCCGCCGCGCTGGTGGCTTTTCTGTCGGCCTCGCAGGACGTCGTCGTCGACGCCTACCGCACCGACCTGCTGCCGGAAGAGGAGCGCGGCCTGGGGGCGTCGGTGCATGTCTTTGCCTATCGTCTGGCGATGATCCTGTCCGGCGGCATCGCGCTGATCTGGGCCGGGCAATGGCAATCGTGGCCGCGCGTCTATGAAACGATGGCGGCGGTCATGCTGGTTTGCAGCGTGTTGTCGCTGCTCGCCCTGCCCGGCGTATCGGCCGCGCTGAAGCCGCTCGATTCCGATCCGCGCCGCGAGCTGGCCGGTTTCATGGCGATGCTGGCCGGCGTTTTCGCCGGCTACTGGCTGGCCCGGCAGGGGTTGATCGCGCTCGGTTTCGATCCCGACGACGCCAACCGCTGGATACAACTGCTCTTCATCCTCGCCGAAATCGCGCTGGCCTTGCCGCTGGCCGCCTGGGCCGCCAGGCGGGCGGGGTTCGAAACGCTCAACCGTTCGTTGTCGAGCTATTTTTCACAGCAGGGCGCGGCGGCCTTTCTCGCGCTCATCATCCTGTACAAGCTGGGCGACGCCTTCGCCGGCAGCCTGACGACGCCTTTCCTGATCAAGGGCATGGGTTTCGCGCAGGAGGAAGTCGGCATCGCCAACAAGGTGATCGGTATCTGGCTGACCATTTTCGGCGCTTTCATCGGCGGCCTCATCATGACCCGGCTGGCGCTCTACCGCTCGTTGTTGCTGTTCGGCGTGCTGCAACTGGTCTCAAATTTCGGTTTCTACCTGCTGGCGCAAATGGGCAAGGGGGCCTGGGGCGAGGTGGCGATTCCCGCCTTCGACTGGTGGATCGTCGCGCTGGACAAGCCGGCGATGCTCGACGGCCTGCTGCTGGCGGTGATCGCCGGCGAGAACATCAGCGGCGGCATGGGGACCGTGGCCTTTGTCGCGCTCCTGATGGGGCTGTGCAACCAGCAGTTCACCGCGACCCATTACGCGATGCTGTCGGCCTTCGCCGCAGTCGGTCGCATCTACGTCGCGCCCCTGTCCGGCGTGCTCTCGGCGAGCATCGGCTGGCCGGCCTTCTTCCTGTTTTCCATCGTCGTCGCCATTCCCGGCGTGGTCATGGTCTGGTGGCTGCGCGCCGCGCTGATCGGCCTGGGTCGACCGCAGGCGGCCGCGGCAGCCGACGACTGAAGCCGGTCAGCGGCAGCGGGTCAGGCGGTAAACGGCCAGACTGCCGAGGAAATTCAGGTCGCGCGCCGAATCGGCGGCGACGATCTGCCCTGCTTCGTCCAGCACCTGCCGTTCGACGACGGTCAGCGCCATTTGCTCGCACAGCGCCTCGAAATCGAGCAGGGTAAAGAAGCGCACGTTGGGCGAGTCGTACCACTGGTAAGGCAGGTCTTCCGACACCGGCATACGGCCGTTCAGCACCGAGCGCAGGTTCTTCCAGTAGGCGAAGTTGGGGAAGGACACCACCGCCTCGCGCCCGACGCGCAGCATTTCGCGCAGAATCCCCTCGGTGTGGCGCACCGTTTGCAGGGTACGCGACAGGACGACATGGTCGAAGGACTGATCGGGGAAATCCTGCAAGCCGTCCTCCAGATTGCTCTGAATGACGCTCACCCCGTTGCGCATCGCCGCCAGCACGTCGTTTTTGTCGATTTCGACGCCCCAGCCGAGCACCTGCCGGCTGTCGACCAGGTGGCGCAGGAGCGCGCCGTTGCCGCAGCCCAGGTCGAGCACGCGGTGGCCCGGCTCGACCCAGCTGGCGATCACATCGAAATCGGCACGGCCCAGGGCATTGGTCATAGCGTGATGTTCCCGAGAAACGCGCCGACCAGCGCGTGATAGTGCGCGTCTTCCATGAGAAAGGAGTCGTGGCCGAAATTGAGGTCGATTTCGGCGTAGGACACCTGCCGTCCGTTGGCGAGCAGCGCGGCGACGATTTCACGCGAGCGGGCCGGCGAAAAACGCCAGTCGGTGGAGAAGGACGCCACAAAGAAACCGGTTTTCGGGTCGCTGCGCCCGATGGCGCGCACCAGATCGCCGTCATCCAGGCGGGCCGGGTCGAAATAATCGAGCGCCTTGGTCATCAGCAGATAGGTATTGGCGTCGAAATAACCCGCAAACTTGTCGCCCTGATAGCGCAGGTAGGATTCGACCTCGAACTGCACGTCGTAGTCGAAGGTGAAGCGGTCGTGACGCAGTTCGCGGCCAAATTTTTCCCCCATCTGGTCGTCCGACAGATAGGTGATGTGGCCGAGCATGCGCGCCAGCCGCAGGCCACGCACCGGGCGCGCGCCATGCTCGTAATAGTGGCCACCGTGAAAATCAGGGTCGGTCAGGATCGCCTGCCGGGCCACGTCGTTGAAGGCGATGTTCTGCGCCGTCAGCTTGGGGGCCGAGGCGATGATCAGGGCATTTCGCACCCTCGCCGGATGCGAAATCGTCCACCGCAGGGCCTGCATGCCGCCCAGGCTGCCGCCCATGACTGCGGCCCAGGCGTCGATGCCGAACCGATCGGCCAGCCGCGCCTGGGTTTCCACCCAGTCGCTCACCGCGACGATGGGGAAATCCGCGCCCCAGGGCTTGCCGGTCGCCGGGTTGAGCGTGGTCGGCCCGGTCGAGCCGTGGCAACCGCCCAGATTGTTCACGCCGACGATGAAGAAACGATCCGTGTCGAGCGGCCGCCCAGGGCCGACGATGTTGTCCCACCAGCCGACGTTCTGCGGCTGATCGGCGTAATGGCCGGCGACGTGGTGATGCCCGGAAAGCGCGTGGCAGACCAGAATGGCGTTCGATTTTGCGGCATTCAGGACGCCGTAGGTTTCCACCGCCAGATCGTAGGCAGGCAGGGTTGCGCCGCTGCGCAAAGTCAGTGGCTGCGCGAAATGCAGGTGCTGCGCTTGGACGACGCCGACCGATTGTCCCGGCATGATGATTCCTAAAAACAAAAAACCCAGTTGGCACAAACGCGAACCGGGCAGGCCCCGTTTTAGCAGTATTTGGCAAGCGCCCGCAATCCGAGTTCAAATCGGCGCCCCGGACGAACCGGCTGCGGTGAAGATACGGGCGGTATGCGTAAAAGTCAAATTCACCCCGGTTTTGTTAGAATCAGCGTTTTCCCATCGGCACCAGGAATTCTCCCGTGATCGAACAGCGCAAACATCAACGTATCCGTTTCAGCGAACCGCCGCGCGTGCGCATCGGTTTCGCCGGGCGGGCGGGCGAAGGCACGCTGGAAAACCTGTCCATCTCCGGCCTCATGCTGCGCACGACACTCCCGCTCACCGCCCAGGGTGTCGCCGGTTGTGAGTTTTCCCTGTTCGGCTCGCCCGTCGCCGACGTCGCGGTCAGCGTGATGAACTGCCTGGGCGATCTGTACGGCGCGCGTTTCCGCATCGGCCTGATCAATCCGGTGCTGATCGAGGATGCCATGCGCGATGCCCTCATCAGCGGCAAGGCGTCGGGGCTCTCGGTGCACGATCTGGGCGGGCGCAAGGTGATGCGCATCAGCGGCGGCCTGAACGGTTCGCTGCGCAGCGATTTCATGCACGCGCTGACCCGTGTCGGCATCGACCACATCGATCTTTCCGGCGTCAGTCAGATCGATTCGGCCGGCTTATCGCTATGTCTGGTCGCCACCGAGCGCCACGGCGCCATCATCAGCGAACATTCCGCCTGCTCCGCCGAGGCCTGGGAAAAAGCGCAGAAACAGGCGTAATCACGCGCCGCCCTGGCCACGCATCACCACGCCTTCAAACCAGGCGAGATAGGGCTCACGCGGCGCAACCGCAGAGCCGAAAGCGTAGCTGATTCCCTGTTCTCCCAAGGCTTCCAGCGTCGGCATGTCGTCCACGTCACCGGCAATGGCCGGCACGCCGTATTCGGCCGTAATATCGAGAATGGCGCGCAGCAAGGCCGTCAGTGAATTGGTGCCGGGCAGGTTGCGCGTCAGGCCGGGGCTGATGTGGATGTAGCTCGGCGCGAGCGTATGCAACAGCGCAAACGAGGTGCTGCCCGCGCCAAAACCTTCCAGCGCGATCTGGCAACCCAGGGCGCGCACGCGCTGGGCAAAGGCCATGACGCGGCTGGTTTGCGCACTGGCGAGCGCCTCGTCGAACAGAAAGCACAGCCCCTGGCCGCGCATGCCCTGCGCGGTCAGGCGGTGCTCCAGAAAACCAAGCAGCGACGGGGTTTCCAGCGCCTTCGCCGAAAGCGGCAGCAGGCAGCACAGCTGCGTGGCCCGGTGCCGGCTGCGCGCGAGCAGATCGAGGGCCGCCGTCAGCACGTGCCTATCGCACGCCTCGGCCACGCCCTGGCGCTCTGCGGCATCGAGCAGTACCTGATACGACATCGGCTCGACCATGCGTTGCCAATGCAGTGTCAGCAGGCACAGTTTCACATCATTCGTACTGCCGCGCACGGGATGGATCGGCGTGGCCTCGATATGCAACTCGCCATCGGCCAGCGCCGCCCCCAGTTGCTCGCTCCAGGCCGGGGGCGAGCGGCGGCGCTCCTCTCCAAGCGCTTCCGGGCTGCTTTCGCACACCCCGCCAGCGCCCAACTGGCGCGCTTCCAGACAGGCGGCATCGCTGCGGATCAACATTTCCTGCGCGTTGCGCACCGACATCGTCGCCGGACTCAGGCCGATGCGGATGACTACCGAGAACACCTTGTCCTGCCAGATGAAGCGGTATGCAGCGACCAGCTTGCACAGTTCCTGCGCCACCTGCCGGGCCCGCGCCGCCGTCGTGGCGGCAAGGATGATGCCGAATTCGTCCCCGCCCAGACGCCCCAGGCAATCCTGGGGCCGCAACTGGCGGCCCAGCAGTTGCGCCATCTGCCGCAACAATTCGTCGCCTGCCCGGTGACCGCAGCTTTCGTTGACGTTTTTCAAACGCCCGATGTTGATCTGCAACAGGCAGAACGAATCGCCACCCGCATGCAGGGCCGTGAGCGAGCGCTGCAGGCATTCCTCGAACTCGCGCCGGTTCACGAGGCCGGTCAGCGGATCGTGGCGTGCCTGGAATACCAGTTGCGCGGTCGCCTCCTCGATCCGGGTCTGCAACGCCCGGCGGGCTTCTTCGGCGTGTTCGGCCATGTCGTTGAAACCGGCTTCCAGCACCCCCAGCTCGCCCCCGGAATCCGCCGTCACCCGCGTCGCCCACTGCCCGGACGACATCGCCCGCACGGCGCGCACCAGGCGCTGCAGCGGATGTACGAGCTGGCGGGCAAGCAGCGAGGAGAGCAGACTCATCACGACGAGCACCAGCACCAAAGCCAGCCCCCCGTGAATCATCAAGGCGCGGCGGCGCTCGCTGATCGGCGCTTTGTCCAGTTCGATGAACACCTTGCCGATCACCTCACGCGACTCATCGACGACGAAACCGGGCAGATCGAGCGGCGGCAAGCCCTCGTCGGCACTGCGCACGACCGGCGCGGCAAACGCCAGCCACTGCGGCTGATCGGCCACCTGCACCGGCGCGCCGATGGTCTGCTGCAGGACATCCGCCGTCAGCGAAATGCGTCCGCTGGCCGCCAGGGTACGCCCCTTGGCATCGACGATGAGCACCGCCTTCACCCCGCTTTCCGCCCCCGCAGCCCGCGCCAGCCCCTGGATGCTCTCGCGCTGCCCGGTGATGATGGCGTATTCGCTGATCGGCGCGAGATAACGCACGATGGACAAGCCCTTGCTCTGCATCTGCTCCTCCAAGGCATCCAGGCCGGTCAGGGAAAAATAGCTGACCAGCAGGACGGTGAGCAGCGCACTCGGCAGCAGCGTGAGAAAAAGCAGTTTCTGGCGCAGGCTGAGAGAGGTCATCGGCACGCTTGGGAAAATGGGTCAGAAGCAGCGAAACGGGGCGGTGAATCAGGGGCGACGGCGGCGAGCGGTGTCCAGATGCTCGCACAGACGCTCGGTGCCGTCGAGGATGCGCGCCGTATGACGCTGCATGATGTCCGGGTTGATGTGAAAGAGATTGTCGCGCGCCACTGCCGTCATGCCCGGCCACTTCTCCCAATCGCTCAACCATTCCGGGCGCGCCTCGGCCATGCCGGTAGCGACGATGGCTTCGGGGTCGGCCGCGATCACCGCTTCCAGACTGACGCGCGGTGCCATGCTCGGCAGCGCGCCGAAAACGTTTTCCCCCCCGCACACGCGCAAGGCGTCGCTGATGATCTGCGTCTTGCCCACGGTAATCAGCGGCGCTTTCCAGACCTGATAGAAAGTGCGCACCTTCGGTTTGTCCTGGTTTGCCGCCTGCAAAGCCGCCAGGCGCCGGCGAAATGCCTGCGCCGCCGCGCGGGCCGTGGTTTCGGTGCCTGCCAGTTCGCCGTAGCGTTCGATCTGGCACGCCACGTCGGCCAGGTTGTTGGGCTGCGAGACATAGACCGGCACCCCCAGCGCCCGCAACTTGTCGGCCTGCGCCATGTTGTTGCCGCTTTCCCAGACGATCACCAGATCGGGTTGCACAGCCAGCACGGCTTCCAGATCGATGCGCGAATAACTCCCCACGCGCGGGATGCGTTTGGCCGCTTCCGGGTAATCGCTGTACTGCACCGTGCCAACGATTTTCTCGCCCGCTCCGGCCGAATACAGCACTTCGGTGATGTGCGGGGCCAGAGCCACGATGCGCTGCGCCGGTTTGGGCAGGCGCAGCGTGTGGCCGGCATCGTCGGTAAATACCCGTTCAGCCAGGGCCGGGGCGCTGAAAACTGCGTTCAGAGCCACACTGAGCGCCGCGCCAAAAACGAGGCTGGCGAAACGCTGAACAAATCCGTTCGCCCTGAGCTTGTCGAAGGGCATCACCCGCAAAATCAAGGGCTTCGACAGGCTCAGCCCGAACGGTTTTGATTTATTCAGAACTTCCCTAACGAACCGTTTTTTCATCTTTTTTCCATTCCGCAATGGCCGCTGCCAGACGCTGCCAGCCCGCTTCATCCGGCGGCAGACCAAAACGCAGCAAAGGTTCCGGCACGTAGTGGCGCGTCAGGATGGCGCGCCGGGCAAAAAACTCGTGCAAGGCAGCGGCTTTTTCTTCCTTCAGCGTGGCAAACAAGGCCGTTGCCCGCACTTCGCCCAGGGGCGCAAGCAGCGCCTGCAAGCGGCGGCCCTGTTCCAGCAAGGCCACCCGCGTATTTTCCTGCCAGCTGCGATCGTTCAGCGCCAGCCGGGCCGCTTCACGCGACGGCCCCGCCACCGCCCACGGCCCCAGGTGTTCAGCCAGCTGCGCCCGGATTTTTTCCGCCGCGAAGATGAAGCCGACTCGAATTCCGGCCAGACCAAAGAACTTGCCCAAAGAGCGCAACACGATCAGATTGGGCGCGGCTGCCGTGCCCGCGAGCGGTGCCAGGCTTTCTTCCGGCGTCGGATCGATGAAGGCTTCATCGACGATCAGCCAGCCGCCGCGCGCGGCGAGTTCCTGCGCCGCCGCCAGCAAGGCCGCGCGCGGCTGCGCCCGAGCCGTCGGATTGTTCGGATTGCACAGCAAAACATACGGCGTCGCCGCCGCCAAAGCGCGGGCCAGCGGCGCGTCGCGCAACAACCGCAGCCGATGCCCGGCACGCTGCCAAGCCTGCGGATGCTCGTTATATACCGGCCCCAGACAGGCGATGCTGGCGCGCGGCAAGAACAGCGGCAAACTCTGGATCGCCGCCTGCGAGCCAGGCAAAGGCAGAAGCGCCGCATTGCCGTAATAGCCCGCCGCAGCGGCTTCCAGGCCGTCGTCCTCTTCCGGCAGCCGCTGCCAGACGCTGGCCGGCAAAGCAGGCACCGGCCAACCCTGCGGATTGATGCCGGTCGATAAATCCAGCCAATCCGCCTCCGGGATGCCATGGCGCATGGCCGCCGCGCGCAGACGCCCACCGTGTTCAAGCACGCCACACCTCCGCGACGCCGAGCGACAAAGCCGTCAGCAAAAACAAGGCGGCCAGCCAGCACCACAGACCCCGCGTCACCAGCCGGCTGGCCCGCAGGACATCTACCGCCTGCGGCGGCGCGGCACAGCCGAGCAGCGGGCGGATTTCCTCGTGTCCGTGATAAATCGCCGCGCCGCCGCAGCGCACACCCAGGCTCCCCGCCCCCGCCGCCATGACGGGCCCGGCATTCGGACTGTCCCAGGTCGGCGCCTGCCCGCGCCAGCAGGCCAGCGCCTGCCGGGTATGGCCCAGCAAGGCATAGGTCAGCGCCGTCAGCCGGGCAGGCAGATAATTCAGCACGTCATCGACCCGCGCCGCGCAGCGGCCGAAGGCATTGAAACGCGCGTTGCGATAGCCCCACATGGCATCCAGGGTATTCGCCAGACGATAAAGCAGCGCCCCCGGCGCACCTGCCACGGCAAACCAGAACAGGGCGGCGAATACCGCGTCGTTGCCGTTCTCCAGCACCGATTCCACCGCCGCCCGCGCCACGCCGGCTTCATCCAGATCGGCGGTTTCACGTGAAACGATCCAGCCGACCCGCCGCCGGGCTTCCGGCAGATCCCCGGCCTGCAAGGGCGTGGCAATCGCCGCCGCATGTTCGGACAGGCTGCGCGCGCCCAGACAGAAATAGAGCACCAGCACGTCGAGCAGCCAATTCATCCAGCCCGGCGACACCCGCTGCAAGAAAACCAGCAGCAGCACGCCGGGCAGGACGATCAAGCTCCACGCCAGCACCCCCGCAAGCACCGTGCTTCCTGTTTTTCGATTGCCCCGCACTTCCACCCACGCCGCCACGTTGCCAAAGCCGACCAGCGGATGCCAGCGCCGCGCCTCGCCCAGCCAGCGGTCAAGCAGCACCGCCGCGAGCGCGGCCAGCGGCAAGGCCAATGTCTGGAAAAGAAGAACCGCGTAGCTCATGGTTGAAAGCTGAAAAAATCACCGCAGAGGCGCAGAGGGAAGGAGGCACACAGAGGAAGGCGCGGCAGAAACGCCTTGCCCTGCGTGCCTCCGCATTTCTCCGCGCCTCTGCGGCAAGCCCCGGCTACGGCTACGGAACTCATTGCGGAAACACCCCCCGCGTCTGCATGGCGTCCTGCAAGGCGGCCGCGCTTCGCGTCAGCGGCTCGGCCCGCGCATCATCGGCCTGCCCCCATTGATCGTAGTAAAGCAGATCGGCAATCGGCAGGCGCGGCAGCCAGCCGGCGGTTTCCAGTTCCGGCCTGTCGTGAAAATGGCTGAC
>URNG01000028.1 GCA_900549295.1 uncultured Rhodocyclaceae bacterium
CTCGGGTTCAAGGGAGACGCCGGTGGGCGGGCCGCCCCCCCTGCCGGCATCGCCGGCGTCACCGCCTACGATCCGGCCACCGGCAAGCTGGTCATCACGCTGGCGCAGGGCGCGACCACTGCGCAGGTGCAGACCATCCTCGAAGCCGTCAGGTACGCGCACCAGAGCGACGATCCGACCGACATCCATTCCGGCACGGTCAAGACCACCCGCGATTTCACGGTGGAACTCTCCGACGGCAACAACCTGCAAAACAGCAGCGCAAACCACGCGGGCGGCCCGAACCCGCTCGCTGCCACCGTATCCGGCACCGTCACCATTACCCCGGCCAACGACCCGCCGGTGGCGAACAACGACACCAACAGCGTCACAGAAAACGGCGACAGCCCGACCAGCGGCAACGTCATCACCGGCACGGACAGAAACGGCAACGTCAAGCCCGGCGAGGTGGACAGCGACCCGGATACCCCGACCGCCGATCTCAGGATCACGAACGTCACACCGCCCGCCGGTGGCAGCGGCGGCGGAGCAGTCACCACAGGCGGCACCGAGGTTCAGGGCAAGTACGGCAAGCTGACCATTCACCCGGACGGCAGCTACACCTACGATCTGGACGAAGAAAACCCGACCGTCAATGAGCTCAACGACGGCCAGCAACTGACCGACGAGGTATTCACCTACACCCTCTCCGACGGCGACAAGACCGACACCGCGACGCTGACCATCACCATCGACGGCAAGACCGACGGCTCGCCGACGATCGCGCCGGTGGATGGCAACGGCGCTGCGACCGGGGAGGCCACGGTTTACGAATCGGGCCTCGTCGTCGACGGCGACGACTCCGAAACCACCACCGGCACGATTACCATCAATGCCGACGCCGGCCTCAAGAGCGTCACCATCGGCGGCACGGAAATCACCTTCGCCGACCTGAAAAACCTGCCGCCGGGCGGCATCGGGATCGACACGCCGGAAGGCAGAATCGTCATCACCGGCTTCACGCCCGGCAACAGCGGCAGCACGGTGTACAGCGGCAGCATCGCCTACACCTACACCCTGGAACGCGCGCAGAGCACGCCTGGCGCGGCCGAAAACAGCGAAACCATCGCGCTCGTGGTCAAGGACAAGAACGATCTCACCGGCAGCGGCAGCCTGATCGTCCAGATCATCGACCACACGCCGACCGCCGTGAACGACACCGCCTCGATGGTCAAATCCGTCGGCACGGTGTCGGGCAACGTCTACACCAACGACAAAATCGGTGCTGACGGCGCGGCGGTTGCCGGGCCGGTAACGGCGATTACCGGCGGCACGGTTGGCAATGCGCTCTCCGGCACTTACGGCAGCATCACGTTGAACGCCGACGGCAGCTACACCTATACGGTTAATAGCGCGAACGCCGCCGTCATCGCCCTGACCGCCGGCAGCGCGCTGACCGAAACCTTCACCTACACCATCACCGATGCCGACGGCGACACCGACACGGCAACCCTGACCATCACCATCAACGGCAACACGCCGCCGGTGGCCAACGACGACGTGCGCAGCACGCCGGAAGACACGCCGGTTTCCGGCAACGTGATCGGCAGCGGCGGGAGGGGGGGGGTGGGCGGCCGCGCCGCCCCGTGCCGTCGGCGGGCGATGTCGCCGACAGCGACGCCGACGGCGACACCCTGACCGTCACCGGCTTCACCATCGACGGCACCCCCTACCTGCCGGGCAACACGGCGAGCATTCCGGGCGTCGGCGAACTCACCCTGAACACCGACGGCAGCTACACCTTCACCCCGGTGGCCGACTGGCACGGCACGGTGCCGACCGTGACCTACACCATCAGCGACGGCAGCGAAACCGACACCGCCACGCTGACCATCATCGTCACGCCGGTGGTGGATATTGCCGACGATACGGCAACCACCCGCGTCAACCAGCCAGTGACCACGCCAGTGCTGGACAACGACAGCTTCGAGGGAACGCCGGTGATTACCGGGACGACGCCGCCCGCCCACGGCGAGGTAACGATCAACCCCAACGGCAGCATTACCTACACCCCCGACCCCGGCTATACCGGCCCCGACAGCTACACCTATACCGTGACCAGCGGCGGGGTCACCGAGACCGCCACCGTCAACATCACGGTTACCAACGCGCCGCCGGTGGCGAACGACGACGTGCGCAGCACGCCGGAAGACACGCCGGTTTCCGGCAACGTCATCAAGGATGGCGGCAGTGGCGATGTCGCCGACAGCGACGCCGACAACGACCCGCTGACCGTCACCGGCTTCAGCATCGGCGGCACCCCCTACCTGCCGGGCAGCACGGCCACCATTCCGGGCGTCGGCGAACTCACTCTGAACACCGACGGCAGCTATACCTTTACTCCGGTTCCCGACTGGAACGGCACGGTGCCGCCCGTGACCTACACCGTCAGCGACGGCAGCGGCGCCAGCAACGGCACCGCCACCGCCACGCTGACCATCACCGTCACCCCGGTGGCGGATATTGCCGACGATACCATCAGCACGCTGGCAGGCAGCCCGGTCAAAACCCCGGTGCTGGACAACGACAGCTTCGAGGGAACGCCGGTGGTGAGCGGGACGACGCCGCCAGCGCACGGCAAGGTGACGATCAACCCCGACGGCAGCATCACCTACACCCCCGATCCGGGTTTCTCCGGTGAGGACAGCTACACCTATACGGTGACTTCCGGCGGTGTGACGGAAACGGCCACGGTGCGGGTGACGGTGATACCCGAGAATCCGCCGCCGCCGACGCCGCCGGGCATCGACGAGACGCCGCAGTCGCCGCTGGCTGGCCCTGATCCCACCAAACCGTTGGTGCTGACGCAGAATTCTCCTGTCGTCCTTGATGCAGGCCCGTACTTCGCCAGCGAGCGTTTCGACGACGTGCGCCGCCTGCCGCTGCCTTTCCACCCCATCGTCTATGTGAACCGCGAGGTGGCGAGTTCGCAGGCGCAACGCGCCGCCGACGATCCGCGCAGTTTCAGCGACCCGGCGGCAGTCATGCCGGGCGAGCACCAGCCGGTATCGCTGGGCGCGGGCCTGGGCATGGACATCAACCTGTTCGTGACGCATGCCGTGCGCGATTCGCAGCGCGACGCAGGTTTCCTCAAGGGCACGGTCGAAGGCCGCTACAGCCGTCTGGATTTGGGCAGTGATGGCTATCTGCCGTCGCCAAGCCTGTTCCGTAACCCTGCGACCGAGGTCGAAAAGCTGCTCGAACAACAGCGCCAGAAGCCGAAGAAGGCAGCGGCTGTTTCTGACCAGGCCGGGAACGGGCAGGGCGATGTCGCAGCGGCAGCGCAGGCGGACAAGTCGGCGGACGAGCCGACGGAGAAATCCGCCCGGGCGGTGCCGCAGCGGCTGGCGGGCGGTGCGGCACCGTCCTTCGGCGAGCAGTTGCGCAGCGGGGCGGCGCGTCTGCCCCTGGCCCCGCGCAAGGCTTGAGTGATGCCGGATATTGGAAAATGCGTGGAAAATACGCGCGCGCTGGTTCGGAGTTTTGCAAAGAAGTGTACTCCCCGGCGCGCCGTATAACAGGTTCGGTTTTCCCGTGGTGCTCACAGCGCGGATTTTGTATTTCTCTGAAATCCAGGCTTGACGCGCGTTGCGGGGATGTGGCTACCGTTTTTCAGGTAGTTTGACTAAGGGAAAATAACTATAGCGATAAATGCGGCAAATGTAAGAAATGGTGGGTTTTTGATTTTCTCTTGCGTAAACTGCCCTGCTATATTGAAAAACATTGATACAGAAACAAAAAATAGTCATTCCACCGTTTTTCCGTAGCCCCATTTCCTGAAAGAGACTGCGACCATGAAGAAAAAATCCGCTTTCCGTCCCGCCTCCCGCGCCCTGGCTCTTGAGCCGCGCCTGCTGTTCGACGGTGCCGGTGCCGTAGCGGCGGTCGATAACTTCGACATGGCCGGCGACCACCACGCCGAAGCGCAGAAGCAGGAAACCCAGCCGGCGGCGGATGCGCGCCCGAGCGAAGTGGCGGAAAAACCGGCGGCCAGCCTGCCGCTGCTCGATCTGGCCGGAGATGCGGCCAGCGACTACCAGGCGCTCCTCGGCGAAGCCGCCGCGCTCACGCAGCAAAAATTGGCCGAATGGGTCAACAGCGACGCCTTCCGTACCCAGGCCGCCGAAATCTTCAGCGCCGACGCCGGCAGCGCCGAATGGAATGCCCAGCTCGACAGCCTGCGCAGCGAGATTCTCAACGGCAGCTACGCTATCCGTCTGGAAGTGCGCAGCAACGATGAAATGAACGGCACACGCGGTGCCTACAGCGCGGCAGGCACCACTGGCCAGCCCACCATTTACCTCAATGCCCAGTGGCTGGCCGGGGCGTATACCAATGAAGTCGCCGCCGTGCTCGTGCAGGAAATCGGCCACGACATCGACAACCGCGTGAACAGCGGTGCCGATAGCCAAGGCGACGAGGGCGCTGCCTTTGCCTCCCTGCTTACCACGGGCAATGCCAATCTGGCCGTTAACCGCTTGAGTGATGACCGCACGGAAATCACCCTGGATGGCCAACGGGTGCAGGTCGAACATGCCGGCCCCTACAACATCGCCCAGGTGCATTTTGTGCCGATGCCGGAAGACCAGATCTGGTCGGGCATCCAGAACATCTACAGCGCCAGCAGCGACAACAAGATCGAAAGCATCATCGCCATTACCGCCACCAGCAACGACACCTACGTGGTGTATGACCACTGGGAAGACGGTTACGAAGCCGACATCAAGAATCCCGGCCAGACAAACACCCGCGTCTGGTATTACAACAATGGCGTCTGGACGGACGTCAAAACAAATACACAGCTCACCGACGGTCAGACGGTCAATGGCGTCACCGCGATGGGCCAGACCCTCATCCTGCGCAACCAGGTGAACAAAAACTCGCTGGCAACCGTCGATTTCGATGGCCGCGACAAGATCGGCTCGACCAAGGCCATTTCCGTCACCCGCGCTGGCTGGGATACCAAGATCGGCACCATCGTCGGCGGCGCGGTGAACGTGATCGACGTCGGCAATGCCGGCACCGAATTCGTCATTCCCGTCGGCACGGATACCTCGGAAGCGCCCAAGATCAGCAGCACCTCGATCTTCCAGAAAAACTCGCTGTACATCATGGCCTACGAGGACAACACGGCAGTCACGATCAACCTCTTCAAAGCCGATGGCAGCAGCAACGGCACCATCACCCGCGTTCTGATGCAGGGCGAGAGCCTCTACATCAAGGGGCTGGCCAGCGGCAACACCGTCGCTGGCACGGGGCTGAGTGATGCCCAGGCCGTCATCACCGACGGCACCACGATCACCGCCGACAAGGCCATTGGCGTCAATATGCTCTCCGGCAGCAACACCTCGCAAAACCGCTGGTACAGCATCGCCCCGACCGAAAGCTGGGGCAACAGCTACTACGCCCCGGTAGCGACCGTCGGCGGCGCCACCTCGCATATCTACCTGCACAACGCCAACGACACGGCCATTACCGTGTATTACGAAACGCGCAGTGCCGCCGGTGTCATCTCGAGCAGCTCGGTCACTGTCGCCGCCCATTCCACCAAGGTCGTCGCCATGCCGGCCTCCGCCGGGCATTTCTACACCGAAAGCGGTGAAAAATTCTACGCCGTTGCCACCGTCGACCCCACCACCAGCCGCGACTGGAGCTATTCGCTGGTGGCCGAGCGCACCCTGACCGACCGCTTCGTCGTCGCCTGGGGGCCGGGCAACGGCAATACAGCAGGCTCTGATGGCGTCATTTCCGGCAAGAACGGCAGCCCGGTGTGGGTGACATCGGTGGATGACACCGAACTGCACATCGACAGCGGCACCATTGAACTCAAGGATGCCCAGGGTAATACCATCGTCAAGGATGCCGCCCTGTCGGCTGCGGCCACGCTTGCTGCCGGACATGACGTCAGCGTCTACAAGATCAACCGCTTGCAGTCCTACCGCATTCGTGACACCTCGGACAACAACCAGACCGGCCTGGTGGTCTATACCGTCGATGGCACGCT
Source organism: uncultured Rhodocyclaceae bacterium (assembly GCA_900549295.1). Classification (GTDB taxonomy): domain Bacteria; phylum Pseudomonadota; class Gammaproteobacteria; order Burkholderiales; family Rhodocyclaceae; genus Azonexus. Next base: position 6,044 of record URNG01000028.1, read on the forward strand.
GATTACCGCTGCCTGGGGTGAAGATGCCACCGTGGCCGATACCGGCAACCCCTATCTCGACATGGGCACCACCATCAGCCCCTACCCGGATTACGTGCTGGAAAAGAAAGCCGCCGAATTCGTCAACAACAACCGTGAAAGTGGCGTGATCGAAGCCGGTGACGAGGTGAAATACACCATCACCCTGACCAACCGTGCCGTGATCGAACTGCTCAACATCAAGATCACCGACACCATTGAGCCAGCGGGCAGCGCCGATTACGTCCCCAACAGCCTGACGCTCACTTCCTTCGATGAAAACGGCAAGAAGGTCTGGGAAATCATCAGCAATGCAGGCGGCGGTACCAAAACCTACTATCTGGCCGATGGTGTTACGGTCGACACCAGCAAGGGAACCGGCGGCGTTGAAACCTTCACCGATTTCGATGGCAATGCCCTGGCGTTGGTGTCCGGCTACACCATCGGCGAGGCCATCGACCGCAGCGGCAAGAACGGCCTGCAAATCGGCGGCTACATCCAGTTTACCTACAACGTCACCATCAACGAGGACATCGACAAGACCCTGGCCGATGCCAACTTCATCGTCAGCAACAGCGTCAAGCTCGAAGCCGATGGCGTGACCAAGGACAAGATCAACAAGATCGACCTCAGCGGCACCATCACCGACGGTGAAGTCTCCTTCATCTCCGGCCCGCTCGGTACTGAGGTCGGCAGCTACGAACCCGGCAATGAAATCTGGATTCGCGTCACGGATAACGACCAGAACCGGGATAAGGATGCTGCCACCGGAATCGAAACCCTGACCGTCACTCTCACCAACGCCACCACCGGCGAGAAGGAAACCGTCTTCCTCACCGAAACCGGCGTCAACACCGGCGTCTTTGAAGGCAAGGTCAGCACCACCAAAGGTACCGGCAGCGCCAGCGATAGCGACACCGACGGCAACTTCAAGCTCAAGCGCGGCGACGAAATCACCGTGAGCTACACCGACCCGCACAGCGGCAATCCCAGCGACCCCGCCAACGGCATCGACAACCCCGACAACCCCGGCATCACCGGCGACTACCAGAACGCTGGCATCAACAACAACGTCAAGACCCTTGTCGTCGAAGACTCCGGCATCAGCGTCAACGACATCCTGGTGAACGAAGCCTCGCCGCATGGCGTCTTTACCGTGCAAGGCGTGCAAGGCCAGATCGTCTCGCTGGAACTGGCCCCCGGCACCGCCGACAGCAATGTGGACTACACCGACAGCCTGGAATATTTCGACGGCACGAACTGGGTGGCCTACACCCCCGGCGACAAGGTGACCATCACCAATGCCGACGGCACCCTACTGGTGCGCAACCCCATCATCAATGATTCGGTCTTTGAAGGCGCGGAAACCTACCAGCTCAAGGTCACGCCCTACAAAACCGATGGCGTCACCCCCGGCAGTTCCACCACCGGCACCGCCACCATCCTCGACGACGGCACCGGCGATATTTACGACCCGACCACCGGCGGCAAAACGCCTTCCGACCCGAGCGATCCGGGCTATGTCCCCCACGACCATGACCGCTTCCCGCAGGTGGATAACCCGGTGGTGAACGAGGCTACGGGCAAGGTGGTGTTTACGGTGACGACCCAGCAGGGTGACGAGATCACCAAGCTGAGTGTCGCCGATGGCACGGCCACGGGCGGCGGTACGTCGCATGGCACGACGGATGGCAGCGTCGATTATCTGAATGACGCTTTCGAGTACTCCGCCGACGGCGGCACAACCTGGACTGCATTCACGCCCGGCGCTGATCTGAGCATCATCTCCACGACCGGTACGGTGCTGGTACGCACCACCATCGTCAACGATAACAGTTACGAACAGAGCGAAACCTTCACCCTCACCGCCGAAACCATCACCGGCGGCAAGGCCACCGGGACCGCTACCATCAAGGATGACGGCACCGGCGATTTGCAAGACCCGGACGGGCCGAATGGCTCCGATAATCCGGCAACTGGCCCCAAGGATGACGACCGTGGTGCCGTGGATGTCAAGGTCAACAACCCGGTGGTGAACGAAGCCTCGGGCTATGTGGTGTTCGAGGTGAAGAACGAAAATGGCGGTTCTTCTGTAGATGTCGCATTGGCCCTGAACGACGGCGCGGGCAGCAAACCGGCTGATGGCTCGCCGACCGGCCCCAGCGGCGCGAGCGAACAAGGCAGCAAGGACTACAAGAACGATTCGTTTGAGTATTGGAATGGCTCTGCTTGGGCGCCGTACATCCCCGGTACGACCTCTGACGTCACCATTGCTGCCAGCGGCACGCTCTACGTTCGCGTCGCAATTTACAACGACACCACCTATGAAGGCGCGGAAACCTTCAATCTGGTGGTTACGCCGCAGAGCGCATCTGCCGTTATTGGCACCGCCACCATCCTCGACGACGGCACCGGCGATATTTTCGATCCAACCGATCCGACCGATCCGGGCAAAACCGTCCCCATCGATCCCAATAACAACGACTACAAGCCCCGCGACGACGACCGCACCCCGGTGGTGAACAACCCCATCGTCAACGAAGGCTCGCCCTACATCGTCTTTGAAGTCACCACCACGCCCAAGGCGATCATTGGTAGCTTGGTGCTCAACGACGGCACAGCCACCGGCGGCACCACCAGCCCCACCGACGGCAGCGTCGATTACGGCAGCAACGCGCTGCAATATTCTCTCGACGGTGGCGCGACCTGGACGAACTACGATCCCAGTACCCCCATCACCGCCCCGACCGACGGCAAGGTGCTGGTGCGCACCACCCTCGTCAATGACAACGACTACGAAGTCAGCGAGAACTTCCGCCTCACCGTCACCCTCAACGACATCAACACGGGCGCTCCCACGGGCAACAGCGCCACCGGCGTCGGCACCATTCTCGACGATGGGCGCGGCACGATCTGGGTGCCGGAGGACAAGGATGTTCCCAACGGCAAACTTACGCCGATCACCCCGGAAACACCCTCCGGCAGTATTCCCGGCACAGTCGATCCGGCTGTGGTCAAGTTCGACGATGACCGCCCTGTCAGCGTCAACAGCCCGACGGTCAACGAAGGCTCCGGCTGGATCGTCTTTGAAGTCGGCGGCATCACCGGCACGCCCATTACCAGTCTGCTGCTGGGCAATGACACGACGCCAGGCGCGAAACTGGCCACTGCCGGGACGGATTACGGCACCCAGTTGCAGTATTTCGATACGACAAGCGGCCAGTGGACGAACTGGATCGAAGGCACGACCACGACCACCATTCCGGCAGGCGGCACCTTGCTGGTGCGTACCACCATCGTCAACGATAACGACTTTGAAAAGAGCGAAACCTTCACCCTGACCGCCAAGACCCAGGGCGACAAGCAAGCCACCGGCATCGGCACCATCAAGGACGACGGCACCGGTACGATCTGGATTCCTGAAGACCCCGGCAGTCCCGGTCAGCCCAAGAACCCCGGCAATCCGGCTGACCCAGGCGTGGTCAATGACAAGCTGATTCCCAAGGTGCCGACCGGCCCGGCAGTGCCTAACCTCTCCTTCGATGACGACCGCACGATCGCCATCACCAACGGCGGCAAGCTCGTCAGCGGCAGTGTTGCGGAAGGCTCGGTCAAGGAAGACGGCGGTTATGTCTACTTCAATGTGAGCAGCGTCGAACAGGGCGAACAGGTGAATCTGGCGCTGGCCAATGGCGACACCAACCCCGCCACCACCAGCGGCTTCGCCCTGGAGTACTCCACCGATGGCGGCACCACCTGGACGAGCTACAACGGCGCCGCCAACCGCCCCGTGGCACCGAGCACCGGCGAGATTCTGGTGCGGGTGAACATCGGCAGCGAGGACGACGAGGATTACACGGAAGGCAATGAAACCTTCAAGCTGACCGCCAGTTACGCCAGCAATGCCAGCAAGACCGACACTGGCGTCGGCACCATTGCCGACAAGAGCGCCGGCCCCCTCATCGAGGTGGCTGACGTGAACGGGCCGGGTGAAGATGGCGACGTGACCGTGCATGAAGGCGGTCTGGTCGGCAATGATCCGGGCAAACCCGGCACGGCCACCGGCACCGTGAAGATCACTTCGGACGTGCCGATTGCCACGGTGGATATTGGCGACAACGACCAATTCACGATTACCGAACTGCTGACCTTTACCCCGGGCAATCCGTCGAAGCCGGTCGATACCAACAAGGGTTATATCCGCGTTACAGGCTTCACCGATAACGGCGATGACACCTATACCCTGACCTACGAGTATGAACTGCATACGCCGCAGGGCCACGATCCGGGTACGGGCGAGCAGCAGGTGACGGATCAGATCGACATCACCGTGACGGATACCGATGGCGGCAACAACACCGGGGCGGTGATCGTGCGCATTCTCGACGACGAGCCGCTGGCGCGTGACGATACGAACGACCTGCTCCAGGTGACGCCTTCGGTCAGCGGCAACGTGATGGACAACGACTATCACGGCGGCGACACCAGCACCGTGACGGGCGTTGCGGCGGGCAGTGGCACGGCGGACGTTACCGGCAATGTGAATACGCGCACCAAGACCGAATACGGCTGGATTACCGTGCAGCCGGACGGCAGCTACGTGTATGAACTGGATCAGACCGACCCGCGCGTCGCCACGCTGGCCGATGGCTCCAAGCTCACCGACCGCGTGACTTACACCATCACCGACGCCGATGGCGATACCAGCACCGCCGTGTTGAGCATCACCATCAATCCGGAGCAGCCGGGCGCGGTGGTTGCGCCGCCGCCGACCGATCCGGTGCCGTCGTCGCCGCTGGATGGCCCGACCGGTTCGCAGACGCCGGTTTCCATCCTGAATGGCCCGGTGATTACCGATCCGAGCGTGTACTTCGCCAACGAACGGCACGACAACGTTCAGCGCCTGCCGCTGCCTTTCCACCCCATTGTCTATGTGAACCGCGCCGTGAATGTCTCGCAGGATCAGCGCGCCGCTGACGATCCGCGCGGTTTCAGCGACCCGGCGGCAGTCATGCCGGGCGAGCACCAGCCGGTGTCGCTGGGCGCGGGCCTGGGCATGGACATCAATCTGTTCGTGACGCATGCCGTGCGCGATTCGCAGCGCGACGCGGGTTTCCTCAAGGGCACCGTCGAAGGCCGCTACAGCCGCCTGGGGTTGGGCAGCGACGGCTATCTGCCGCAGCCGGGGCTGTTCCGCAACGCCGCCACCGAGGTCGAAAATCTGCTCGAACAGCAACGCAAGAAGCTGAAGAAGGCGGCAGGAGAAGCACCTGATGCGGTGGCCGATGGCGAGCAGGGCGAGGCTCCGGCTGGCAAGGTCGCGGAGAAGGCGGTGGAAAAACCTGCCCAGGCCGCGCCGCAGCGGCTGGCCGGTGGCGCCGCGCCGTCCTTTGGCGAACAGTTGCGCAGCGGGGTGGCACGTTTGCCGCTGGCCCCGCGCAAGGCTTGAGTTTCTGGGGTGACAGTTTCTAAATTGAACGTTTGATTTTTCGAGGGAAGACAATGCAAAGCAACAACATGAAAATCCGCATCACCCGCCCGGCTCTGCTGGTGGCGGCCTGTTTCACCGTGGCGCTGGCGGGCTGCGGCGCGCTCGCGCCGGTGCCTTTCGAGCCGGAGGAGGTCAAGGAGCGCGTGGCGCAGGATCGCCTCAACATGTACGCCGATCAGGAGCCGGTGACGGGGGCTATCACCTTCCACGAAGCGGCGGCGCGGGCGCTGAAGTACAACCTGGACTACAAGCTGAAGCTGATGGAAAGCGCGTTGTCCAGGAGCCTGCACGACGTGTCCACCTACGAGATGCTGCCGCGCGTCGTGGCCGGCGCGGGCTACGCCTGGCGCAGCAACGATTCGGGCGGCACGTCCATCGGCATCGAGGATCGTCAGGTGTCCCTGCGTCCCTCCACCTCGCAGGAACGCGAGCGCACGCTGGCCAACCTGACCTTCTCCTGGAGCGTGCTCGATTTCGGCGTCTCCTACTACCGCGCCCAGCAGAAGGCCGACCAGGTGCTGATGGCCGAGGAACGCCGGCGCAAGGTGGCGCAGAACGTGCTGCAGGACGTGCGCAACAGCTACTGGCGCGCGCTCGGCGCGCAGCGCCTGATCGGTCGCGTCGATGCGCTGCTGGTGCGGGTCAACAAGGCGCTGGATCGTGCCAAGCAGGTCGAGCGCGACGGCCTGATGCCGCAGCCGCAGGTGCTGGCTTATCAGCGTGCCCTGCTCGATGCGGTCAATCTGTTGACCCTGCGTCGCCAGGATCTGGAACTCGCCCGTGCCGAACTGAGCGCGCTGATGTCGATTCCGCCGGGAACGCAATACACGCTGGCCGAAGACAAGGAAGTCGGCCTGCCGCCGGTGCCGGGCAATCTGGAAGAACTCGAACAGATGGCCCTGGAAAAGCGCCCGGAAATCATGGAGGAGTGGTACCGCAAGCGCGTCACCGAGAACGACATCAAGGCGGCGAAGCTCCTCTTGTGGCCGAACCTGAGCCTGGATGCCGGTCTGCAATACGATTCCAACAAGTACAACTACAACAGCCACTGGACGGACGTGGGTATGCGCCTGTCGTGGAACATCCTGAAGCTGGCCCAGTACCCGGCGCTCGAACGCGCGCATGAGCATCAGAACAAGACCGACGACATGCGCCGCATGGCCTTGTCGATGGCGGTGCTGACGCAGATTCGCGTGGGCGTGCAGCGTTACGGTCTGGCTCTGTCGGAACTGAAGTTCGCCGAAGAAGGCTTGCGCGTCGATTCGCGCCTGCACAACTTCGCCAGCGCCAGCGCCAGCAGCCAGGCGGATTCCGAACTCGAACTGATCCGCGCCGAAGCCCGCGCCCTGCTCTCCGAATACCAGCGCTACGCCTCCTACGGCAACGCGCAGGCCGCCTGGGGTCGGGTGTACAACTCGGTGGGTCTGGACGTGCTGCCGGAAACCATCGACAGCAACGACGTAAAAACGCTGGCCGGTGCAATGGCAAGCACCATGCAGGAATGGCAGGGGATGGTGTTCAAAAGCGGGAAGTGAAAGGTGAAAGGGGAGTCTCGAAAAACCTGCCCTTTCGCGTCATTCCGGCGAAAGCCGGAATCAAGTTCTTCTGCTTTTCAATGGCTTGCAATAGCTGGATTCCGGCGTTCGCCGGAATGACGCCAGTTTTTCGAGGTACCCAAAGGTGAAAGGTGGGCGGTGCTTTTCAGCGCCGCCCACTTTGTTTCAGACCAGGGTGATGTGGCTGCCGTAGCGGGCGATCAGTTTGTCGTGAGTGACGAGATGCAGAGGATGAACCTGTGCTTGCGCGATCAGCAGGCGGTCGAACGGGTCTTGATGATGCGGCGGCAAATCGCTCACCGCGCAGACGTGGGCCGCTTCGACGGGCAGGATACGGTAGCCGGATTGTTCAAAATAGTGCAGCGCCTGTGGCGCGGAAACCGGCATGTCACCCCGGCCAAGGCTGTATTTGATGGCAATTTCCCACAGGCTGGCGACGCTGACCTGGACGCTGTTTTCTGGCGAGCAGATCATTTCTCGGGCAAGCGGGCTGAGTTTTTTGTCATTGGCGATGGCCCATAAGGCGATATGTGTGTCGAGCAGCAGGTTCATTGGGTAATCCCGGCGATCTCCCCGGCCAGCAGTTGGGCGATTTCAGCGTTATGGGTGTCGATGTCGTCGGGTATGGTGAATAAACCCTCGGCAATGCCGATGCGTTTTTCCACGGGGGCGGTTTCGATCGGCACGAGACGCGCGGCAGGGCGGCCATTGCGGGCGATGACGATTTCCCGCTCGCGCCCTTGTTCAATGGCTTCGATCAGTTTTGAGAGGGTGGTTTTGGCTTGCAACATATTGACGGCGAGCATGATTGTTCCCGGTAGCAGGTGAGTTTGAATTGAATCTGGTGACGAACTTAGTCTAGTCTGGCTAATCCAAGGGGTCAACAGAAGGGGTAACGCCGTTTGGCGCAGGCCCAGGTTTTCTGGTGATTTCAAAATTTTTGCGATGGCTGTAGTAAATTCACCGGCTGTCGAATGAACGAGGTAAAACATGATTCATCCTTGGCGTAAGGCTGCCGTGCTGGCAGTGTTTTCCTTGAGTGCGGTGGCGTTGGCGCAATCGCCGGTGCCGCCTGCGGGGGCCAAACCTGCCGTGCCGTCTGCCGCACAATCCACCGTGCAGCCTGCGGCCAAACCGGCGGCGCCGGTGGCGAAACCTGCGGCGGAAAATCCGGATGCGATCCGCGTGCTGCTGACGCCGGAACTGGAAACCACGCTGGTGGCGCAGACGGTGGGGCGCATTTCCAGCCTGAAGGCGGAACTGGGCGGCAAGGTGCAGAAGGGCAAGGCGGTGATCGGCTTCGATTGCGGCGAGGCGGCGGCGCGGTTGAACATGGCACAGGCGGAGTACAACTCGGCCAAGGAAACGCTGAACGCCAAGGAGCGCCTGCGCAAACTCGACGCGGCGGGCGATATGGAAGTGACGCTGGCCGCTGCCGGGGCCGACAAGGCGAAGGCGGCGATTGCCATGAGCCGGGCGCAACTGGCGCAATGCACGGTGGTGGCGCCCTTTACCGGGCGGGTGGTGAAGGTGCATGTGAAGCCGCACCAGGGCGTGAATATCGGCGCGCCCCTGCTCGAAATGATTAGCGACGGGCCGCTGAAACTGCGGCTGAACATTCCTTCGCGCTGGCTGCGCCAGGTCAGCGTGGGCACGCCGTTCGAAGTGGATATCAACGAAACCGGGCGCACTTATCCAGCCAAGGTGACGTTGATTAACGCCCGCGTCGATGCCGTGGCGCAGACCATCGAACTGGAAGCGCGCATGGACAAGGCCGAACCGGAGCTTCTCGCTGGCATGAGCGGTATCGCGCGCTTCAAGGTGGTGCCTTGAGCACACCGGCGCCGGTGAGTTTCGAGGCGTTCGCCACGCATCTGGAAGCGCGGGCGCGGGCGGCGGGCAATCTGACGGAGTTGGGGTTTTCCATCGCCAACGATGCGCACGCGGCGCTGCATTTCCGCCAGGCGCTGGTGCTGGATGCGAACAATCAGGCGCTCACCATTTCCGGCTTGGTCAAGCTGGCCGAGGACAGCCCGTACACGCTGTGGCTGAAACGCGCTTGGCCGTGGGTGGTGAGCCAGTTGCCCGAAGGCGGCAAGCACGGCGGCTGGTTTGCGCCGACGCCGCAGCAACTGGCTGACGCGCCGGACGACGTGGCCGATGGCTGGGCGGAGTGGTGGACGCTGGGCGTGCTGGCCTTGCCCTTGAAACGGCGCGACGGGGAGTTGCTCGGCTGGGCGGTGTTCCTGCTCGACCAGATCCCCGCCGAGGAGGCGCTGCATCTGCTCGGGCGGCTGGGCGAAAGCTGGTCGTACTGCTGGGAAATGCTGGCCGGCAAACCGCGCCGTGGCCTGAAAGCGCGCTGGCGGGCCTGGGGCAAGTGGCAGCGGCGGCTGGTGCTGGCGGCGCTGCTGGCGCTGTTCTTTTTCCCGGTGCGCCAGAGCGCGCTGGCGCCAGCCGAAGTGGTGGCGGAAGATGCCATGGCGATCACGGCGGCCATCGATGGCGTGGTGAAAACCATCCACGTGCGCCCGAATCAGGCGGTGAAGGCGGGCGAGCCTTTGTTTTCGCTGGATGACACCACCTTGCGCAACCGCCTGGAGGTGGCGAAGAAATCGGTGGCGGTGGCCGATGCCGAGTTGCAGGCCGCCACGCAAATGGCCTTCGACGACAGCCGCAGCAAGGCCGAACTGGCCGCCCTGATGGGCCGCGCACAGGAAAAGCGCGCTGAATTGACTGCCGTGCAGGCGCAACTGGCGCGGGTGGATGCGCTCGCGCCGTATGACGGTATCGCGGTGTTCGCCAACCCGGACGATTGGCAGGGCCGCCCGGTGGTGACCGGCGAGCGCATCATGCTGCTGGCGAATCCGGCCAAACCGGCGCTGCTCGTGCATCTGCCGGTGGCCGATGCGATCAGCCTGGACGTGGGCGCGCCGCTCAAGTTCTTCCTCACCGTGCGCCCTTTGTCGCCGCTTTCCGGGCAGATCACCGAAACCAGCTATCAGGCCAGCGTCGAGGGCGACGGCGTCGCCAGCTACCGCCTGCGCGCCAGTCTGGACGAGAAAGACGCCCGCATCGGCCTGCGCGGCACGGCCAAGGTCTATGGCGGCTGGGTGACGCTGGGTTACTACATCCTGCGCCGGCCCCTGGCGAAGCTGCGGGAGTTGAGCGGCTGGTGAGGGGTTTGCGGGGGCGGAATCGGCGCGTGCCGGCACGGGATCGCCCCAGTTTGCGTTAAATTGTGTCAATTTGGCATAGTTTGCGTATTTGAGTTTTATTCGCGCTTTCCCTAAACTGGCGGGCTGGCATTTTGGTGTTTCGGCGAATTTCGATGAATTTTCGGCGATAAAACGAATAAAAAGCGGCAAAGGTAGTTGCAAACGAAAATGGACACGGCACAAGTTTTTCCCCTGCTCAAGCACGATGAGATTCTCGATTCGCTGCCGTTCGCCATTTATGCGGTGGGTGTGCGTGATAACCGCGTGCACTATGGCAATGCCTTCTTTCGTGAACGTTTTCCGGCCTGGCGGGAAAAACCCTGCCATTGGCTGATCGATGGCCTGGATGAGCCTTGCGCGCGCTGCCGCCGCAGCGATCTGCTGGATGCCGAGGGCAAACCCAATGGCAATGCCTTGAGTTATGAGCTGTTCAACGAGTTCGACGAGCGCTGGTATCAGATAGAGGAAAGGGCGACCTACTGGAAGGATGGCGAAATCGTCCAGTACGTCATCGCCAATGACATCAGCCGGCTAAAGGAAGCGCAAAAGAGCTTGGCCGAGGCGCACATCGCCCTGATGCTCAAACATCAGGAACTGGAGCACGTGGCCAGCACCGACAGCCTGACGCAGATTCACAACCGGGAAAAACTCGGGCGGATTTTCAGCCAGGAAATCGAGCGGGCCGATTTGAGCGGCAAGGCGTTTTCCATCATCAGCGCCGATCTGGATCATTTCAAGTCGGTCAACGACACCTTCGGCCATGCCGTCGGCGACAGCGTTCTGGTGCAACTGGCGCGCACCATGAAGAACGCTTTGCGCGCCACCGATTTCATCGGCCGCTGGGGCGGCGAGGAATTCCTGATGCTTTGCCCCAAGGCCGACCATGCGGCGGCCCTGCGCCTGGCCGAGCGCATCCGCGCGGCGGTGGCGGCGCAGGCATTCAGCACGGGCAAAACCCACACGGTGAGCCTGGGGGTGGCGACCTGGCGCGCAGGTGATACGCAGGATGGGCTGTTGCAGCGCGCCGACGAGGCGATGTACCGGGCCAAGCAGACGGGCCGCAACCGGGTTTGCGGCGAGGAAGAGGCAGCATGAGAGAACGGGTTTCCTGGTGGTCGACTTTCGTTTTGCTGCTGGCGGCCATCTTTCTCACCTGGCTGATTACCCTGTTCGCGGTGGCGCGCGGCAAGGCGGAATTTGCGCGGGAGATCGACCGGATCGCCGTGCAACTGGCCGAGGATCACCGCAAGGCCAACCTGCTCGGGGCGATCACCTCGATTGCCGGCATCGACCCGGACATCCGCGCCACGGCGCAGGGCAGGGCGGCACCCGACAATCCGGCGGTGACGGCCAAGCTGCGCTACGTGTTCGACACCTTCGGCCTCGACAACATGATCGTCATGGCGGCGGATGGCACGGTGAACGCCTACATGGTGAAAAACGTCAAGACGACGATCACCGGCAAGAACTACGGCTGGCGGCCCTATTTTTCCGGTGCGATTGCCGGCCAGCCGACCATGTACGCGGCGCTCGGCAGCAATTCGCGCGAGCGCGGCTTCTATGTTTCGGCGCCGATTCCGGCCAGCGGCAGTGACGCGACGCCGGTCGGCGTGATCGTCGCCAAGCTGGGGTTCGAGGAAATCGACCGGCGGCTGGCGGCGGAGAAGCTGCCCATGGCGGTGCTGTCGCCCGAGGGCGTGGTGTTCGCCGCCAACGTGCCGGGCTGGGTGTACCGGGTGCTGGGCGGGCCTGAGGAACTGGCGCGGGCGCAGGAGGACAAGCGGGTCAATAACGCCTACAAGGAAACGCCGCCCGTCCTCATTCTGCTGAACGCGGCGGGCCGGATCGGCAAGGACGGCCGTGATTTGCAGATGTTCGCCTCCGGCATCGACTGGCCCGATCCTTCCGGGAAGTGGCAGGTGGCCGGATTCATCGGCGACGAGGATATTTTCGGCTGGCCGGCGCGCGTGCTCACGGCGACGGCGATCTTCATGCTGCTCCTGCTCGTCCACACCTGGTTGCGCACCCGGCAGCGGGCGCAGCGCAAGACGGAGCAGGTCATCACCTTGCTCGACAATTCCGGCGAAGGTTTCCTGTCCTTCAGCTACGACCTGCGGGTGGACAGCGAATACAGCCGGGCCTGCGAAGCCATGTTGGGCACGGTGCCGGCCGGGCAGGAAATTGCCGGGCTGCTGTTCGGGGATGCGTCGGCGGAAGCGCGCCTGATGCGCGAGATCATCGCCTCGGCGCTGGCGGTCGAGGATGCCGAGGTGCGCGACAGCATGCTCTCCCTGCTGCCGAGGGAAGTCCGGCGCGGCGAGCGCTTGCTGGCGGTGGAGTATCGCCGCATCGGCCGGGAGAAATTCATGGTCATCCTGAGCGACGTGACGGCAGAGCGGCACATGGCCGATCTGCTCGAACAGGAGCAGAAGCACCTGAAAATGGTGGTGCTGGCGGTGTCCGACAACCGGAATTTCTTTGAAATGGTCGATGGTTTCCGCGAATTTCTGGCGACCGAAGGTGCTGCCGCAGCGGAAAATCAGGGCGTGCCGCCCGCGCAGATCCGCCGCCTGTACCGGGAAATCCACACCTACAAAGGCTTGCTGGCGCAGTTCAACTTCCCGGCCACGCCGGCCTTGCTGCACGCCATCGAAAGCAGCCTGGGCGCGCATCTGGAAAACGCGGCCATGAATCCTCCGGCGACGATCGATTTCGCCCGCTTGGAAAAAACCTTTGCCGCCGACCTGCGGATATTGAGCGATGCGCTGGGCGAGGATTTCCTCGTCCAGGGATGCAGCCTGATCCTGAGCGAAGCGCAGGCCGAGCGCCTGGAGCGGCTTTCGCTGCGCCTCTTGCGCGGCGAGCCGGTCGATACCGGCATGGCCGAGGTGCGCGGCCTGCTCGATGAAATCATCCGCCTGCGCAAATTGCGCCTGACCGATGCCCTGCGCGGCTACGACCGCCTCTTGCAGCAGGTGGCGCAGCGCCAGGAAAAGGAAGTGCAGCCCCTGCAGGTGGAAGGCGGCGAGGGCATATGGATCGACCCGCAGCACTGGAAAGCGTTCTTGCAATCCCTCGTGCATGTATTCCGCAATGCGGTGATTCACGGCCTGGAAGACCCGGAAACGCGCTGGGAACGAGACAAGGACGAAGCCGGGCGCATTGCTTGCCGGGTGCGCTGCGAGGCTGGGCATCTGCACCTGAGCATCGCCGACGACGGGGCCGGCCTGAATCTGGACGCGCTGCGCGCCAAGGCGGTGGAGCGCGGCGTGGCGGGCGCGGCGCAGCTCGACGATGCCGCTGCGGCCGATCTCATTTTCATGGATTACATCAGCACGCAGGCCGTCGTGACCGATCTGGCCGGGCGCGGGGTGGGGCTGGCTGCCGTGCGCCAGGCGGTGGAGGCGATGGGCGGGAAAGTGACGGTGCGCTCCGAGGCCGGCTCGGGCACCGAGTTTGAATTTGTTTTGCCATTCAGCGATACAGGGGGTCTGGCCGATCATGGATGAATCATTCGAGAAGAAACTTGGAAAAATCAAGCGGGTGATGGCGGCGACGCTGGATCGCACCCAGGATTACCTGCGCTCCGAATTCGGCCTGCAGGTCACGCCGCAGGCACCGCGCGCGGGCGACCTGGAAGCGCTGGAACTGCGCGGCACGACGGCGGTGATCGGCATCGACGGGGTGATCGACCTCTATGTGGCGTTCAGCTTCGATCTGGCGCTGCTGGAAAAGCTCTATGCGCAGATGACCGAAGGCATGGAGATCGGCGCGGACGAGGCGGAGGAAATGAAGAACGCCACCGCCGGGGAGATCATGAACATCGTGCTCGGTCATTGCACGCTCGATCTGCAGGATCTGGACAGTGAGATCATCAGCATCTCACCGCCGAACGTGATGAACCTCGTCAAAACCGTGCCGCGCATCAAGGACGCCGTTTTTCATCTGCGCTCGATGGTGACCGAGCACGGCGCCATCGACGTTTATCTGATCGGCCCGAAAGCGCTGTTTTCCGAGAGCCTCGATTACCTGGACTGACCGTTCCCCTATTTTTGCAGTGAGATAGATGCCATGAGTTACGACGCGCTGAGCGTGATGATCGTTGATGATTCCCCGATTACCGTGCGTAAATTGACCATGATGCTGGAGCCGCTGGGCTACCACATCGCGGCCACCGCAGCGAGCGGCAAGGCAGCGGTGGCGTCCTACCGCAGCGCCCGGCCCGACGTGGTGACGATGGACATCACCATGCCCGGCATGGATGGCATCGAGGCCACACGCCAGATCATGGCGGAGTTTCCGGACGCGAAAATCGTCATGGTGACTTCGCACGGGCAGGAAAAAATGGTGCTGGAAGCCCTCAAGGCGGGCGCGCGCGGCTACGTCATCAAGCCCTTCCAGGAACACAAGATCTACGAGGCGATCGAAAAAGCCTGCAAGCGGGTGGTGGTGCCGGAAAAACTGCTGGCCGAAATCGAGCAGCGCAAGGCCCAGGCCGCGCAGAAGAAGGCGGAACGGGAAGCCGCGCAAGCGTGAGTGCAGGCGTGAGTGCAGGCGTGAGTGCAGGCGTGAGTGCAGGTGCCGCTGCCGCGCCGGCGGCAATGAACGAAGCCCCGGCCAGGGAAGCGCCGCTGCCGCAGGCATTGCGTCAGGATCTGCGTTTGTACGAGTCCGGGCCGGGCAGCGATGGCGGCCCGACCTGGGCGATCCAAGACCCGGTGAGCAACCGTTTTTTCCGCATCGGCTGGCTGGAATACGAATGCCTCTTGCGCTGGCCGGGCAAGCCGGAGGAGATTGCCGAGGCGATCGAGGCGACCACGCCGCTGGCCGTTGATGCCGAGCAAGTGGCGGATTTCGCCCGCTTCCTCGATCTGCACCAACTGGCGCTGCCCTCCGGCGAAACCCGGCAGCGCGTGCTGAAACAGGCGCGCGAGCCAGGCTGGCGGCACTGGAAATGGTGGCTGCATCATTACCTGTTCATACGCGTGCCGCTGATCCGCCCGCAGCGCTTTCTGGAAAAACTGACGCCGGCGCTGGAGCCCTTGTTTTCGCCGCTGGCGTTTTATCTGCTGCTGGCCGCGAGCTTGCTGGGGCTGATCCTGGTGGCGCGGCAATGGGAGCATTTCACGCACAGCGTGCTGGACAGCCTGACGCCGGCGGGCATGCTCGGTTTTGCCCTGGCGCTGGTGGTGTCGAAGACCCTGCACGAACTCGGTCACGCCGTGGTGGCGACCCGCCTGGGGGTGCGGGTGGCGCACATGGGCGTGGCTTTCCTGGTGATGTGGCCGATGCTTTATACCGACACCGGCGAATCCTGGCGGCTGCGCTCGCACCGGCAGCGGCTGGCGATTTCCATTGCCGGGGTCAGCGTCGAAATGGCGCTGGCCGGACTGGCGACGCTGGCCTGGGCGCTGCTCGACGACGGCGCTTTGCGTCAGGCCGCGCTCTATCTGGCAACCACCGGCTGGGTGCTGTCGCTCGCCTTGAACGCCAGCCCCTTCATGCGTTTCGACGGCTATTTCATCTTGTCGGACGTGCTCGATTTTCCCAATCTGCACGAGCGCGCCGGGGCCCAGGCGCGGGTCTGGCTGCGGCGCAACCTGCTGGGTCTGGATGATCCCTGGCCGGAAATGCTGGCGCGGAAAACGCGCCGCGCGCTGATCGTTTTTGCCTTCACCACCTGGCTCTACCGGCTGATCGTTTTTCTCGGTATCGCCCTGATGGTGTATTTCTTCTTCTTCAAAGCCTTGGGGATTTTCTTGATGCTGGTCGAGCTGGTGTGGTTCATCGCTCGCCCGGCCTGGTCGGAGCTTGTCGTGTGGAAAAAACGTTGGCCCGAGGTGCAGATGCGCCGGCGGCTGGTTATTTATGGTGTGCTGTCAGTGCTCTTTCTGCTGGCCCTGATTCCCTGGCCGTTCAGCGTCGAAACCCACGGCATGACGCATGCCGAGCGCCAGCAACTGGTGTTCGCGCCTTTCCCGGCGGAACTGGTGGAATTGCACCGGGGCGGCCCGGTGGCGGCGGGCGAGGCGCTGGCGGCTTTTACCACGCCCGATCTGCTGGCACGGCAGGCGCAGGTGGTGGCCAGCACCGCCGCGCTGGAGCGCCGTCTGGCGGGTTTGCTCGATGTCGACGACGGTGTGAACAAGCAACTGGCGCTGACCCAGCGCCTGGACGAGCAGCGCACGGAACTGCGCGGGATTGCCGAGGAAACCGGGCGTCTGGCCATCCACGCCGAATTTGCCGGCCAGTGGCGCGACGTGTCGCCGCTCCTGCGTCCCGGCACCTGGCTGGGCGTGCGCGAGGCGCTGGGGGTGCTGGTCGACCCGCAAAGCTGGGTGGTCGATGCCTATGTGGAGCAGCGCCTGATCGATCGCATCGAACCCGGCGCGCGCGCCAGTTTCCTGCCGCAAGGCGGCTTGCAGGCGCTGGCCGGTGAAGTGCTCGAAGTCGACGGCACGCGCAGCCCGCGCCTGCCGCATCCCATGCTCGACAGCCGCCACGGCGGCTACTTCAACACCGTGCCGGACGGGCGTGAGGCGACGCCAAGCGAAGCCTTGTACCGCGTGCGCATCCGCTTGCACGACATCCCCCCGGAAATCCGCGAAATGCGCGGCAGCGTGCGCATTTCAGGCGCGCCGCGCAGTCTGGTCTGGGAGGGCATCAAAGGCTCGCTGGCGACGCTGGTGCGGGAAAGCGGGTTTTGAGTCGGGCCGCAGCGAACTTGCAGTGCCTTAAGCGTCAGCAGCGACGCGAGACAGCTTCCCCGGCCAGGCGAGGAGTGCGCGGTCGGCGGTAATCAGGCCGGTGTTGCGCTCGATGGCGGTGGCGAGGATGAAACGATCCGCCGGGTCGCGGTGCAGGTCGGCAAGCTCGGTGGCGAGCAGCGCGATACGGCCATCGAGCGGGATTTCGATCAGTCCGGCCTTGAGCCAGTCTTCGCGCCATAAACTGACCGGCAGGGGTAGCGTGATGCGCCCGCGCTCGGCCAGCATGGCGACTTCCCAGAAGCTGATGGCGCTGACGGCAAGCTGACCCGCCTGCCAGTCGGTTTCGATCAGGGCGCGCGCGGTTTTTCCCAGGGTGGGATCGTTGCGATCCATCCACAGCAGCGCGTGGGTGTCGAGAATCACGCCAGGGCTTCCCAAAGGTTTTCTTCGAGCGGCGCGACGATGTCGCCATGAATTTCGAGTGCCGGGTGCAGGCCGAACGGCGTGCTCGGGCGCTGACCGGAAAACGGGCGCAGTTCGGCAACCGGCACGCCGTTCTTGGTAATCACCCAGGTTTTGCCGTGCTCTGCCGCAGCGTCCATGAGCGCCAGACATTTGGCCTTGAATTCGGAGGCTTGGATGGTGTACATCATGATCTGTGCCTTTCTGTGACCATGGTCATGACTATAGTCATGGATTAAAGGGGAGTCAAACACCGGGCGGCAAAAAAGCCGGGCGACAAAAAACCCGCCGGTGTTTGCCCGGCGGGTTTCTGGCTGAGCGGGAGCGGAATCAGCCGCAGGTACCCACCGCGCCGCAGGCGGTGCAGAAATCGCAGCCGTCCTTGCGGATCATGGTGTGGTTGCCGCATTCGCCGCACAGCTTGCCGTGGGTGGGCAGCACCTTGTTGCTGGTGGTGTCCTCCGGCGCCTCGAGGATGCCCATCTGTTGCAGCGGGAAGCCGGTTTCGTCGAGGATGCCGAGCATGGCGTAGCGGTGGATGATGAGCTGCGCGATGTAGGCGACGGTGGAGGGCCAGGTCTGCTGCTTGCGCGAGCCGGGGACGAAGGCCATGAAGTCGCCGAGCGGCTCGGAGTAGTCGAGCAGTTTGCGCAGCTTCATGCCGATCCAGGCCGGGTCGATGACGCGCATGTCGAGCGACAGGAGCTTGCACAGGCCGTCGAGCGCGCGCGGGTAGTTGCCGGAAAGCCACATCGAGTAGGGGCGGGTGACGCCGTCGGGCAGGGTGATTTCCTTCAGGCCGAGAACGAAATCCTCGCCGGTGGAGGGGTTGCTGACGTCCACCGTCCAGGAGAGCGTGCCGTCGGTGCCGGTTTTCGGTTCCTTGGTGCTGAATAGGGCGTCTTTCACCAGCGTCGGGCCGTCGTGATTGAGCGCCCCGAGCTGTTCGACGCGCCAGCGGATGACCTGCGCCATGGCCGACACCACGGAGGGCATGCGCTTTCTTTCGCCGTGCGGGGGCATCGCCATCTCGAAGGCATCGCCCGGCGTCTTGGCCAGCGCGTCGAGCTTCATTTCCAGCCAGCCGTGATCCTTGGCGCGCATGTCCATCGACAGCGTCTTGGCGATGGCGCCGAGGCCGCGCGGTTCGGCCGGGCCGTTGGCCCAGACCTCGAACGGCCAGGCGCGGTTTTCGTTTTCCGGCTCGACGTGGCCGACGAACAGGGCGAACTTGCCGAGCGGCGAATCGACCATGTAGGTCCAGCACAGGTTGCCTTCCGGCAGGCTCGGGCGGCCCGGCCAGCGCAGGCTGGCGAGCACCGGGGCGGGCAGGTTCTTGATCGACAGGCGGCGGTTGGCATCCGACACGAAATCCTGCGGCGACTTGCTGCCGTCGGCCGGCGCGGCATCCTTGGCCGGCTCGACGGAAAGGACCGAGCCGAGGACGCTGTTCGGGCGGTAGGTGGCGAGCCCTTTCAGGCCGGCCTTCCAGGCTTGCAGGTAGAGATCCTGGAAGTCCTCGTAGGGGTAGTCGCCCGGCACGTTCACCGTTTTCGAGATGGAGGTGTCGATGTAGGGGGCCACCGCGGCCACCATGTCGGCGTGGGCCTTGGCGGAAATTTCGAGCGCGGTGACGAAGTAGTCCGGCAGCTTGCCGACGTCGCCGCCCTGATGCTTGTACAGACGCCAGGCGTAGTCCTCGACCGAATATTCCTTGATGGTGCCGTCCTGCATCCGCTTCTTGCGGCTGTACGTCCAGGAGAAGGGCGGCTCGATGCCGTTCGAGGCGTTGTCGGCGAAGGCGAGCGAAATGGTGCCGGTCGGCGCGATGGAGAGCAGGTGCGAGTTGCGCAGGCCGTGCTGGCGGATTTCAGTTTTGATGTCGGCCGGCAGGCGCGAGGCGAAGTTGCCGCCGGAGAGGTAAAGCTCGGCGTTGAAGAGCGGGAAGGCGCCGCGCTCCTTGGCCATGTCCACCGAGTAGAGGTAGGCGGTGTCGCGCATGAATTCGCTGATGCGGGCGGCCATGGCACGGGCTTCCGGCTTGTCGTACTTGAGGCGCAGCATGGCCAGCGCGTCGCCCAGGCCGGTGAAGCCGAGGCCGACGCGGCGCTTGTTGGCGGCTTCCTGCTGCTGGCGTTCGAGCGGCCAGTGGGTGGCGTCGAGCACGTTGTCGAGCATGCGGGTGGATACGCGCACCACTTCGGCAAAGGCCTCGAAATCGAAGCTGGCGGCGTCCGAGAAGGCATCGCGCACGAACAGCGTCAGGTTGATCGAACCCAGGCAGCAGCAGCCGTAGGGCGGCAGCGGTTGTTCGGCGCAGGGATTGGTGGCCTCGATCACTTCGCAGTAGTTGAGGTTGTTGTCCTTGTTCATGCGGTCGAGGAACAGGATGCCCGGCTCGGCGTGGTCGTAGGTGGATTTCATCACCTGATCCCACAGCTCGCGGGCGCGCAGCTTGCGATAGACCCAGATGCCGTCGTCGCGCTGGTAAGCGCCTTCGGAACGCATGTCGGCGTTGGGTTCGGCGCGGTGGGTGAGTTCGGCGAAGCCGTCGGCATCCACCGCCTGCATGAATTCATCGGTGACGCCGATGGAGATGTTGAAATTGGTCAGGTCGCCCTTGTCCTTGGCGTGGATGAATTCCTCGATGTCCGGGTGGTCGCAGCGCAACACGCCCATCTGCGCGCCGCGCCGCGCGCCGGCGGATTCCACCGTCTCGCAGGAGCGGTCGAAGACGCGCATGTAGGACACCGGGCCGGAAGCGCGCGATTGCGTGCCTTTGACGCGCGCGCCCTGCGGGCGGATGGAGGAAAAATCGTAGCCGACGCCGCCGCCCCGGCGCATGGTTTCGGCGGCTTGCGCCAGCGCGGTGTAGATGCCGGGCTTGCCGTCGGTGTTCTCGACGATGGAATCGCCCACCGGCTGCACGAAGCAGTTGATGAGGGTGGCCTGCAGATCGGTGCCGGCGGCGGAGTTGATGCGTCCGGCGGGGATGAAACCGTTTTCCTGCGCCCACAGAAAGCGCGCTTCCCAGTGCGCGCGATCCTTGTCTTCCTCGACCTGGGCCAGCGCCCAGGCGACCCGCTTGCGCACGTCGTGCACGTTCGTTTCCTTGCCCTTGGCGTACTTCTCGACGAGTACCTCGCCGGAAATTTCCTGCTCCGGCAGCGGCGCGAACTGCGGCGGGGCGGGAATGTCGGTCAGGGACAACTGCTCGGCTTGCGGGTTCATCGAAGGCTCCTCTCGAACGTTCCGTGGACGTGTGGTGTGTTTTTCGCTGGAGGAGGAATCTACTAGATGTAGTGTTGGCTGGCAAGTGCCTGACTATATGCAGTGGTTTTGTTTGTGCCCGTAAATTGCCGTCAATGACGGAAAAATGCCCGGAAAAACAAGGGGTCAGCAGGAGAAAAAGAAATTTCGGCGGGCAACCGGCCATTGCGTTCGTGCATGCCGGTCAGCGCTCTTTCAGGGGGTGGGGGCCGTATCGCAGGGCAGTCGCATGGCCCGCAAAACCCCAAGGTGGTGGATTTTTCCGCCTTTCAGTCAGTCGTTGACGTTCGTGCGATTGCTCTGGGCCGTACCGGATGTAAGGATCAAGGGCACAGGGCGCGCAGTACGCCGGCCAGCTTCTCGACGGCGGTCTCCATCTCGTGCGGGGCGTGGGCGGCGAAGCCCATGAGGAAGCCGGTTGCAGGCGGAGGTGAGGCGTGCAGCGCGCTCAGGCCGAGCAGGTCGATGCCGGCGCGGCGGGCAGCGGTGATAGCCTCGCTTTCGGGGATGGCACGGGTGAATATGCAGGGCATCTGCATGCCGCCGGCGGGAGGCCGCGCTTCGACGAAATCGGCCAGGTGCTGGCGTACCAGCCGTGCCAGCACGTCGCGGCGTTCGGCGTAGACGGCGCGCATGGTGCGGACGTGGACACCGAAATGGCCACCTTCGATGAAGCGCGCCAGGGTGAGTTGCGGAATCGCTGCGCTGTGCCCGTCGAGCAGGGTGCGGGCGATGGTCATGGGCGCGACCAGGGACGACGGCAGCACCATGTAGCCGATGCGCAGGCCGGGAAACAGCGATTTGGTGAAGGTGCCGACGTAGATCGTCCGCTCGTGCGGATCGAGCCCTTGCACGCAGGCGGTGGGTTTGCCGGCGTAATGGAATTCGCTGTCATAGTCGTCTTCGATGATCCAGCCCTGTTGCTGCCTGGCCCATTCGATCACGGCCAGTCGCCGCTCCAGGGCCAGCGTCGCGCCGGTGGGGAACTGGTGCGACGGGGTCAGGGAAACGACCCGGGCCGGTTTGTCGGCGGGCCGTGACGCGGCAGCAAGCAGATGCTCTACCCGCAGGCCGTCCGTATCCAGCGGTACCGGCACGCATGCCAACCCGGCGGCGTCGAACGCCTTGCGCGCGCCGTGGTAGGCGGGGTCTTCGATGAAAATCCGCTCGCCGGGGTCGAGCAGCACCGTGGCGCACAGGGTCATGGCCTGTTGGGAACTGGTCAGCACCAGCACCCGCTCGGGCGTGGCGCGTGCGCCGCGTTCGAGGTTGACGTAATCGGCGATGGCCCGCCGCAACGGGTCCATGCCCTGCGGCGGGGCGTGCCGCAGCCGGGGCATGCCGTATTCCCTGAGTACCTGACGTTCCAGCCGCTCCCAGATCGGCAGCGGGAAGCTGCGTGTTTCCGGCACGCCGGGGGCGAAGGGGCGCGGCGTCAGGAAGTCGCGCAGCCCGCCGCTCGTGAACATGGCTTGGCCGCGCCGGCTGAGGCGCAAGGCCGTGCCTGCTTGTTCTCCTGATGCTGCGCCTGGGCGCGTCTTGCCATGCCCCGGCAGCCGCCGCAGCCGCTCGGAAACGAAGCTGCCGCTGCCGACCCGGCGCTCGATGAAGCCTTCCGCGTGCAACTGGCTGTAGGCCGCTTCGACCGTATCGCGGGAGACGCCCAGCGATTTCGCCAGCGCGCGCGATGCAGGCAGCGGTTTGCCCACGGCGAGCGTGCCGTCGAGGATCAACTGGCGAATGCCCCGCTGGATGCGTCCGTGCAGGGGCAGGGTGCCGTGCGCGGGGTCACCGAGCCAGGCTTTGACGGATTCGAGTTGGGCGTGTCTGAACATGGTGGCGGTTGAATGATTGGCTGGTATCTGTCTGGTGAATTGGCGGGTAATTTCCGGCCATTTACGGACTATAAATGCCCTGCATCCGTCGTTCAACCCAGGGTTATCCGGCCCCGGGTCATTCAATTCATGTCACAGGAGTCACCGCTCAACCATGTCGTCCACTTCTCCATCTTCCCTGCATTGGCACGATCTCACCCATCCGGTCGTGGCCGGCCTGATCTCGGTCATCGTCAATTACGGCGGCACCTTCATCCTGGTGTTCCAGGCGGCCAAGGTGGCCGGCCTCAGTCCGGAACTGACGGCTTCGTGGGTGTGGTCGGTTTCCATCGGTGTGGGAGTGACGGGTATCCTCCTGAGCGGGCTGTCCCGCGAGCCGATCATCACTGCCTGGTCGACGCCGGCGGCGGCGTTTCTGGTCACGGCGCTGGCCAGCACGCCTTACGCCGAGGCCGTCGGCGCTTATCTGGTTTCGGCTGTCGCCTTCGTGCTGCTGGGGTTGTCGGGCTGGTTCGAGCGTGTCATCCGCCTGATTCCGCCGGGCGTGGCCGCCGGGCTGCTGGCCGGTATCCTGTTGCAGTTCGGCATCGGGGCGTTCGGCGGCATGAGCGTCGAGCCGGTGCTGGCCGGTTTGCTGATCCTGGCCTATCTCGTGTTCAAGCGTTTCTCGGCCCGTTATGCGGTGGTGGGCATCCTGCTGCTGGGACTGGCTTTCCTGCTGCTTCAGGCGCGCGTCGATCTGTCGGGCCTGGGCCTGAAGTTGGCGGTCCCGGTGTTCACCCCGCCGGTGTTTTCACTCAATGCCCTGTTGAGCGTGGCGCTGCCGCTGTTCCTCATCACCCTGACCGGCCAGTACATGCCTGGCATGCTGGTGCTGCGCAACGATGGTTTCAGAACCAGCGCCAATCCCATCGTGACCATCACCGGCTTCGGTTCCCTGCTGATGGCGCCGTTCGGTTCGCATGCCTTCAACATCGCAGCGATCACCGCCGCCATCTGTACCGGGCGGGAAGCGCACGAAGATCCGTCCAAACGCTGGATTGCGGGGCTGGCTGCCGGCGTGTTCTACATCCTGGTCGGGGTGTTCGGGGTGACGCTCGCTGCCGTTTTCATGGCCTTCCCGGCGACTTTCATCACCACGCTGGCGGGGCTGGCATTGCTGGGCACCATCGGCGGCAGCCTCGCCGCCGCGCTGGCCGAGGCCCGCACCCGCGAAGCTTCGCTCATCACCTTCCTGGCTGCCGCCGCCAACATTACCCTGCTGGGTATCGGCGGCGCTTTCTGGGGGCTGGTGATCGGTCTGGCCGCCCATTTGCTGCTCAATGGCTGCTGGCCGCAGAGGGCGTCGCAATCTGCCGTCGCGGCAACGCCGCTCGCCAGGGGAGCGAACGGCAGGGGAGCGGACTGATGCGGGAAGCGTTTGTCGATTCGTCCCGTGCAGCCTCGGCCAGCCGCCTGCCCGTCGGTTGCTCTGTTCCAGGCTGGCAAGCCCGCCCCTGGCCGGGGGGGCGCGGGCCTCTCCCGCCGGCCGGTTCCGGCTG
>URNG01000029.1 GCA_900549295.1 uncultured Rhodocyclaceae bacterium
AAGGTTTTCAGTCGCGCCGCCGGGGTGGGGGCGGGGGGGGCAGCGCGTGCTGCTCATCGACATGGACCCGCAGGGCAACGCCACCACCGGGGCCGGTATCACCAAGAAAGAGGCGCTGCCGACGGTGTACCAATTGCTGATCGGCGCGGCGAACCTGCAGGAAGTGTGCCTCGCCACCGAATTCGCCTTCGACATCCTGCCCGCCAACCGCGAACTGGCCGGGGCCGAGGTCGAGCTGATCGAACTGGACCAGCGCGAATTCCGCCTCAAGGAAGCCTTGGCGGCGGGCCATGCGGCTTACGATTTCGTGCTCATCGACTGCCCGCCGGCGCTCAACATGTTGACGGTGAATGCCCTGGTCGCCGCCGATTCGGTGCTGATTCCCATGCAGTGCGAGTATTACGCGCTGGAAGGCCTGTCCGATCTGGTCGAGACGCTGCGCAAGATTCGCCACAGCCTGAATGCGCGGCTGGAAATCGAAGGCTTGCTGCGCACCATGTACAACAGCCAGAGCACGCTGACGCAGCAGGTGTCGACCGAACTGGAAAATTACTTCGGCGACAAGGTGTATCAGACCATCGTGCCGCGCAACGTGCGGCTGGCGGAAGCGCCGTCCTACGGCAAGCCGGTCAATGCATTCGACAAAAACTCCAAGGGGGCGCAGGCCTACAACGCACTCGCCCGGGAAATTCTGGAAAGGGTGAGCCAATGAGCAGAATGAAGGGATTGGGGCGCGGCCTCGATGCGTTGCTGGCCGGCAGCGGCGCGAAGGCGGCGGAGGAACTGCGCAAACTCCCGGTCGAGCGCCTGAAGCCGGGCAAATACCAGCCGCGCACCCGCATGGACGAGGAATCGCTCGCTGAACTGGCGGCCTCGATCACCGCCCAGGGGCTGATGCAGCCGATTCTGGTGCGCGCCACCGACAGCACGCCAGGGGCCGAGCGTTACGAAATCGTCGCCGGCGAACGCCGCTGGCGGGCGGCGCAGCGTGCCGGGCTGACGGAAGTGCCGGTGCTGGTGCGCCAGATCGCCGACGAGCAGGCGCTTGCCATGGCGCTGATCGAAAACATTCAGCGCGAAAACCTGAATCCGCTGGAAGAGGCGCAGGGCCTGCAGCGCCTGATCGACGAATTCGGTTTGAGTCACCAGCAGGCGGCGGATGCCGTGGGCCGCTCGCGCCCGGCGGCATCCAACCTGCTGCGCCTGTTGCAGTTGTCGGCTGGGGTGCAGGAACTGCTCATGGCCGGCAAGCTCGACATGGGCCACGCCCGCGCCCTGCTGCCTTTGTCGGCGGCACAGCAGATGGCGGTGGCGCAGCGCATCGTCTTGCAGGCGCTGTCGGTGCGCGAGGCCGAGCGTCTGGTGCAGCAGATCGTCAACCCGCCCAAGAAAGCCGCCGCGCCCGCGCCGGATCGCGATCTGCTGCGTCTTCAAGAAGAGATCGCTGATGCGGTCGGGGCCAACGTTGCCATCCGCAGCAACAAAAAAGGGGCTGGCAAGATCACCATCGAATTCGGCAATCTCGACCAGCTGGAGGGCATCCTGGGGCGTTTGCGCTGAGTTTTCACGGGCGCTTCGATTGTGGAAAACCCGTAATTTCCATTGACGGTCTTTTTTGAAGTCTTGTATCATTTAGGTCTGTGTGGCACGCCGGCTGACGATTGCATAGCACCATGTTGAAAGCGATTTACCTGCAACTTGGGGCAGCATTCATAACAGCGATTGCAGCCGGTGCAATCGTAGGAACGCGGGGGCTTGTATCGGTTGGGTTCGCGGCAGTGGCCGCCATTCTTCCCAATCTTTTCTTTGCTGTCCGGTTGACGATGCTGAAAAATCGCCCGGGCGCGTCCTATGCGGCAAATTTCTTCATCGGCGAGTTCCTGAAAATTGCAGCTACCGTTGGAATTCTGGCAATCGCCGTCAAGGGCTACCCCGCGATGCACTGGCCGAGCTTGTTGATCGGTCTGGCGATTGTCCTGCATGCTGGTTTTTTAGCTTTTTGGAAGAGATGACATGGCCGCAGGAAGCGCAGCACCGACATCGGGCGAATACATCGTCCACCACCTGACTCACCTCAATACCACGGGTCACGCCCAGAAGGCCGTCATCGACTGGTCGGTCATCAACATCGACACGATGTTCTACTCCATCGTGCTCGGTCTGGCGACCATCTTCGTGCTCTGGCTGGCCGCGCGCAAGGCGACTTCCGGCGTGCCGGGGCGCTTCCAGGCGGCGGTCGAAGTGCTGGTCGAAATGGTTTCCGATCAGGCCAAGGGCATCATCCACAGCGCCGAATCGCGCAAGTTCGTGGCCCCGCTGGCGCTTACCGTCTTCGTGTGGATCTTCTTCATGAATGCGATGGACTTGCTGCCGGTCGATCTGCTGCCGAAAATCGGCGAGATGTTCGGCATCCACTACCAGCGCGTGGTTGCAACCGCCGACCTGAATGCGGCGCTGGGCATGTCGCTCGGTGTGCTGCTGATCTGCCTCTACTACAACATCAAGGTCAAGGGTCTGGGCGGCTGGGTGCATGAGCTCTTCACGGCCCCCTTTGGCAGCCATCCGCTGCTCTATCCGATCAATTTCATCATGCAGATGATCGAATTCGTCGCCAAGACCGTTTCGCACGGCATGCGGCTGTTCGGCAACATGTACGCTGGCGAACTGGTGTTCATGCTGATCGCGCTGCTGGGTGCCACCGCCACGGTGTTCGGTTTCGTCGGCCATGTGATCGCCGGTTCGATCTGGGCCATCTTCCACATCCTGATCATCACCCTGCAGGCCTTCATCTTCATGATGCTGACCCTGGTGTATGTCGGTCAGGCGCACGAAGGTCACTGATTTTCAAGTTGTTCAGCTTTTTTCTGTCGTAACCCGTTTTATCTTTTACTTTCAAACCTCAAGGAGTTGTCATGGAACACGTTCTCGGTTTTGTTGCTCTGGCTGCCGGCCTGATCATTGGTCTGGGCGCTATCGGCGCTTGTATCGGTATCGGCCTGATGGGCGGCAAGTACATTGAAGCTTCGGCTCGCCAGCCTGAGCTGATGAACGCTCTGCAAACCAAGATGTTCCTCCTGGCCGGTCTGATCGACGCCGCCTTCCTGATCGGTGTCGGTATCGCCATGATGTTCGCTTTCGCCAACCCGTTCCAACTGGTCGCAGGTTAATCAAGCCCTCTTCCGATCAACCCTTTAGAAGAGGACTAGAACCGTGAATCTGAACGCAACGCTGTTTGCACAGCTCGTTGTGTTCTTCATTCTGGCGCTGTTCACGATGCAATTCGTGTGGCCGCCCATTGTGAAGGCGCTTGACGAGCGTGCGAAGAAGATCGCGGATGGTCTGGCTGCCGCCGAACGCGGCAAGCAGGATCTCGAACTGGCCACCAAGCGCTCGACGGAAGCTCTCCGCGAAGGCAAGGAAAAGGCTGCTGAACTGATCGCCAACGCTGAAAAGCGCGGCGCCCAACTGATCGAGGAAGCCAAGGCTGCGGCCAAGGTGGAAGCCGAGCGCATCGTCACCGGTGCCAAGGCCGAAATCGAGCAGGAAGCGGTGCGCGCCAAGGAGCAGATCCGCGAACAGGTCGCTGCCCTGGTCATCAACGGCGCCGAGCAAATTCTGCGCCGCGAGATCAACGCCCAGGCTCATTCCGACATTCTGGCCACGATCAAACAGGATCTGTAAAGCATATGGCTGAATCCGTCACCATCGCTCGCCCCTACGCCGAAGCCGCCTACAAGCTGGCCAAGGAAAGCGGCACTCAGGGCCTCTGGTCACAGCGCCTGCAAAGACTGGCGCTGGTTGCCCAGGATCGGGAAATGACCGAGGTCATGACCAATCCCCGGCTCTCCACGGAACAGGTGGCTGAATTGTTCATTTCGTTGTCGGCCGACAACGATGCGATTCTTGCCAATTTCGTTCGCACCCTTGCCGAAAACCGGCGTCTTGCGCTGTTGCCGGAAGTTTCCCGGCTCTTCGAACTGGCGAAAAGCCAGGAAGAGGGCGTGCAGGAGGCGGTGGTGTATTCCGCCTTCCCGATCGACGATGCCCAGGTTGCTGCCCTCTTGCAGCAGCTGGAGCCTCGTTTCGGAACCCGCCTGACGGCCCGCGTCGAAGTCGACGCCAGCCTGATCGGTGGCGTGCGCGTCACCGTCGGTGACCAGATGCTGGATGCTTCAGTGCGCGGCAAACTCGATGCCATGGCCGTGGCGCTGAACAACTAGGAGATTTTCATGCAGTTGAATCCTTCCGAAATTTCTGAACTGATCAAGAGCAAGATCCAGAACCTGCAAGGCGCATCGGAAGTGCGCACGCAGGGCACCGTGGTTTCCGTCACCGACGGGATCTGCCGCGTGCATGGCTTGCAGGACGTCATGCAGGGTGAAATGCTGGAATTCCCCGGCAACACCATCGGCATGGCTCTGAACCTCGAACGCGACTCCGTCGGTGCCGTGGTGCTGGGCGAATACGATCACATCTCCGAAGGCGACACGGTCAAGACGACCGGCCGCATTCTGGAAGTGCCGGTCGGCCCGGAACTGCTGGGCCGCGTGGTCAATACCCTGGGCCAGCCGATCGACGGCAAAGGCCCGATCAATGCCAAGCTGACCGACAAGATCGAAAAGGTCGCGCCGGGCGTGATCTGGCGTAAGTCCGTGTCGCAGCCGGTGCAGACGGGTCTGAAGTGCGTGGACTCGATGGTGCCGGTCGGCCGCGGCCAGCGCGAACTGATCATCGGCGACCGCCAGACCGGCAAGACCGCCGTCGCCGTCGACACCATCATCAACCAGAAGGGCAAAAACCTCTTCTGCGTTTATGTCGCCGTCGGCCAGAAGGCTTCCACCATCGCCAACGTGGTGCGCAAGCTGGAAGAAAACGGCGCCATGGAATACACCATCGTCGTCGCCGCCTCGGCTTCCGAATCGGCCGCGCTGCAATATCTGGCGCCCTACGCCGGTTGCACGATGGGTGAATACTTCCGCGATCGTGGTCAGGACGCCCTGATCATTTACGACGATCTGACCAAGCAGGCCTGGGGCTACCGTCAGGTTTCCCTGCTGCTGCGCCGTCCGCCGGGCCGTGAAGCCTATCCGGGCGACGTGTTCTATCTCCACTCGCGCCTTCTGGAGCGTGCGGCTCGCGTTAATGAAGACTTCGTCGAGAAGTTCACCAACGGCGAGATCAAGGGCAAGACCGGTTCGCTGACCGCCTTGCCGGTGATCGAAACCCAGGCTGGCGACGTGTCCGCCTTCGTGCCGACCAACGTGATCTCCATTACCGACGGCCAGATCTTCCTGGAAACCGACCTCTTCAACGCCGGTATCCGTCCCGCGATCAACGCCGGTATCTCGGTGTCGCGCGTCGGTGGCGCTGCCCAGACCAAGCTGATCAAGAAGCTCGGCGGCGGCGTGCGTCTGGCGCTCGCCCAGTACCGCGAACTGGCGGCCTTCGCGCAGTTTGCTTCCGACCTCGACGAAGCGACCCGCAAGCAGCTGGAGCGTGGCCGTCTGGTGACCGAGCTGATGAAGCAGCCGCAATACTCGCCGATGAGCATCTCCGAGATGGCCGTCACGCTGTACGCTGCCGACAAGGGCTATTTCGACGACGTCGAAGTCAAGCGCGCGCTGGAATGCGAGAAGGCGATGATCAGCTATCTCAAGACCAACTGCGCCGACGCCATGAACACCATGGAATCGAAGGCTGACCTCGACGGCGATACCGAAAAGGCGCTGGCTGCCGGCATCCAGGCTTTCAAGAGCACCTGGGCCTGATCTAGGAGAACGCCATGGCAAGCGGCAAGGAAATTCGCAACAAGATCAAGAGCGTCGAAAACACGCGCAAGATCACCAAAGCCATGGAGATGGTGGCGGCATCCAAAATGCGCAAGGCGCAGGACCGGATGCGCGCTTCCCGTCCCTATGGCGAGAAGATCCGGCGTGTGGCGGGCAATCTCGCGCACGCTCTGACCGAGTACAAGCATCCGTTCCTGCAAACGCGCGCGCCCAAGAACGTCGGCATCGTCCTGGTGACGTCGGACAAGGGTCTGTGCGGTGGCCTCAACGCCAACGTCCTGCGTCTCGTGCTGAGCAAGATGAAGGCGTTCGACAGCGAGGGCGTCAAATTCCAGGCGACCTGCATCGGCAACAAGGGGCTTGGCTTCATGCAGCGCGCCGGTGCCAAGGTGGTTTCGCAGGTCGTTTCGCTCGGCGACACGCCGCATCTCGAAAAGCTCATTGGGCCGCTCAAGGTGCAACTGGATGCCTACATGAACGGCGAGATCGACGCCCTCTACCTGGGTTACACCCGCTTCATCAACACGATGAAGCAGGAGCCGGTGTTCGAGAAGGTGCTGCCGCTGGCCGACGACGTCGTCAAGACCGAGCACAAGCCGGGCTGGGATTACGTCTATGAGCCGGACGCGCAGACGATCATCGACGATCTGCTGCTGCGTTACGTCGAAGCGTTGATTTACCAGGCCGTGGCCGAAAACATGGCGTCCGAGCAATCGGCGCGCATGGTGGCGATGAAGTCTGCATCCGATAACGCCAAGAACGTCATCGACGAATTGAAGCTGGTCTACAACAAGGCCCGTCAGGCCGCGATTACCAAGGAACTCTCGGAAATCGTCGGTGGCGCCGCCGCCGTCTGACGCTCGCGCAAAGTTTTAATTTTTGGGGAATTGAATATGAGTCAAGGTTCCATCGTTCAGTGTATCGGCGCGGTTGTGGACATCCACTTTCCGCGTGAAGCGATGCCGAAGGTTTACGATGCGCTCAAGCTGGACGCTTCCGAAGAAAACGGCATGGTTGAAGCCGGTCTGACCTTCGAAGTGCAGCAGCAACTGGGTGACGGCGTGGTGCGTACCATCGCCATGGGTTCTTCCGACGGCCTGCGCCGCGGGATGAAGGTCAACAACACCGGTGCCGGTGTTTCCGTGCCGGTCGGCATGGGTACGCTCGGTCGCATCATGGACGTGCTGGGTCGCCCGATCGACGAAGCCGGCCCGATCGACAGCGACGAGTTGCGTGAAATCCACCAGCCGGCGCCGAAGTTCGACGAACTGTCGTCCTCCGTCGATCTGCTCGAAACGGGCATCAAGGTGATCGACCTGATCTGCCCGTTCGCCAAGGGCGGCAAGGTCGGCCTGTTCGGCGGTGCCGGCGTCGGCAAGACCGTCAACATGATGGAGTTGATCAACAACATCGCCAAGCAGCACTCGGGTCTGTCGGTGTTCGCCGGCGTGGGCGAGCGTACCCGCGAAGGGAACGACTTCTACCACGAAATGAAGGACTCCAACGTGCTCGACAAGGTGGCGATGGTGTTCGGTCAGATGAACGAGCCGCCGGGCAACCGTCTGCGCGTCGCGCTGACCGGTCTGACCATGGCCGAGCGTTTCCGTGACGATGGCCGCGACATCCTGTTCTTCGTCGACAACATCTACCGCTACACCCTGGCCGGTACCGAAGTTTCCGCGCTGCTGGGCCGCATGCCTTCCGCCGTGGGCTACCAGCCGACGCTGGCTGAGGAAATGGGCCGTCTGCAGGAGCGCATCACCTCGACCAAGGTGGGTTCCATCACCTCGATCCAGGCCGTGTATGTGCCGGCGGATGACTTGACCGACCCGTCGCCCGCCACCACCTTCCTGCACTTGGACTCCACGGTCGTGCTGTCGCGTGACATCGCCTCGCTCGGTATCTACCCGGCGGTCGATCCGCTCGACTCCACCAGCCGCCAGCTCGACCCGCAGATCGTCGGCGAGGAGCACTACTCGGTGGCTCGCGCCGTGCAGATCACGCTGCAACGCTACAAGGAACTGCGCGACATCATCGCCATTCTGGGCATGGACGAACTGTCGCCGGAAGACAAGCTCGCGGTGTCCCGCGCGCGCAAGATCCAGCGCTTCCTGTCGCAGCCTTTCCACGTCGCCGAAGTGTTCACCGGCTCGCCGGGCAAGTTCGTGCCGCTCAAGGAAACCATCAAGGGCTTCAAGGGTATCGTCAGCGGTGAATACGACGATCTGCCGGAGCAGGCCTTCTACATGGTGGGTGGCATCGAGGAAGCCGTCGAAAAGGCCAAGACGTTGCAGTAATGCGACGTCAGCATAGGAGCCAGCAATGGTTATGACCGTACATTGTGATGTCGTCAGTGCCGAAGAGTCGATCTTCTCCGGAAAGGTGGAGATCGCGGTATTCCCCGGCGAAGCCGGGGAACTCGGCATCCTGCCGCAACATACGCCGCTGCTCACGCGCATCAAGCCGGGTGCCATTCGTCTGAAGGTGGCCGAGCAAAGTGACTACGAGCTGGTTTATGTTTCCGGCGGTATGCTGGAAGTGCAGCCGGATATGATTACCGTGCTGGCCGATACCGCGATCCGTGCTCGCGATCTGGACGAAGCCAAGGCGCTGGAAGCCAAGAAGCGTGCTGAGGAGGCGCTGGCCAACCGCCAGGCCGAGATGGATTACGCTGCGGCGCAAGCCGAACTGGCCGAAGCCATCGCCCAGTTGCAGACCATTCAGCGCCTGCGCAAGCACACGCACTGAAATTAATTGGTGGAGTAGCATACAAAAAAGCAGCCGCAAGGCTGCTTTTTCAATGGGCGAAAGGAAAGCTCAGCCTGCGAGTCGCTCCAATCGGTGCTCCAGTCGGCTAAGTTCCTGTTCCAGGGTTTTGCGAGCTGCTGTGAAATCGGCGAAATCCGAGGGATGTAAAGTCAGCCCGGCTTCGTGTATCAGATATTCGGCCAGATTGTCGAGGCTACGCTCAGCCGCATCGCGTGTCTGTGCAAGGCTCTGACGGGCAAACTGGTCCAGGCGGCGGGCAGGAATGTCGCCGATGAAGCGGGCCAGATCGGCTTCGCTGTCCCAGCGCAAATTGCGCAGGACAAAGGCGAGCGCCTCGGCCAACTCGGCGCGGCCACTCAGATGGGCGCTGGCAAACAGGCTTTGGCGGTCGTTCAACAATAGCGCGATGAACTCGGTCGGCAACTCGATGGTGACGTCAGGCGCGGCGTGGGGGTCCGTCGGCTGGAGTTCACCATTCGCGCCAATGGCGAGAACAAACGAGGCGTTGTTCGAGGCGCGTAGCAGTACCGTATTGCCTGCATGCTGCGCGAGCCGAACCGTCGCCCAGCTGTTCTGGCGCAGCAGGTGATTGATGGGGAGCAGGAAGAAACGATGCAAGGCGTGCATCGGCTCAGAGTTTGTAGCCGCGATGCAGCGCGACCACGCCAAAAGTCATGTTGAAGTATTCGACACGCGACAAACCCGCGTTTTCCATCATGCCTTTCAGGGTTTCCTGATCGGGGTGCACGCGGATGGATTCGGAGAGATAGCGGTAGCTGTCCGGATCGCGGGTAACCAGGCCGCCGATGCGCGGAATGATCTGGAAGGAGTAAAAATCGTAGAAGGGCGCGAGCGGTTTCCACACCTGTGAAAACTCCAGCACCATCAGGCAGCCGCCCGGGCGCAGCACGCGGGTCATCTCGCGCAGGGCGGAATCCTTGTGCGTCATGTTGCGCAGGCCGAAAGCCACGGTAACGCAGTCGAACCAGCCGTCCGGGAAAGGCAGCTTCTCGGCATCGCACTGCGCCACCGGCAGCATGTAGCCCTTGTTGATGAGTCGGTCGCGGCCATGCGCCAGCATGGCGTTGTTGATGTCGGTGAGCCAGACTTGCCCGCTCTTGCCGACGCGCTTGGCAAAAGCGAGCGACAAATCGCCGGTGCCGCCCGCCACGTCGAGCACGCGCGAACCTTCGCGCACGCCGCTGCGGGCGATGGTAAACGCCTTCCACAGGCGATGCATGCCGCCCGACATCAGGTCGTTCATCAGATCGTAACGGCCAGCGACCGAATCGAACACGTCGCGCACGCGGCGCGCCTTTTCCTGCTCGGCGACGGTTTCGTAGCCGAAATGGGTGGTTTTTTCTTGATGATTCATGGGTTCAGTGATGCGCGCCGCAGCCGGCGGGTTGAAAGCGGGGAGTGTCGTCGACGTCGCGGGAAGCGCCGCGAGCAGCGAGTAATTTCAGGTACTGCGCCCACAATTCGTCGTGATGCACGGCAAGGTTGTAGAGCAATTCCCAGGGGTACAAACCACTGTCGTGGCCATCGGAAAAAACGAGTTTCAGGGCGTAGGTGCCGACCGGCTCGACGGCCAGCAGGTCGACGTTGCGTTTGCCGGTTTGCAGGGTTTCCTGGCCCGGGCCGTGTCCACGTGCTTCGGCAGAGGGCGTGCAGACGCGCAGATACTCGAAATCGAGCCGATAGCACTCGCCGTTTGCGTACTGCAGTTCGAGAACGCGGCTCTTGGTCAGCAAGCGGACGGATTCCGGAAGCGGAATGGGTGAGGTCATGGCAGTCTCCAGGAAGCGTGGGAGTCTACCGCGAACGCAGGTGGCTTGTCACAAATCGACGACGCTGATCCGTTCGAAATCGATTTGCCGCCGCAGGATGCGGTGCATGCGCACGCGCCGCGAGCGGTCGTCGATGAAGAGTTCGATTTCGCGTCCGGTGCGATATTGGCCGGCAGGCAAGATGATGGATTCGTCTTCGGTTTGCGGGCTGGGGGGCAACAGAAAAGCGGGGCCGAAACGTGCAAGGTTGGCAACGTTTGGATCGACGATGCGGTAAGGCACGCCGCGCGGGATGCCGGGCAGGATGGAGAGGCCGGCCACCAGACTCCCGGATTCTTCCTGCATGAGCCAGGTGGCGAAGGCCAGCAGGTATTTATTGCCGTCATGCGGGCGCACCGCGACCAACTGGCCGTGCGAGAGGCGCTGCCCGCTTTCTTGACGTATCAGCCGGAAGCCTGTCGCGGATTGGTTGATGACTTCCCAGGTTTCGTGCGGGAATTCCGCCTGCGGGCGGATGGTGAGCGCCTGCGCCGGATCGACCTGATCGCGGAAGGTGTACAGGGTGTCGAAATCGGCACGGCTGTAGGCGCTGGCCGTGTCGGGCTGCTCGAAAGCGTGGTTTTCGAGGTGGTAGTAAATTGCCTCAAAGCCCGTGGCGACGCGAACTGCGCCGCTGCTTGGAAAGCGCCGGAAACGACGCGGAGAAGCGGCCTGCGACCAGGGGCGCAAAAGCTGTTCGAGCAGCTTGCCGACCCGGCTTGCGTTTTCGTCGCCCAGGCCCAGCTCCTCCGGGGAGATGCGCTGGCGCAACTGCCCCATGGTTTGCTGAATCTGGAGATGCAGACGCTGGGTGTCGAGATGCCGGGCATCTCTTGCCGGGCCGTCGAGCGTGACGCTGGGATGCAAGGCCTGATCCTGCAGCAGCTCGACGATGTAGGGCGGCAATTCGTTGTCGCCGTTGAGGGGGGAGATGGAAACCAGCGGCGCCCACATCCAGGCCCAGCGGCGCAGCAGGTTGAGGTTGCGCACGCTGTGGCTGTAGGGGCTGGCGATGTCGATCAGCAGCAGGGAAATGTAGGCGGCGGCGCAATGCGTGGCGTGCACCGAGTTTTCCAGCGGATCGGTGAGCGGCGTGTAGGCGATGTGCCACTCCTCGGCGCTGGCGTAGTAGCCATGCAACTCCAGCCAGATGCCGACAGGCTGCTCGCGGCGGGCGCGGTAATGTTCGATCAGGATCAGGCCGCTGTAATAGATGCAGCGGTACAGGATGGTCGCCATCAACTTGAGGAAAACCGGGTCTTCCGGAGCCGGGCGAACCAGGCTGGCGCACAGGCCGTAGGCGCGGCACATCTTCTGCCAGCTGGTCGTTACCGACCTGAAAGCCGCTTCTTCATCGCCAGCCAGCGGCACCATTTTGTTGTGATAGCGGCGGGCGAGTTCTTCGTTGATGAAACACAAGGGCGCGCGAAGGGCTTCCAGCAGTTCGAGCAGGGCGCCTGATTCGGGCGGATTTTGCAGCAGTGCGTCGAGAAAGGCCGCAAGTTGCCGTTCGGCTACGGCCAGGTTGATGAGTTTGACGCCAGCAAGGTAGTCGAGGCCGAAATCGAGGGTGATCTGCGCGGGAAAATTCAGAAAATTCTGCTCGGTCATGCGTGTGCTCCACTCCCCAGATAATGGGCGATGCGCGCGGCCAGTACCTCGTCGGCGACGGCAACGGGCGGCGTATTTCCCGGACGCTGGCGCGTGCCCCAGATGGGTTCGGGAAACCAGGGGTCGTCCCGCCAGCGGCAAATAATATGCCAGTGTAAATGTGGAACGACATTCCCGAAAGATGCAAGATTGATTTTATCGGGCCGATAACAGGCGCGCAGCGCATTTTCTACGGCAAATACAACAGCCATCAGCGTGTTGCGCTCTGCCGTGGCGAGATCGCTCATTTCAGCGACGTGCGCCTGCCAGATCACGCGGCAGAAGCCGGTAAGCTCGGTGTCGGCCACGCGCACGATGCGGTACTGCGGCGTTTCCAGCAATGGCACCCCGCCGCAGTCATGGCAGAGGGGGCAGTTGCTGGCGTCGGTGTGCATGGGCGCGATGTGCAGGGTGGATTCAGAGCAGGATGCGTTCGATACCGCCGCCGTTGGCCTTGCCGACGTAATCGGCCATCCAGTTTTCGCCGAGGAGATATTTGGCCAGCTCGACCACGATGTAATCGGCCCGGGTGCCGGCATCGTCGTCATAGCGCGACAGGCCTTGCAGGCAGGCCGGACAACTGGTGAGGATTTTGACATCGCCGGCAAATCCGTCGGAACGCTGGGCGGCAACGCCTTTTTCGATTTCTTCCTGCTTGCGGAACTTGACCTGGGTGGCCACGTCCGGGCGGGCGTAGGCGAAGGAGCCGGAATCGCCGCAACAGCGATCCGACAGCGGCACGGTCTGGCCCATCAGGGTCTTGGTGACGGTGGCCGAGGGGTGTACCTTGATCGGCGTATGGCAGGGTTCGTGGTAGAGGTAGCGCACGCCATCGATGCCTTCCAGCTTGACGCCCTTTTCCATCAGGTATTCGTGGATGTCGAGCAGGCGGCAGCCGGGGAAGATCTTCTCGAACTGGTAGGTTTCCAGTTGATCGAGACAGGTGCCGCAGGAAACGATTACCGTCTTGATGTCGAGATAATTGAGCGTCGTCGCCACGCGATGAAAGAGGACGCGGTTATCGGTGCTGATCTTGTGCGCCAGCTCGCTGTTGCCCGAGGCGTTCTGCGGATAGCCGCAACACAGGTAGCCGGGCGGCAGCACGGTGGTGACGCCCAGGTCGTAGAGCATGGCTTGCGTCGCCAGTCCGACTTGCGAGAAGAGGCGCTCCGAACCGCAACCGGGGAAGTAGAACACGGCATCCGACTCGTCCGTGGTCTTTTTCGGATTGCGGATGACCGGGATTACCTTATCGTCCTCGATGTCGAGCAGCGCGCGCGAGGTGCGCTTGGGCAGGTTGCCCGGCATGGGCCGGTTGAGGAAGTGGATGACCTGCGTCTTGACCGAGGGCGCGCCGACGGTGGCGGGCGGATGGCGGCGCGTTTCCTGAGTCAGCTTGAGCGCCTTGGCGGCCCTGTAGGCCAGCCGCTGCGCCTTGAAGCCGAAGCGCATCATGCCGGCGCGCATCAGCTTGATGGTGGTCGGGTCTTTCAGGTTGAGATAGGTCATGGCCGCGGCTGTGCCGGGACTGAAGCGCTTCTTGCCCTGTTTTCTCAGGAAGTTGCGCATGGCGACGGAAACGTCGCCGAAGTCGATGTCGACCGGGCAGGGTTTGACGCAGCGGTGGCAGATGGTGCAGTGGTCGGCCACGTCGTTGAATTCGCTGAAATGCTGCAGCGAGATGCCGCGCCGGGTCTGCTCCTCGTAGAGGAAGGCCTCGATCAATAGCGACGTGGCGAGAATCTTGTTGCGCGGGCTGTAGAGCAGGTTGGCGCGCGGCACGTGGGTGGAGCATACGGGTTTGCATTTGCCGCAGCGCAGGCAGTCCTTGATCATGTCGGAAATCTTGCCGATTTCGGATTGTTCCATGATGAGCGATTCGCTGCCGAGCAGCGAGAAGGACGGCGTGTAGGCGTTGCGCAGATCGCCTTCGGGCAGCAGCTTGCCCTTGTTGAAATGGCCGTTGGGATCGACCTTCTGCTTGTAGGCGCGGAAGGGGCCGATTTCGTTTTCGGCGAGAAATTCCAGCTTGGTGATGCCGATGCCGTGCTCGCCGGAAATTACACCGTCGAGCGCGCGCGCCAGATGCATGATGCGCTCCACCGTCTTGTTGGCGGTGTGCAGCATCTCGTAATCGTCGGAATTCACCGGCAGGTTGGTGTGCACGTTGCCGTCGCCGGCGTGCATGTGCAGCGCCACGAAAACGCGCCCGCGCAGCACTTCCTGCTGCACGGCGGCCATTTTTTCCGAAAGCGGGCGGTAGATCGTGCCGTTGAAGATGTTGTCGAGCGGCTCCTTCAGTTCCTTCTTCCAGGAAGCGCGCACCGAATAATCCTGCAAGCGGTGAAAGAGCGTCGGATTCGCCGCCCGGTTGCTGAGTTCGCCGGCGGCGATGCCGAATTCGGCAAAGCGGTTTTCCGCCTCGGAAAGCGGCAGGTCGAGATTGTCGAGCAGCCACTGCCAGCGCGCACGCACGCCAGCCACGTGCTCCAGCGCCCGCTCGCGCCGGTCGCCGAGCAGGGTTTCCTTGTCCAGCTTGGTGTCGCCGGCGTTGATCGGCAGTTCGCCGGAGAAGAATTGCGTCAGCGCGTCGCACAGCTTGAGCTTGTTTTGCAGCGACAGCTCGATGTTGAAACGCTCGATGCCGTCGCAGTAATCGCCCATGCGCGGCAGCGGAATCACCACGTCCTCATTGAGCTTGAAGGCGTTGGTGTGGCGCGAGATGGCGGCGGTGCGCGAACGGTCGAGCCAGAATTTCTTGCGCGTTTCCGGCGTTACCGCGATGAAACCCTCGGAGCCGCGCACGTTGGTCATGCGCACGACTTCGGAAGCGGCGTGCATGACGGCGGCTTCGTCGTGGCCGACGATGTCGCCGATCAGCACCATCTTCGGCCTGCCGTGCCGCTTGGCCTTGGTGGCGTAGCCGACGGCCTTGACGTAGCGCTCGTCCAGATGTTCCAGGCCGGCTAGTTGCACGCCCGCCGCGTGCCCCGCGCCGCCCGGCTTGAAGTAATCGGTGATTTCGACGATGGACGGCACCGCCTCGCGCACTTGACCGAAGAATTCGAGACAGACGGTGCGCGTCACCGGCGGCATCTTGTGCAGCACCCAGCGGGCGGCGACGATGATGCCGTCGGTGCCTTCCTTCTGCACGCCGGGAATGCCGCCGAGGAACTTGTCGGTCACGTCCTTGCCCAGCCCGATCTTGCGGCAGGCGGCGCCGGGCATGACCAGAATTTCCTCGCCGAGCGGCTTCTTGCCGGAGGGGTCGAAGCGTTTGACGCGGAACTCGACGTTTTCCTGCTCGTGAATCTTGCCGTAGTTGTGCTTGACGCGCTCCACTTCCAGCCAGTTGCCGTCCGGATCGACCATCTTCCACCAGGCCAGATTGTCGAGCGCCGTGCCCCACAGCACGGCCTTCTTGCCGCCGGCGTTCATGGCGATGTTGCCGCCGATGCAGGAGGCGGAAGCCGAAGTCGGGTCGACCGCGAACACCCGTCCCGCCGCCGCCGCGGCTTCCGACACGCGCTCGGTGACGACGCCCGCGCCGGTGCGGATGGTGGCGTACGGCGTCTCGTGGCCGGCCAGCACCAGTTCCTCGACCGGGCCGAGGTCGATCAGTTTTTCGGTGTTGATGACTACCGAATATGCCGTCAGCGGCACCGCGCCGCCGGTATAGCCGGTGCCGCCGCCGCGCGGAATGATGGTCAGGCCGGCTTCGATGCAGCCGCGCACGAGATGGCCGATTTCCTCCTCGGTATCCGGGTAGAGGACGACGAAGGGGTATTCCACCCGCCAGTCGGTCGCGTCGGTGACGTGCGAAACGCGGGCCAGCCCGTCGAAGGCGATGTTGTCGCGGCGCGTGTGCTTGCCGAGAATCTTCAGCACCTTGCGCCGCAGTTCCTGCGTTTCGGTGAAGCGTGCGGCGAAGCGGACGATGGCATCTTCCGCTGCTACCACCAGTCGCTTGACCTTGGCCGAGCGCACCGGATCTTCCTTCTCGCGCTCGATGCGGCGTTTTTCCACTTCGCGCAGGCGATGGCGCAAGGCTTCGATCAGCGCTTCGCGCCGCTCGCGGTTGGCGAGCAGATCGTCTTCCAGATAAGGATTGCGCTGTACCACCCACATGTCGCCCAGCACTTCGTACAGCATGCGCGCCGAGCGCCCGGTGATGCGCTCGCTGCGCAATTCGTCGAGCACTTTCCACAGCTCGCTGCCGAGCAGCCGGATGACGATCTCGCGATCGGAGAAGGACGTGTAGTTGTAAGGAATTTCGCGCAGGCGGGCGGTCATGGGAAGGCAACCGGAATCTGTCAAGGGATGGATTTTAGCGTATTGCAGCGCAACACGCGGCCCCGGTAGACCGTGACGGCGCGGATCGGTTCAGATCATGGGGCGGCGCCTTCCGGCAGCAGCACCCACAGGCGTCCATTTTGTTTCATGCGTCCGGCCAGCGCGCCGGCTTCCTTGCCGAAGCCCCAGAAAAAATCGGCGCGCACGGCACCGCGAATGGCACCGCCGGTGTCTTGCGCCATGACTAGGCGTTCGAGTTTGCGGCTGGTGTTGGGGTAGGTGGTGGCGAGAAAGACCGGTGCGCCCAGCGGGATGGAGCGCGGGTCGATGGCGATGCTGCGTTCGGCGGTCAGCGGTACACCCAGGGCGCCGATGGGGCCGTCGTCGCTGGCCGGCATTTCGCGGAAAAAGACGTAGCTCGGGTTGCTGTTGAGCAACTCATCCAGCCGCGTCGGGTTGGCGCGGGCCCAGGCCTGGATGCCCTGCATCGAGGCTTCTTCCAGCTTCAGATCGCCGCGTTCGACCAGCAGGCGGCCGATGGAGCGGTAGGGGTGGCCGTTCTGATCGGCGTAATTGACCCGCAGAAGGCTGCCGTCGGGCAGGCGGATGCGTCCGGAGCCCTGGATTTGCAGGAAGAACAGTTCGATCGCGTCATCCACCCAGGCCAGCGTCTGAGCAGGGAGCCTGGTGTCTGCCGCCAGGATTTCGCCGCGCGTCCAGTAAGGCACGACCTTGTTGCCTTCCACGCGCCCGCGTACGCGCTTGCCTTTCAATTCCGGGAAAAGTTCGCCCAGTTCGATGGTGAGCAGGTTGTCCGGCGTGCCGTGCACGGCATGGGCAAAGCGCGCGGTTTTCTGGCGGCTGCCCTGCAGGAGCGGTTCGTAATAGCCCGTGACCATGCCCTCGGTGGCTTCCGGGTCGTCCGTGGAAACGGCATAGGGGCGCAATTCGCGCTCGAAAAACTCACGGACGGCGGCGTTCGATTGGCCGTTCACCGCAGCGGCACGGCTGCAAACGGCTTGCCAGGCTTCGGCGCCGGCGCGTTTGGCCAGACCCCGGCAGCTTTGCTGGAAGGTGGGCCAGGCGGCGCGCAGATCATCTTTTTGCCAGTTGGGGAGATCGGCCCAGGTGGCGGGGGTAAAGCGGCGCGAGAAAGTCGGGGGCTGGGGTTTTTCTTTTCCCACTTCCGGGCAGGCGGGGCAGGCCGCACAGGGCGGGCAGCTTTGCGGCGTGGCGGTGGCGGCGGCTTCCTGCGGCTGTTCCGGGGTGCCGAGGCCGGCCGGGAAGTGCTCGCAGGCAGCGAGCAGAACGGTGGCGGCAAGCAGAAGAAGAGTTTGGCGTTTGAACATGGCTTTCGCTAAAGTAGGGTGCTTTGCCGCGCAGTATACCCGCCATGATGATTGCCCCCGACCGCCTCGAATTGCTCGTGCAGCGCGCCGAAAGCGTGCTGGAGCGCCTGGAACACCTGTTGCCCGCGCCCATGCCGACGCCGGACTGGCATGCTGCGGTTGCCTTTCGCTGGCGCAAACGCGGCGCGCAAGGCTGGCTGCAGGCGGTGGCGAAACCGCACCCGATCCGCCTGGCCGACATCGAAACGGTGGATGAGCAAAAGGCGCGCATCGTCGCCAATACGCGCCAGTTCGTTGCCGGACATGGGGCCAACAACGTGCTGCTCACCGGCTCGCGCGGCTGCGGCAAATCCTCGCTGGTGAAAGCGGTGCTCAATGAATTTGCGTCCGCTGGCTTGCGCCTGATCGAGGTGGACAAGGAAGATCTGCTCGACCTGCCGGATATCGTCGATCTTCTGCAGAACAGGCCGGAGCGTTTCATCCTGTTCTGCGACGACCTTTCGTTTGAAGCGGGAGAAACCGCGTACAAAGCGTTGAAATCGGTGCTCGACGGTTCTGTCGCCGCGCCGCCCGACAACGTGCTGATCTACGCGACGTCGAATCGCCGCCACCTGATGCCGGAGTACATGGCGGACAACCTGGAGCACCAGAAAATCGGCGATGAAATTCACCCGGGCGAGGCGGTCGAGGAAAAAATTTCCCTGTCGGAACGCTTCGGCCTGTGGATTTCCTTTTATCCCTTTTCGCAGGAGGATTACCTCGCCGTGTTCGCCCATTGGGCGGCAGAACTCGGCGTGCCGGCGGCGGTGATCGCGGCCAACGAGCGGGAGGCGCTCAACTGGGCGCTGGCACGCGGTTCGCGCTCCGGTCGGGTGGCCTGGCAGTTTGCCCGCGATCTGGCGGGGAGGCAGCCGTGAAACCTGTCGTCGAAGTGGCCGCCGCCGTGCTCTTGCGCGCGGATGGGCGTGAGTTTTTGCTCGCTCAGCGCCCGCCGGGCAAGGTCTATGCGGGCTACTGGGAATTTCCCGGCGGCAAGGTGGAGCCGGGTGAAACGGTGGAAACCGCCTTGCGCCGCGAATTGCAGGAAGAGCTGGGGATCGTGGTGACGGCCTGCCACCCTTGGCTGACGCGCCAATTCACCTATCCGCACGCCACGGTGCGCCTGAATTTCTGGCAGGTGACGGCCTGGAAGGGTGAAATCGGCATCAGCGCGCCGCTCGAACACAGCGCGGTGGCCTGGGTGGCGCGCGGTGCCGCGCCCGAATTGGCCCCCATCCTGCCGGCCAATGGCCCCATCTTGAAAGCGCTGGAACTGCCGGAAACCCTGCTGATTTCGATGGCGGAAGTCCAGGGGGTGACGCACTGGCTGGCCCGTCTGGAAGCGTATTTGCAGGCGGGGCAGCAGGCGTCCCTGCCGCCGCCGCTGATCCAGATTCGCGACAAGACCCTGGCGGCAGCCGAGCGCGCCGCTTTGGCGCGGGCGGCGGTCGATCTGGCACGCAGCCACGGGGCGCGGGTCGTCATCAACGACGATGCCGATCTCGCTCATGCCTGCGCGGCCGATGGCTTGCACCTTTCTGCTGCCGCGCTGGCGGCCTGCGCCGTGCGTCCGGATTTTGCCTGGGTCGGCGCCTCCTGCCACGACGCGGGGGAAATCGCCCGCGCCGGCCTGCTCGAACTGGATTACGCCCTGCTCGGCCCGGTATTGCCGACGCCTACCCATCCCGGCGCGGCGGGTCTGGGCTGGGCGGGGTTCGCCGCGCAGATCGCGGGAAATATCCTGCCTGTGCTGGCCCTGGGCGGATTGAGCGACAGCCTGCGCGCCTGCGCGCAACAGCACGGCGCGCATGGGCTGGCCTTGATGCGAGGCTGGTGAATCAGTCGTCGTTGGAAAAACCGGGCTGCGCCAGCTCGGCGCTCTGGCCGGCGATGCTGTAGCTGTCGTTGGCCCAGGCACCCAGATCGATCTGCTTGCAACGTTCGGAACAAAACGGCCGCCACGGATTTTCCGGCGACCAGGGCGCGCTGTCGCCGCATTGCGGGCAGCGTACCTGACGAGGAGGTTTGGTCATGGTTGAATGCGGGTTGAGTGTGAGTTGAACGCGGGTTGTGCTGGTGAAGAAAGCGGGCGTGCGCTGACAAGGCGGGAATTATTACCCGCATGCCCGCTCAAAGGCCAGCGGGTATC
Organism: uncultured Rhodocyclaceae bacterium; assembly: GCA_900549295.1. Classification (GTDB taxonomy): domain Bacteria; phylum Pseudomonadota; class Gammaproteobacteria; order Burkholderiales; family Rhodocyclaceae; genus Azonexus. The sequence continues at coordinate 19,868 of URNG01000029.1, forward strand.
GATCGGATTTGCAGGAGAATGTAATGCAGCGCTTCATTCGCATGCTGGCTTATCTGGGTCTGGCCAGTTTCCTGGTCTGGGCGCAGTTGGGCCAGGCGACAGCAAAGGAGAAGAAAGTGGAAAGCATCGTGCTCGGCATGGGGTGTTTCTGGGGCGCGGAAAAACGCATGGCGGAATTGCCCGGCGTCATCGACGTGGAAAGCGGCTATGCCGGCGGTGACAGCGCGCAGGCGACTTACCGGCAGGTGCTGGCAATGGAACAGCGCCTGCGGCAGGGGCAGAGCCAGGTGCGCAATCACGCCGAGGTGATCAAGGTGCGCTTCGATCCGCGGCAAGCCGGTCTGGCCCGTGTGCTGGCGCATTTTTGGGAGAACCACGATCCCACTCAGGGCGACCGCCAGGGCAACGACCGGGGCAGCAATTACCGCAGCGCGATCTATTACGCCGACGCGGCGCAGAAGGAAACCGCGCTGAAAACGCGCGAGATCTATCAGGCTGCGCTGACGAAAGCCGGTTTTCCGGGCATCACCACGGAAATTGCGGCCTTGCGCAACTACAGCCGGGCAGAAGAGGAACATCAGGATTATCTGCAGAAAAACCCCAATGGCTACTGCGGCCTGGGCGGGACGGGCGTGACCTACCCCGGCGTGGAGCCCGTTTCTGCCGCGGCTGCCGGGAAAGTCAAGGCGAAGGCGGCGCTGGACCCCGCCAAGCTCGATCGCGCGCGGCAATTGATCGTGTTCGAATCGGAAGAATGCGCGTTCTGCCGCAAATTCGCCGCTGAAATCCTCGCTGCATGGCAGGCCGAAGTGCCCGTCGCCCGCAGTCTGAGCGTGCAGCCTCCGGAAGGCTGGTCCCTGGAAAAGGCGCTTTTCGCCACTCCGACCATCGTCTTGTTTGAAAATGCCCGGGAAGTCTCGCGTTATACCGGCTACGACGGCGACCGCGAAGCCTTCTGGCGCTGGCTGGGCAATCAACTTCTCAGCCCGGAGCAGCGGCGCATCGCCTTCGAACAAGGCACCGAGCGGCCCGGCACCGGCTCGCATCTGGACGAAAAACGCCCCGGCACCTTCGTGGACCCCGTCAGCGGCGCGCCGCTCTTTCGCAGCGACAGCAAGTTTGAAAGCGGCAGCGGCTGGCCCAGCTTCTTCCAGCCCCTGCCCGGTGCCATCACCCTGCATTCCGACCGCTCGCACGGCATGGTTCGCACCGAAGTGCGCAGCGCCAGTTCCGGCATCCACCTCGGCCACGTTTTCGACGACGGCCCGCCGCCCAGCGGCAAGCGTTACTGCATCAACGGCAAGGTGCTGAAATTCGTGCCGGATGCGCCGACAGGCAAACCTTGAAGCGGGGCGGGTTTAGAGATTGCAGAAGGTCAGCGCGAAAGTGACGTCGTGATCGCAGCTGCGGGCCTTGATTTCGTTGACCGGGGGCCGGGTGAAGCGGATGTTGAGGAAGTATTTGTTGGCGCTGACTTCCGGGATGGCGGTTTCGCCGGCGTCGAGTTCGACGCGCACCATTTGTGCCGAGGTGCCGCCCAGATTGAGCTGGAACTGGCCGAGTTTGGCGAGATGGTTCTGGGCGTGGCCGCTGGAGCGCAACAGGCGCAGGACGATGGCTGCCGCGTCGCGCAGGGCAAACAGGGGCTTGCTCCAGGTTTCCAGATCGCTGCGGCGTTTTTCCACGTCGCGGTGCAGCCACCAGTGATAGGAAGGCAGATCGAACTCGCAGACGCCGCCGGGAATGGCGACGCGGCTCTTGATGCTCATCAGCCAGTCGTTGTCGCGCAGGTGCTGGCCGATCTTGCCGTTCGTGGCGAGCAGCGCGGCGGAGGATTGCTCGATTTCATAGAGCGCGCCGGAGAGCGCTTCTTCGGAAATTTCGGGGTTGTTGCGAAAACCGAGGAGCGTTTGCCGCTGGCGTTCCAGCTCCTGCAACAAATCCATCTTGAGGTCGGCGCGCCCGGCGGTTTCGAGAATCTCGAACAGGGTGGCCAGCGCCGCGTGGTGCTCCAGGCGGCCATCGGCCTGGATGAAATACGCCGCTTTCTCGAACAGGTCTTCGAGACGCAGGAGCGTGCGGATACGCTCATTGAACGGGTATTCGTAGAGGATCACTCGGCAATCGGGCTGTCTGGTGGCGCGCTGGAAACGATGGAAATCTGCGCCGGGTACGGGTGAGCAGATTCGGCTGTTTGGAAAATTCCCTTTATTCTGAACGAATTGGGGTTAAATCTCAATGGGTTTCCTGAGCTTATTTTGCAGCTTGCCGAGCCAGGGCTGCGTGCAGGTAATGTCGGTGCAAGGGAGGAATCTGCGCTTCCAGCCGGGCGAGATCGCCGCTGTTGTCGATGACGTCATCGGCTATCGCGAGTCGTTCGGCGCGGCTGGCCTGGCTGGCCAGGATGCGCTCGACTTCTGTTTGCGTCAGGCCGTTGCGCGCCATGACACGCCGGATTTGCCGTTCCGGCGGGCAATCCACCACCAGAATGCGGTCGCAGCGGCTTTGCCAGTCGGCAGATTCGGTGAGCAGCGGCACATCGAAGAGCACGTAGGCGGTCTGGCTGGCTTGCGCGCGCGCCAGGGCTGTTTCGCGGATGCGGGGGTGGAGGATGGCTTCCAGGCGGCGGCGGGCGTCGGTGTCGGTAAAAACGCGCTGGCGCATGGCGGCGCGATCGAGCGCGCCGTCGGCGCTGAGGATGTCCGTCCCGAAGCTGGCGCATAAAGCAGGCAGGGCGGCCCCGCCGGGGGCGGTGAGTTCGCGGGCAATGGCGTCGGTGTCGATCAGGTCCGCGCCAAGGCGCACGAAATGCGCGGCCACGGTGCTTTTGCCACTGCCGATGCCGCCTGTCAGGCCGACACAGTACGGGAATCGGGGTGCATTCACTGGCAGTCCTGGGCCGGGAAATCGGCCAGGGTGCCTGCCAATGCGCTGCGCAGCGTTGCTTGCTGCTCGGCGGGGCCGCGCAGGCGTACGACCGGGCCATCGCTTTTGTCGGGCCGTGCCGCGACGATGGCCGAGCGCACCCCTTGATTGCGCAGGTGCGCCAGATGGTCGTTGGCGCTTTTCTCGCTGCTGAAAATGCCCAGGGAAATCGCGTGGCGTTGTGCGCCGTCCTGCACGATGAAGTAATCCTTGACGCCCAGGGATTTCAATTCCCCCGCTTTTTTGTCGGCCCCGGCGCGGTCGGCGAGCGGCGGAATGAAGACCCACCAGCTGTGCGCAGATGCGGGGATTTCCTGCCAGGTGAACTCGGAGAATTTCGAAGTGGTCAGCAGTTGCAGCGCCGCGCGATCGGCGTTTGGCAGGTTGGACCACTGCAGGCAGATGGTTTCCCGGTCCTGGCTCGTGCCGGTGGCCTGGGAGGAGGGCGGTTTTTCTGCCGGAGGCGCGCCGACATCGGGCGGCTCGCCCCGGCTGAGGATGCGTACCTGCTGCGGATTGATTTCCTGCGCGTTGGCCGCTTCGTTGCCGACTTCCTCGCCAAACAGGCCGTGACTGAAGGCGTAGAACAGGAGGTTGGCAAGAACGAGCAGGAAGATCAGGATGCGCATGGAAGTGTGCCTCGTGGTGCCTTGCCGCGCCGCTCAACCCAGGTGCTTCAGCGGCAGGTGCTGCAGGGATTCGGCAATCGCTTCGGCGGGGTACTCGTAATCTTCCAGCTTGCCGCTGAAATACTTGTCGTAGGACGCCATGTCGAAGTGGCCGTGGCCGGTCAGGCAGAAGAGAATGACCTTTTCCTCGCCGGTCGCCTTGCAGCGCAGCGCCTCGTCGATGGCGGCGCGAATGGCGTGGCAGGATTCCGGGGCCGGGATGATGCCTTCGGCGCGGGCGAACTGCACGCCGGCCTCGAAAGTGCCGACCTGCGGCACGGCCAGGGCTTCAAGCTGTTTTTCGTGGAAGAGCTGCGACAGCAGCGGCGAAGCGCCGTGGTAGCGCAGGCCGCCGGCGTGGATGCCGGGCGGCATGAAATCGTGGCCGAGCGTGTACATCTTCATGATCGGCGTGTAGCCGGAAGCGTCGCCGTAATCGTAGGTGTAGGCGCCCTTGGTCAGCGTCGGGCAGGACGTCGGCTCGACCGCCACCAGCCGCATTTTTTCCGCCCGCTTGTCGCCGGCGGCGCGATCCGCCAGAAAGGGGAAGGCGATGCCGCCGAAGCTGGAACCGCCGCCGCAGGGGCCGAACACCACGTCCGGGTAGAGGCCGATCTTCTCGAACTGCTTTTTCGCTTCCAGGCCGACGATGGATTGATGCAGGATGACGTGATTGAGCACCGAGCCGAGCGTGTAGCAGGTGTGCGGATCGGCGGCGGCTTCTTCCACCGCTTCCGAAATGGCCAGACCGAGCGAACCTTCGCAGTTGGGATCGGCGGCCAGAGCGGCGCGGCCCGCGTTGGTGAGATTGGTCGGGCTGGCGAAAACTTCCGCCCCCCAGGTCTGCATCATGGAGCGGCGGAAAGGTTTTTGCTGGTAGCTGACGTTCACCATGAACACGCGCACCGGCAGGCCGAACATCTGGCCGGCGTAGGCGATCGACGAACCCCACTGGCCGGCGCCGGTTTCGGTGGTCAGTTTTTTGGTGCCGGCCAGCTTGTTGTAATACGCCTGCGGCACGGCGGAATTGGGTTTGTGCGAACCGGCGGGCGAAACGCCTTCGTATTTGAAGAAAATCTTGGCCGGCGTTCCCAGCATCTGCTCCAGGCGCAGCGCCCGGCACAGCGGGGCGGGCCGCCATTGGGCGTAAATCTGGCGCACTTCCTCGGGAATGGCGATCCAGCGCTCGCTGCTCATTTCCTGTTCGAGAATCGGCCCCGGAAAAATCGCTCCCATCGCTTCCGGCGGCACCGGGTTGCCGTCCGGCCCGAGCGGCGGCGCGGGCGGGTTGGTCATGTCGGCGACGACGTTGTACCAGTGGGTGGGAATCTCGTCCTGAGCCAGGTCGATGCGCAGCGGTGTCATAAGTCTCTCTCCAGGCGATGGATGCCACAAACCCGCTAAATTACCCGAAAAGCCGTGCCGGACCAAGGGCGGAGCGATGCCGTGCGTCGGTTCGGAGGAATCGGTACCTGGCAGGGGGCAAGGCGTGCATTCCAGAGAGCGATCGGTATAATGCGAATGGTTCCTAGTTCCGGTATTTGTTGTCATGCCTCAGCAGACCGACGTGCTCGAAAGCGCCGCTCACACCCTCTATTGCGATCATCATCGCTGGCTTCAGCACTGGCTGTGGCGCAAAGTCGGCTGCCCGCACCAGGCGGCCGACCTGACGCAGGATACATTCGTGCGCCTGCTCGGTTCCCGCGAGTTCGACCGCCTCCACGAGCCGCGTGCTTTCCTGATGACGCTGGCGCAGCGCGTGCTGTTCAATTTCTGGCGTCGCCGCAATCTGGAAAATGCCTGGCTCGAGGCGCTTTCCGGACAGCCGGAAGCGCATGCGCCATCGGCGGAGGACTATGCGCTGGTGCGGGAGGCCATCGAAACGCTCGACCGCCTGCTCGACGGCTTGCCGGTGCGCACCCGCAAGGTGTTCCTGATGCGCCGTCTGGAAGAAATGACGTATGCCGAAATCGCGCGGGCGCTCGGCATTTCCGTGCCGACCGTCGAGCGTGACATGAAGCTGGCGCTGACGCACTGCTGGCTGGCCCGCCCCGATTTTGCGCCTGAGTCTGCCGCCCCTGCCGGCGCGCCGGGCAAGGCAATACCAGCGTGAGCGCCGCCTTGCCCCGCCTGCTCGATCCTGTCGCCGAAACCGCCATCGACTGGCTGGTGCGGCTCGACTCCGGTCAAGCCAGCGACGAGGAGCGCGCCGCCTTCGCCGAATGGCTGGACGCCGACCTGCGCCACCGCAACGCCTGGCAGGCGATTTCCGGTCTGCTGGATACGCCTGTCGCTGTGCTCAGGGAAGCCGAAATCCGCTTGCCCGGCCAAGGCCGTGCTGCCCGTCAGGCGCTGACCGCACCGGCGCGGCGCAAGATGCTGCTCAACGGCACTGCGACCCTGTTGCTGCTCGGCCTGGGGAGCTATGCGTTGCACCGCCAGCATCCCCTGAGCGGCTTGGTTGCCGACTTGCGTACGGCGACCGGCGAGCGCCGCGAACTGCGGCTGGCCGACGGCAGCACGCTGATTCTGAATGCCCGCAGCGCGGTGGACGTCGAATTCAGCGAAAGAACCCGGCTGCTGCGCCTGCGGCAGGGCGAAATCCTCGTTCATACTGCCGCCGACCGCAGCCGGCCGCTGATCGTGCGCACCGAGCACGGCGAAGCGCGCGCCCTCGGCACCCGTTTCAGCGTGCGGCTGGCGGATGAACATAGCGAACTCGCGGTGCTCGAACACCGCGTGCAACTTACCGCCAGCGACGGCAGCCAGCAGGTTTTTGCCGCAGGCAGCAGCGCCCGCTTCTCGGCAGTCGGCATCGAAGCCAGCACGGCCAGCGCCGCGCCGTTGGTCGCCTGGAGCGATGGCCAACTCGACGTGCGCGACCGCCCGCTGGGCGAAGTCGTCGCCGCGCTGCGCGCGTACAAACGCGGTTATCTGCGCGTTTCCCCGCAGGCTGCGGCCTTGCGCGTCTACGGCGTGTTCCCGCTCGACGACCCGGATGCCACGCTGCGTGCGCTGGCGGAAACGCAGCCCATCGCGATCCGGCAATACGGGGCGCTGCTGACCTTGCTCGAACACCGCAACGAAGCCAGGTGAAGGACAAAAAAGGGTAAGCCGGGCGGCTTTGGCGGCGCTGTTTGTCGGCGCGAAAAAATTGCGTCGCAAAAAAAATTTCAGAATCGTGATGGGTTTTCCCCGTTCGCGGGACATGACTACTGAACCGTTCGCGTTCAACGACCTCAATGCCCGCCAAGGAAAATTCATGAACCATCTCCCCCGCCTCCAGCCATTGCGCTGCGCCATCGCCGTATCGCTCGCTTTTGCCAGCCTGACCGCTGCTGCCCAGAATACCGAATCGACTCGTGCATCCGCCGAAGCTGCGGCTGTCCGGAATTGGGACATCCCCGCCGCGCCGCTGGCTGACACGCTGGCCCGTATCGCCAAGGAAGGCGGCCAGCGCCTGTCTGCCGATCCGGCCTTGATTGCAGGCAAGAGCGCGGCGCCGGTGCGTGGCAGCCTCAGCCCCGCTGCGGCTGCGCGGCAGGCGCTGGCGGGAACCGGGCTGGAGCTGGTGGTCACGGATGGCGGCACGCTGACCGTGCGCCCGCTTCCGCCGCCGGTGCGTCTGCCCAGTGGCGAAACCGCCCTGGCGCCGATGACGGTGACGGCGCTCTCCGCCCGTCCCGGCGATCTGCCGCCCGTGCATGCCGGCGGCCAGGTCGCCAAGGGCGCGCGGCTGGGGCTGATGGGCAATGTCGAGGTGATGGACACGCCGTTCAGCGTCACCAGCTACACCGCCAAGGTGATCGAGGACCAGGGCGCGCGCACCGTCGCCGACGTGCTGCGCAACGACGCCGCGGTGCGTTTTGCCACCTCCGACGGCCACCCGTTCGAGAATTTCCGCATCCGCAATTTCTCCGTCAACCAGAACGAAATGACCATCGGCGGCATGTACGGCCTGGCACCCTATGGTCACACGCCGGTCGAGATGTTCGAGCGCGTCGAACTCTTGCGCGGGCCGAGCGCGCTGTTCTCCGGCATGGCTCCGGCGGGGGCGCTGGGCGGCACGATCAATCTGGTGCCGAAACGTGCCGGTGCGGAGCCGCTGACCCGCGTGACGCTCGAATACATCGGCAAAAGCCAGTTCGGCACCCGCTTCGACGTGGCCCGCCGCCTGGGCGAACGCCAGGAATGGGGCGTGCGCGTGAACGGCTCCTTCTCCGATGGCGACACCGAATTGGATGGGCAATCCAAGCAGCGCCAGTTCTTCTCGGCGGCGCTCGATTACCGCAACGGCGGTTTCAGAGGTTCGCTGGATGCTTACTACAGCAAGGAAAAATTCGACGACGGCACGCCTGCCGGCATCTTCTTCCGCTCGGTTCCCGACGTGCTGAAAGCGCCCGCTGCCGACAGTAACCTGTTCCCCGCCGCCTATGGCCGGGCCGAGAACAAGGCCGCCATCCTGCGCGCCGAATACGCCTTCAACGACACCGTGACGGCCTTTGCCAACGTCGGCGTGCGGCACGGCAAGGTTGCCGGTTTCTTCACTGGCACCTGGGTCACGCCGTCCTCGGCGAACGGTGCCAGCACGGTGTCGATGTCCGGCCAGCGCATGTACGAGGAGAACGTGAACACCGAGGCCGGTCTGCGCTTCAACTTCAACACCGGCAGCATCAACCACGAGATGACGGTGCAGGCCTCGCGCCTGAAGATGGATTATGGCTACGCTGCCAATTCCAACAATGGCAATACCAACATGTACGATCCATCCTACGTCGCCATGCCCGCGCTGCCGGCCAAGGCGCTCAAGTGGTCGGACAAGACCTTCGACAGCCTGGCGCTGGTCGATACGCTGACCCTGCTCGACGACCGCCTGCGCCTGACGCTGGGCCTGCGCCACCAGAGTTTCAAGGTCGACCCGACGGCGGCGGGCCGCACGACCGGGGGCGAGAACGACTACGACAAGAGCGTGGTCACGCCTGCCGTGGGTGTGGTGTTCAAACCCTGGGGGCCGAATGTGTCGCTGTATGCCAGCTACGTGCAGGGTCTGAGCCAGGGCGGCAGCATCTCGACGACCAACGGCTACGTGCGCAACCACACTTTCGCGCCTTACGAAACGAAACAGGGTGAAATCGGCGTCAAGTGGAATGCGGGCAGCTTCACCAATACGCTGGCGCTCTATCAGATCACCCAGCCGACGCTGATTTCCTTCAACGTCGCGGGCGGCCTGGACGCTACCGACGGCGGCGAAAAGCGCGTGCGCGGTCTGGAGTGGAACACCTTCGGCGAACTCACGCGCGGCGTGCGTCTGCTGGGTGGCGTGGTCTATGCGCAAGGGGTGCAGGCCAAGACCCAGGGCGGTCTGCTGGATGGCGACACCGCCGTCGGCTCGCCGAAGTGGCAGGCCAACCTCGGGGCCGAATGGGATGTGCCCGGTGCGCCCGGTCTGACGCTGACCAGCCGCGTGGAGGCCAGTTCCAGCCAGTGGCTGACCAACAACCACTCGCACAAGCTGCCCGGCTGGGGTGTGCTCGACCTAGGCGCGCGCTACGCCACCAAGTTGCAGGGGCGTGATGCGGTACTGCGCCTGAACGTGAGCAACGTCGCCAACCGCGATTACTACGCTGGCATCTTCCGCGAAGGCGCGGCGATTGCCACCATCGGCGCGCCGCGCCCGGGATCGGCCTGTCCTGCCGACGCGGCC
>URNG01000030.1 GCA_900549295.1 uncultured Rhodocyclaceae bacterium
CTGCCGAACGGGGGGGGGGGTGGCGGGGGGCGCCCGCCGCGATTGGTGACGATGGCGGAAGCGCGCTTCATCACCGGCTCCCAGTTGGGGTCGGTCATGTCGGCCACCAGCACGTCGCCCGGCTGCACCTTGTCCATTTCCTTGGGATCATGCACCACGCGCACCGGGCCGATGCCGATCTTCTGGCCGATGGCGCGACCGGAGGCGAGCACCTTGGAGAAGGATTTCAGCTTGAATTTTTCCTGGCGGCTGCCGTGCGCCTGCGACTGCACGGTTTCTGGGCGGGCTTGCAGGATGTAGAGCTTGCCGTCGACGCCGTCCTTGCCCCATTCGATGTCCATCGGGCGCTGATAGTGCTTCTCGATGATCTGGGCGTAGCGGGCCAGTTCCATCACTTCGTCGTCGTCGATGGAGAATTTCTGGCGCAGGTCTTCCGCCACGTCTTCGGTGATCGTGGATTTGCCAGCCACTTTTTCAGCGGCGAAGGTCATCTGGATCATCTTGGAGCCGAGGTTGCGGCGGATCACCGCCTTCTTGCCCCGTTCCAGCATGGGCTTGTGCACGTAGAACTCGTCCGGATTCACCGCGCCCTGCACCACAGTTTCGCCCAGGCCGTAGCTGGAAGTGACGAACACCGCATCACGGAAGCCGGATTCGGTATCGAGCGTGAACATCACGCCCGCCGCGCCTTTGTCCGAGCGCACCATGCGCTGAATGCCCGCCGACAGCGCCACGTCGGCATGGACGAAGCCCTTGTGCACGCGGTAGGAAATGGCGCGGTCGTTGTAGAGCGAGGCAAACACTTCCCTGATCGCGTGCATGATGTTTTCCAGGCCGACGATGTTGAGGAAGGTTTCCTGCTGCCCGGCGAATGAGGCATCCGGCAGATCCTCGGCGGTCGCCGAGGAGCGTACGGCGAACGACATGTCGGCGTTCGACTCGGCCACCAGACGCTGGTATTGCTCGGTGATGGCGATGGTCAGTTCCATCGGGAAAGGCGTGTCGAGAATCCACTGACGGATTTCAGCGCCGGTCTTGACCAGCGCGTTCACGTCATCGACGTCGAGCGCATCGAGCGTGTCGTTGATCTTTTTATCCAGCCCGGATTGCGCCAGAAACAGGCGGTAAGCGTGCGCCGTGGTGGCGAAACCGCCCGGCACCCGCACGCCGGTATCGGCCAGTTGCGAGATCATCTCGCCAAGCGAGGCATTCTTGCCGCCAACCTGGTCGACGTCGGTCATGCGCAGTTTTTCAAAGGGGATGACGAGGGTTTCCATGGGTTTCCTTTCGGGATTTCAAACGTGGGGGATTACTGGATTGCCGCAGAGGCGGTGAATTTCAGAAAACATCTCACGACTCCGCCGCCAATCGACGCTCGGCGGTTTCGCGGCGGGCGACGGAGCGCAGGGTCTGGGCCAGGGTTTCGCGCACGAAATCAATGTGGGTCTCGGCGCCGGCGCGCGCCGCCTGCGGCTTGCGTTCGCGGATGGCGGCGTGGATGGCCGCGTGCTGGCTGGCAAGAAGCTGCCCGGCGGCGGCGACGTTCTTCAATTCGCCCAGGTTGAGTTCGATACTGTCCTGCATCAGGCGCAGCAGCGCGGAGGAAAGGTGGGCGATGAGCGCATTGTGGGCGGCTTCGCCGATGGCTTGATGAAAGGCGATGTCCGCCGCCGCGCGCGCGGCGATGTCGCTGCCGGCCACCGCTGCCTGCAATTGTTCGAAAGCCTGTCCGAGACGTTGCAGATCGGCCTCGGTGGCACGCTCGGCGGCCCACTCGGCGGCCTGCCCTTCCAGCATGCGGCGAAATTCCAGCATGTCCTCGCGCAGATTCGGATAGGAACCGACCATCGCCTGCCACGGATCGAAGAAGCTCGCTTCCAGCGCCGCCGTGACGTAAGTGCCGCCGCCCTGCTGGCTGCGCAGCAGGCCTTTCGAGGCGAGGTTCTGGATCGCCTCGCGCAGGCTCGGGCGCGACACGCCGAGTTCCGCCGCCAGCTCGCGCTCCGCCGGCAGCCGGTCGCCCGGTTTCAGCGAACCTTCGAGGATGCGTTGTTCCAGAGTCGTTGCCACCGCATCGGAAATGCGCGGCACTTTCAGCTTGCCCATAAATGGTAAGACCAAATTATTTGGTAAGACCACGAGATTCTAGAGAAGCTCTCAGGTCAGGGCAAGATGATTTTTGAAAAATCGCCGCAGGCTGACGTATGGAAAAAACCAAAAACAAGAATTTTTACTTTTGATTCAATGAAATAAAAGAAACAACACCACCTAACCCAGCTCCATGTGACAGATTTTCCGCAGTGCACGATTGACCCCAAACGCACTTTACCTTAGATTTCCACCCTAAGCATTCTTGGTCTTACCATTTAACCAAGTCAGGCACACACCGCTAACCCCACCCGAGACAACCCATGTCCACTCCCCCGAGCGACGTTTATTTTTTCGCCACCTGCTTGGTCGACCAGTTCTTTCCCGAGGCCGGACTGGATGCCATCACCCTGCTGGAACGAACAGGCATCACGGTGCACTTTCCGGAAAACCAGACCTGCTGCGGGCAGCCCGCCTACACCAGCGGCTTTCCCGAGCAGGCGCGGCAGGTCGCGGCGCAACAGCTCGATCTGTTCCCGGAGGATTGGCCGGTGATCGTCCCTTCCGGCTCCTGCGCCGGAATGATGAAGCACCACTATCCCAAGCTCTTCGCCGACGACCCGGCGCGCCGGGAAAAAGCGGAGCGGCTCGCGCCGCGTATCTACGAATTCACGCAATTCCTGACCGACGTTCTCGACTATCAGCCTGACATGAACCAAGAAGGCCAGGAAGATCTCGTGGTGCTGCACACCTCCTGCTCGGCCCGCCGCGAGATGAACGTTCACCTGAGCGGGAGCAAGCTGCTCGAAAAACTGCCCGGCGTGCGCATCGCGCAACAGGACCACGAGGCGGAATGCTGCGGTTTCGGCGGCACGTTTTCGCTCAAGCAGCCGGAAATCTCGGCGGCGATAGTGGAGGACAAGGTCGATGCGCTCCTCGCCAGCGGCGCCAGGCGCGTCGTCAGCGCCGATTGCGGCTGCCTTGCGAACATCCTAGGCCACGCCGCCTGGCGCGACCGGCAGGCCGGGCGCAACAGCCCCAGCCTGCCCGGCGAGCACATCGCCAGCTTTCTGCTGCGCCAGAGTGGTGGAAAAAGCGGAGCAAAATCATGAACGCCCGCGAACGCATCCTGGAAAAGCTGCGCCGCGCCGCGCCCGCGCAGAAAAAACCCGCGCCGGACGTCGCCGGCTGGTATGCGCGCCGGGCCGCGCCCGCAAACGACGCCGCAAGGATCGAACGCTTCTGCACCAACATCGAACTCGCCCACGCCGAAACGCACCGCGCCAGCGCCGCTGATTGGCCACAACGGGTGCATGAACTGCTGCGCGAGCGCGGCATCGGCAGGCTGCTGGTCGCCGCCGGCACGCCGCACGGCGAAACGGCGCTGGACGAGTTGCCGCCGCGCGGCATCGAATGCAGCGTCTATGACCAGCCCATCGAAGTCTGGAAAACGGAACTCTTCGCGGCCACCCCGGCCAGCTTGACCGCCGCCCGCGCCGCCATTGCCGAAACCGGCACCCTGATCCTCTGGCCGGATGCCCGCGAACCCCGCCTGATGTCCCTGGTGCCGCCCGTGCACATCGTTTTGCTCGACGCCACGAAAATCCACGACAGTTTGTTCGCAGCCATGACCTCGGAACGCTGGACGGACGGCCTGCCGACCAACGCGCTGCTCATCTCCGGCCCCTCGAAAACCGCCGACATCCAGCAAACGCTGGCCTACGGCGCGCACGGCCCGAAGGAATTGATCGTTCTGTTGTTGGAAAACACGCTGGAAAACGTACCGGAGGATGCGGCATGAACCAACAGCCCCTCCACTTCAAACCCGCCGCCGATTTTCGCCAGCGCGCCCAGGCGGTGGTCGATGATCCCTTCCTGCGCCAGAGTTTTCGCGGCGCGATGGATTTCCTCATGGCCAAGCGCGCCGCGCAGTTTCCCGATGGCGAGGAACGCGAATCCCTGCGCGCGCTCGGCGAAGCCATCCGCCAATACAATCTGGCGAAACTGCCCGATCTGCTGGCGCAACTGGAAGAAAAGCTCACGCAAAACGGCATCCGCGTGCATTGGGCGCAGACGCCGGAGGAAGCCAACGCCGTCATCCTCGGCATCATCCAGAACCACGGCGCGACCCGGATGGTCAAGGGCAAGTCGATGGTGAGCGAGGAAATCGAACTCAACCACGCCGCCGAAGCCGCCGGCATCGAGGCGCTGGAATCCGACATGGGCGAGTACATCGTGCAACTGGCGGGCGAAAAACCCTCGCACATCATCATGCCGGCCATCCACAAGACCAAGGAGGACATCGCCCGCCTGTTCGCCGAAAAACTGCCGGGCGTGGCCTATACCGACAACGTCGATGCGCTGATCCAGATCGGCCGCGAGGTGCTGCGGCGAAAATTCATGGAAGCCGAAATCGGGCTGTCCGGCGTCAATTTCGCCGTTGCCGAAAGCGGCACCCTGTGTCTGGTCGAAAACGAGGGCAACGGCCGCATGTGCACCACCGCGCCCGCCATTCACATCGCCGTCACCGGCATCGAAAAGGTGGTGGAAAAGCTGGAACACCTGCCGCCGCTGCTGTCTTTGCTCACCCGCTCGGCCACCGGGCAGAACATCTCCACCTACTTCAACATGATTTCCTCGCCGCGCAAACCCGGCGAAAAGGACGGCCCGGAGGAAGTGCATCTGGTGCTGCTCGACAACGGGCGCAGCCAGGCCTATGCCGACGAGCAGCTACGCCAGACCCTGCAATGCATCCGCTGCGGCGCCTGCATGAACCACTGCCCGGTCTATGCCCGCATCGGCGGCCACGCCTACGGCACCACCTACCCCGGCCCCATCGGCCAGATCGTTTCGCCGCACCTGCTCGGGCTGGACGCGGCCGGCGGCCTGACCACCGCATCGTCCCTGTGCGGGGCCTGCGGCGAAGTCTGCCCGGTGAAGATTCCGATTCCCGAACTGCTGATCCGGCTGCGCAGCGAACACTTCGCGCCGCCGCCGCCCGATTCGGCGCATCCGGCAATGCGCGAGCAGGGCGCCGGCCACAGCGCCTGGCAATCGGCCATCTGGCGCGCCTGGGCCGCCGCCTACCGCTCCCCCGCCCTCTACCGCGCCAGTTCCTGGCTGATGAGCCGCCTCAACTGGCTGACCCCGCGCCGGCAAGCCGGCTGGACGGCCGTGCGCACCCCGCTGCAGCCGGCGGGGCAGCGGCTGCGCGACCGGCTCCGGGAACGCCGGTCGGCGGATCAATAATGCGGCGGAATCTCGTCGCGCAGGCTGCGCCACTCGCCCGTGGCGCTCTGCTCGGCGCGGCTGCGTAACTGCTGCAACTCGCCCGCCAGCCATTCGATCTGGCGTTGCTGCTGATACACCAGCTTATTCAGGGCGTCGATCTGCTCCTCGGCGAAGCTGATCTTGATTTCCAGGTCGGTCAGGCGTTTTTCCATGAGGTTTCACCGGGGCGGCGGGCGCCGCTTTTTGCGGCATTCGCGGCGCTCATGCAACAGTGGCAGCGTCGCGCCGACCAGGGTCAGCGCGCACAGTCCGAAAACGTACCAGCCCATGCCCGGCGTGCAGAAAAAATGAAGGGCCGCCATCTTACTGCGCCGCAAAAATTTTTGCTGGCAACCTTGACAGGCGCGAAGATCCCTCTAAAATGCGCGCTTCTTCTGCAGGCGGTTAGCTCAGTTGGTTAGAGCGCCACGTTGACATCGTGGAGGTCGTTGGTTCGATTCCAATACCGCCTACCAAAATTCCGAGGAAGCCGTTTTGAACCCGTTCCGAACTTGCACCGCAGTTCAGAAACTCTGATTCGAGTCGGCTTCGTTCATCCAAAAAAAGTGCGGCTCGGCCCGCACTTTTTTTTCGTCCCGAGATTTTGCCATGCCCAACATCACGCTCCCTGACGGCTCCATTCGCAGCTTTGAGCAGCCGGTCACGATTGCCGAAGTCGCCGCCAGCATCGGCGCCGGTCTGGCGCGCGCCGCGCTGGCGGGCAAGATCGACGGCAAGCTGGTCGATACCTCGCACCGCATCGAGCAGGACGCCGATCTGGCCATCGTCACCGACAAGGACGCCGACGGCCTGGAAATCATCCGCCACTCCACCGCGCACTTGCTGGCCTACGCGGTGAAGGAACTGTTCCCGGAAGCGCAAGTCACCATCGGCCCGGTGATCGACAACGGCTTCTACTACGATTTCGCCTACAAGCGCCCGTTCACCCCGGAAGACCTCGCCGCCATCGAAAAACGCATGGCCGAACTGGCGAAAAAGGACATTCCGGTCGCGCGCGAAGTCTGGGAACGCGACGAAGCCGTCAAGTTCTTCCTCGGCATGGGCGAAAAATACAAGGCCGAACTGATCGCCGCAATTCCCGCCGACCAGCAGGTGTCGCTCTACCGCGAAGGCGATTTCATCGACCTCTGCCGCGGCCCGCACGTCCCGTCGACCGGCAAGCTCAAGGTGTTCAAGCTGATGAAGGTGGCCGGCGCCTACTGGCGCGGCGACCACCGCAACGAGCAGTTGCAGCGCATCTACGGCACCGCCTGGGCCAAGAAGGAAGACCTCGACGCCTACCTGCACATGCTGGAAGAAGCCGAGAAGCGCGACCACCGCCGCCTGGGCAAGCAGTTCGACCTGTTCCACATGCAGGACGAAGCGCCCGGTCTGGTGTTCTGGCACCCGAAAGGCTGGGCGGTCTGGCAGGAGATCGAGAGCTACATGCGGCGCGTTTACCGCGACAACGGCTATCAGGAAATCCGCTGCCCGCAGATCCTCGACAAGACGCTGTGGGAAAAATCCGGCCACTGGGAGCACTACAAGGACAACATGTTCACCACGGCGTCGGAAAACCGCGACTACGCGGTGAAGCCGATGAACTGCCCCGGCCACGTCCAGGTGTTCAATTCCGATCTGCGCTCCTACCGCGAGCTGCCGCTGCGCTACGGCGAATTCGGCTCCTGCCACCGCAACGAGCCGACCGGCGCGCTGCACGGCCTGATGCGCGTGCGCGGTTTCGTCCAGGACGACGGTCACATCTTCTGCACCGAGGATCAGATCGAAGCCGAAGTCACTGCCTTCAACGCGCTGGTCAAGAAGGTCTATGCCGATTTCGGCTTCACCGAGGTCGCCGTCAAGCTGGCCCTGCGCCCGGCAGGTCGGGTCGGGTCGGACGCAGTCTGGGACAAGGCGGAAGACGCGCTGCGCGCCGGCCTGCGCGCTTCCGGCCTGGCCTGGGAAGAACTGCCGGGCGAAGGCGCGTTCTACGGGCCGAAGATCGAATTCCACATCAAGGACGCCATTGGCCGCTCCTGGCAGTGCGGCACCATGCAGGTCGATTTTTCCATGCCCGGCCGGCTCGGCGCGGAATACGTCGCCGGTAACGACGAGCGCAAGGTGCCGGTGATGCTGCACCGCGCCATTCTCGGCTCGCTGGAACGCTTCATCGGTATCCTGATCGAAAACTTCGCCGGCGCGCTGCCGCTGTGGCTGGCCCCGGTGCAGGCCGTGGTGCTCAACATTTCGGAAAAGCAGGCCGACTACGCCGCCGCTGTGGCGCAAAAGCTGCACCAGGCGGGCTTCCGCGCCGAGGCGGATTTGCGCAACGAGAAAATTACCTATAAAATCCGCGCACATAGCTTGAACCGGCTGCCTTATCAGCTCGTTGTGGGCGACAAGGAAAAGGCGGACGGACTGGTAGCCGTGCGTACACGTGGAGGTCAGGATCTCGGCCAGATGACGGTCGAGGCGCTGATCGAACGACTTCAAGGTGAAGTCGCTTCACGGAGTGGCACGGCTTAACTTATTGATATTTCGGGGGTTTTACCATAGCTCAGAACAAGGCCCATCGTATCAACGATGAGATAACGGTAGCGGAGATTCGTCTCCAGGGTTTGGACGGGGAACAGCTTGGCATCGTCAATCTGCGCGCGGCATTGCAGATGGCTGAGGAAGCCGGTGTCGATCTGGTCGAGATCGCCCCCACGGCGAAGCCGCCGGTTTGCCGCATCATGGATTACGGCAAATTCAAATACCAGGAGCAGAAGCGCGCCCACGAAGCCAAGCTGAAGCAGAAACAGGTGCAGGTGAAGGAAGTCAAGCTGCGCCCGGGTACCGACGAAAACGATTACCAGATCAAGCTGCGCAACATGACGCGCTTCCTGGAAGAAGGCGACAAGGTCAAGGTCACCCTGCGCTTCCGGGGCCGCGAAATGGCCCACCAGGAGTTCGGCATGCGCCAGCTGGAACGGATCAAGGCGGATCTGGAGACCGTCGGTCAGGTCGAGCAGATGCCCAAGATGGAAGGACGGCAGATGATCATGATCGTCGCGCCGGCCAAGAAGACCAAGCAGTAAGAGCAGTAGGCAGTTTTTATAAATAAGTGCTTTCGGGTAGAGCAAGCGTTTTCGTCGAAAACCACCTGACGGCATGTCATTAAGGAGCATCAAATGCCCAAGATGAAGACCAAGAGCGGCGCCAAAAAGCGCTTCTCGATTCGCGCCGGCGGCACCGTCAAGCGCGGCCAAGCCTTCAAGCGTCACATCCTGACCAAGAAGACCACCAAAGTTAAGCGTCACCTGCGCGGTGCCGCCGCCGTGAACGAGCGCGACGTCGCGTCCGTCCGCGCCATGCTGCCCTACGCGTAAGGAGATAACACATGTCCCGAGTTAAACGTGGTGTAACCGCTCGCGCCCGTCACAAGAAGGTTCTCGCCCAGGCCAAGGGTTATCGCGGCCGCCGCAAGAACGTCTATCGCGTCGCCAAACAGGCGGTGATGAAGGCCGGTCAGTACCAGTACCGCGACCGCCGTCAGCGCAAGCGCCAGTTCCGTTCCCTGTGGATCGTCCGTATCAACGCCGCCGCCCGCGAACTGGGCATGAAGTACAGCACCCTGATGAACGGCCTGAAGAAGGCCAACATCGAAGTCGACCGCAAGGTGCTGGCCGATCTGGCCGTTTTCGACCAGCCGGCATTCGCTGCCCTGGCCGCCCAGGCCAAGGCCAAGCTCGGCGCCTGAGTTCTGGCTCAAGTAGCAAAAGGAGGCGCGAGCCTCCTTTTTTGTTTATTTTGTTTTTCGTTTGTTTTGTTTAATTCCCACCCTGGACTTCCCATGGACAAGCTCGATCAAATCGTCAATGAGGCACGCGCCGCCTTCGCCGCCATTTCCGACCCGGACGCCCTGGAGCAGGCCAAGGCCCGCTTCCTCGGCAAGAGCGGCCAGATCACCGAATTGCTCAAGGGCCTGGGGAAACTCCCGCCGGAAGAAAAGAAAACGGCCGGCGCTGCCATCAACTTGGCCAAGAACGCCGTCGAAGAAGCCCTCAACGCCCGCCGCGAGAGCATCCGCCAGCATGCGCTGGCGGCCCGTCTGGCCGAGGAGGCGCTGGACGTCAGCCTGCCCGGACGCAGCGAAATGCGCGGCGGCCTGCATCCGGTGACGCGCACGCTGGAACGCATCGAAACCCTGTTTGCCTCGATCGGTTTCGCCGTCGCCGACGGCCCGGAAATCGAGGAGGATTTCTTCAACTTCACCGCCCTGAACACGCCGGAGGATCACCCGGCGCGTTCCATGCACGACACGTTTTATCTCAACGACCCGGACGGCTCGCTTGCCGAAAAAGTGCTGCTGCGCACCCACACCAGCCCCATCCAGGCCCGCTACATGCAGGCGCACGTCGCCCGTTTCGGCCATCTGGAAACGCTGCCGGAAATCCGCATCATCGCGCCGGGGCGCGTTTATCGCGTCGATTCGGACGCCACCCACTCGCCGATGTTTCACCAGGTGGAAGGGCTGTGGGTCGGCGAGAACGTCTCCTTCGCCGACCTCAAGGGCGTCATTGCCGATTTCCTGAAAAGCTTTTTCGAGACGGATGAACTCACGGTGCGCTTCCGCCCTTCCTTCTTCCCCTTCACCGAGCCTTCGGCGGAAATCGACGTCGCCTTCATGAGCGGCGCGCTGAAAGGCCGCTGGCTGGAAATCGCCGGCTGCGGCATGGTGCATCCAAACGTGCTGCGCCACGCCGGCATCGACCCGGAAAAATACACCGGCTTCGCCTTCGGCTTCGGCCCCGACCGCCTGACCATGCTGCGCTACGGCGTCAATGACCTGCGCCTGTTCTTTGAAGGCGACTTGCGCTTCCTGCGCCAGTTCGCCTGATTACCCCACAGCCCCCACCGCCCTCATTTTCGCGAGACTGCCATGAAATTCTCTGAATCCTGGTTGCGTAGCTTCGTCAATCCCGCGCTCGACAGCGCCGCGCTCTCCCACAGCCTGACCATGGCCGGCCTCGAAGTCGAGGACATGGCCCCGGTTGCGCCGCCCTTCACCAGCGTCGTCGTGGCGCAGGTCTTGTCCGTCAGCAAACACCCGGACGCCGACCGCCTCAACGTATGCCAGGTCGATATTGGGCCAATGAGTGGAACGGGTACGCCGCAGCAGATCGTGTGCGGCGCGCCCAACGTCGCCGCCGGCCTGAAAGTGCCGTGCGCGCTGCCGGGAGCCAAACTGCCGGGCGATTTCAGGATCAAGGTCGCCAAGGTGCGCGGCGTCGAATCCTCCGGCATGCTGTGCTCGGCCAAGGAACTCGGCTTGGCCGAAGACGCTTCCGGCCTCTTGATCCTGCCCGCCGACGCGCCGGTCGGCACCGGCATCCGCGACTACCTCGCGCTCGACGATACCGTATTCGAAATCAAGCTCACCCCCAACCGCGCCGACTGCCTGTCGCTCAAAGGCATTGCCCGCGAAGTCGGTGCAATTACCGGGGCCACGGCCCATCTGCCGCAAATCGCCGCAGTGCCCGCTGCCGTCGAGGGCACCCGCGCCATTGCGCTCAAGGCCGGCGCTGCCTGCCCGCTCTATTGCGGACGCATCATCAAGGACGTGAACGCCCGCGCCGCGACGCCGGAATGGATGCGCCGCCATCTGGAGCGCAGCGGCCTGCGCTCGATTTCCGCCCTGGTCGACATCACCAACTACGTCATGCTCGAACTCGGCCAGCCCCTGCACGCCTTCGACAACGCCAAACTCGCCGGGGCCATCGAAGTGCGCATGGCGAAGGCCGACGAGCGTTTGCTGCTGCTCAACGGCCAGGAAATCGCCCTGTCCCCGGACGTGCTGCTGATCGCCGACAGCGAAAAACCGCTGGCGCTGGCGGGCGTCATGGGCGGCGAAGAAAGCGGCATCACGCTCGATACGCGCAATCTGTTCCTTGAGTCCGCCTTTTTCGCCCCCGCCGCCATCGCCGGACGTGCCCGCCGCTACAACTTTGCTTCGGACGCTTCACACCGCTTCGAGCGCGGCGTGGATTTCGGCGCAACCCAGGCCGCCATTGAGCGCGCCACGCAACTCATTCTGGACATCTGCGGCGGCAGCGCCGGCCCGGTGGAAGTTGCCCAAAACGCTCTGCCCGAGCGCTCCCCCGTGCGCCTGCGCACCGCGCGCGCCGCCAAGGTGCTCGGCCTGCCGCTCGACAGCGCGCGGGTGGCCGGCATCCTTTCCGGTCTGGCCCTGCAATTCACGCAGGAAGGCGACGAATTCCTCGTCACGCCGCCCTCCTGGCGCTTCGACATGGAAATCGAAGAAGACCTGATTGAGGAAATCGCCCGTCTGGTCGGCTACGACAACATCCCGGCGGTGGCCCCGCAAGCGGCCATGCAGATGCTGCGTCAGCCGGAAACCGAGCGCCCGGCCTCGCGCATCCGGCAATTCCTGGCCGACCGCGGCTATCAGGAAGTCATCAACTTCGCCTTCGTCGACACCGCCTGGGAAGCCGATTTCGCCGGCAAGAGCGCGGAAAACGAACTGATCCGCCTCGCCAACCCCATCGCCAGCCAGATGGCGGTGATGCGCTCCACCCTGTTCGGCGGTCTGATCGACAACCTCGCCACCAACCTCAAGCGCCAGCAAAGCCGCGTCCGCCTGTTCGAGCTGGGGCGCGTGTTCGCCCGCAGCGGCGACCCGGATCAGCCGGTCGCCGGCTACCGGCAACCCTGGCATCTGGCCGCGCTGGCCTTTGGCCCGGCGCTGCCGGAAACCTGGGCGGCAAGCAAGCGCAACGTCGATTTCTACGATCTCAAGGGCGATCTGGAAGCGCTCTTCCCCGCCGCCAGCCTGCGCTTCGAGAAAACCGCCCAGCCCGCCCTCCATCCCGGCCGCGCGGCGCGCATCCTGTACCGGGGCGCGGACATCGGCTGCCTGGGCGAACTGCATCCGCAATGGGTGCAGAAATACGATCTGCCCGCCGCGCCGGTGCTGTTCGAGGTGGATTTCTCGGTGCTGAAGGCGCAGAACGTGCCGGCCTTCGCCGAGTTTTCCCGGTTCCCGGCAGTCACCCGCGACCTCGCCGTGATCGTCGGGCAGGAAGTCCAATGGCAAGCCATTCTGGACGGTCTGCAAACCCGGCTTCCCCCCCTCGTCACCGGCATCCATCTGTTCGATGTTTACACCGGCAAGGGCATTCCGGAAAACAAGAAAAGCCTTGCTTTACGGGTAGTTATGCAAGATACTCAACGCACTTTGCTAGATTCGGAAGTCGATGCTGCGCTGCAATATATCGCCTCTGAACTGGAAAACGGATTTGCCGCCCAGATGCGGGCGTAAAGAAAATTTCAAGCGGAAAGATTCAAGCAAAAATGACCCTGACCAAAGCCGAGCTTGCCGACCTCCTGTTCGAGAAAGTGGGCCTCAACAAACGTGAGGCCAAGGATATGGTGGAGGCTTTTTTCGACGAAATCCGCGATGCGCTGGAAATGGGCGACAGCGTCAAGCTTTCCGGCTTCGGCAACTTCCAGTTGCGCGACAAGCCGCAGCGCCCCGGCCGCAACCCCAAGACCGGCGAGGAAATCCCCATCACCGCGCGCCGGGTCGTCACCTTCCACGCCAGCCAGAAACTGAAGTCCGATGTCGAACTCTCTTTTGATGGACACCCCGCCTAAGTCGCCGGGCAGCGAGGAACTGCCGCCCATCCCCGCCAAGCGTTACTTCACCATCGGCGAGGTCAGCGAGTTGTGCGGCGTCAAGCCGCACGTGCTGCGCTACTGGGAGCAGGAATTCAACCAGCTCAAGCCCGTCAAGAGGCGCGGCAACCGGCGTTATTACCAGCACCACGAAGTGCTGCTCGTGCGCCGCATCCGCGAACTCCTCTACAACGAAGGTTTCACCATCCACGGCGCGCGCAACCGCCTGGACGAACTCGGCCCGGAAGCCAGCGCCCCGGTAATCAAGCCGGCGGCAAGCGCGGCGAAGCTCGATCTGCGCGGCGAATTGCAGGCGATCATCCAGTTACTCACTGTTTGATTTTTGCAAACTACGCTATAATCTCGCGCTTGTGTCGGGGCGTAGCGCAGCCTGGTAGCGCACTTGCATGGGGTGCAAGGGGTCGCGAGTTCGAATCCCGCCGCCCCGACCAATCGAATCAAGCAATCAGGCCAATCTTTCGGATTGGCCTGATTGCTTTTTACTCTGCGCGTTATTGCATTCACTCTCCGGATCCGGTTCCCTGACGCAACTGCCCGAGCAGAGCACGCGCCATGCCGCCGAGTACCAGCAGGCCCAAAAGCATGACGCCCCAAAGCATCCATTTCGACGACACCTGAGCAGCCTCAACCGGCTCTTTTTTCTCGGCCCGGGCGGTCGTTGCCGGCAGTTTCGCCGCGACAACCAGCGTCGCGGCGCTTGCCGTCAGCTTGTGGACACCTTCGTAACCGGGGAGCAGCATGGCAGCCGGCAATGCACCGGAAGCAACGGCATCCGCCCCCCAGGCAAGTACGTACGGCCCCTCGCCGCGCGCCAGAAACACCAGGACGTGCGGCACAAAACCGACCCGCAAGACCGGCGATCCTGAGCCCATTCCCCCTGCCCGCGCATCGGTGACCAAGCGCAGGCGCGCTTCGGGAGCGCGAAAAAGTGCAATGTCCGGCGAACGTATCTCACCCAGGGGCGATTGCAGACGATAGACTACCGAACGCGATAACGTCTCCCAATGGGCTTCGCCGCGATGCCGGTGGGCGCGTCGCGTACGCGCGGGAAGCAAACGCTGAATATCGACCGGAGCCAGCGTATTGATCTGCGGCAGATCGATGCTCAATTTCTCGAGCGGCAGGTGTCCGGGCAGCAGGTAATCGTACACATTGTTCCCAGCCACTTCGGGCAGCAGGGGAGATGACCAGATTTCCACAGGCCTGCCCGACGTAGTTTCGACAACGCCCAGATGAACCGCGCGAATCGCCGGGGCCAGCAATGGGTCGTTCCATAGCAGGCGCAGATAGCGGTCAGCATCGCCATGCCAGGTGCTTCGCGCATCGACGATCTGGTGCCCCTCGTGATTCAGGTGCACCAACTGGGCATCCCCTTTCAGCACACGCCAGTGCCGCAGATCGTCACTGCTTTCAAGCACGTAGGAATGAAATGGCACGGAACCCGGCTCGACATTCAAGCGCAGCGAACGAACCGCCTTGTCGCGCAGCTTGCTGGCATCAATCACGATACCGCGAACCGTCCCAGCGGCCTTGCCGGCTACGGGCACCTGAACCGCCACCAGCGTGCCGTCACCTGCCTGTCGAACCGTTACCGCAAGCGGGCGTACCGCATCGGTCGCTGCCGGAACCGCCGGCAGGGGAAAGAACGGCACGGCATGCTCGTGTTCCCGCGACTGGATCTGCGACTCCGTTCGCAACAACGTGTAGGGAAGCATTTCGCCACGCCCATTGAAAACCCGCAAATCGCCAAGATCCGGGTGCCGTACGCCCTGATAGACCTCGAACGGCAGGGACAAACGATGAAAGGGGCCGCCACTGCCCGTGGTGATGGCGGCCTGATGCCGGAAACTCGCCGGTCGCAGCGGCGCATCGGCCCGAACCGGCACAACATGCCCCAGCCCCATGGCCAGAACCAGCGCGAGAACGAACGGCTTGGTCACACCGCCCTCCTCTCTTCGTCCGGCAAAGATTCCGCTGCATCATCCCGCCTCGGCGGCAAAGGTGCAAAATAACCGACCACCAGCAGCAACATGCCGACGGCGATAAAGGAAACGATGCGCTCAAGGCTGCCCTTCGCAGCCAACTCCACCAAGAACAGCTTGCAGACGACAACGGCCACCAGCGCAGCCCCCGCCAGCCAGATCGGACGCACAGCAATCCGGTTGCCCAACAGCATCAGGCTGATGGCAAGCGCGCTCCAAACGATGGACAAGGCGCTCTGGGCGAGCAGCGAAGCGCGCAGCGCATGCATGGCCCAAGGCACGCCCCCCCACTGGTGACAAGCGCGCAAGACCATGCTGCTGATCACGACCAAGCCCGTCACGCCGAGCACAGCCGCCAACAGGGGCAAGCGATTGCGGACCAGCGGGTGTTCACCGAGCGAGCGCCACCACAAGGCGACAGCAAGCAACACACCGATCTGACCCATGTCGACCGGATTGAGCAAGGGCAGATAAGGCAGAGGCGCTGCGCCCCCATCCAGCAGGCTGCCCAGCCACGTCCAGCCCAGCAGAAAAACAACCACCGGCAATGCTGCACCCACGGCATAAACCTCGCGGTATTCCCGCAACGGCCATTTTTCAGCCAGCCTGCGGCTGCTCAAGCATCCCAGGAAGGCAAGCGGCGCAAGCAACCAGCCGAGCATCGGCCAGGCACCTCCCGGATCCCCCCATCCGCTGAGGTGCCAGTGAATCTCGAACATGGCAACCAGCAAAAACAACCAGGCACCTGCGACATGAAGCATCCGATGCGTGAAAATGCCGAACCAGTCTTTCTGCTCACGCACCAGGAACACGTGCAAAGCCAGCGCCAGCGGCCAGAGCAATGCGCCCCACCCAAACAGCGGATGACCATGCTCGCCCTGCATCTGGATGACGAAAAGCACTGCCAGCACGGGCAGATAGGCAAGCGTGGCCTGACCGAGTTGCCGCCAGTCGAGACGGCGCGCCAGCCAGTACCAGCAAAAGGCAGTCGCAAGCGTCACCGCCAGCAGCGCCACAGCGACGAGATCAGCCGTCACGAGCAGGCGCTCGCACTCGGCAAGCCATGCCAGCGCCCACCACACCGCAGACCAGAGCAGGGCCAAGGCGCCCAGTGCGACCGAAGAATCATCCTCCCGCCGCGCCAGCAGACGGGCGCTGACGAAGGCGGACAGCGCGATCAGCACGGGAATCCAGAAACCCTGATGCAAGAAGGCCGGCGCATCGAGCAAAGCCGGAACGCCGGACAGCCCACGCTCGTTCCCATACAACAGGCCGCCAAGCAGTTGATAGCAACAGCCAAAGAAGATCAGGATGCGCTCCGACAAACGTCCGGCACCGACCAGAACGAGCAGGCCGACAAGCGTCAACGCGGCACTTGCCCAATCGATGGAGCAGAGCAGGAAAGGCAGCAGCGCAAGGAAAAGACAACTGGCCCCGATCACCCAGGGCCGTACCGTTGCTTCGTCGGCATGCAAACAGCCCTCCGGCGCGGTACGCATCAGCCGGTAGATCCATGCGGCAGACAGTATCAGCAGCAGACAGCCCAGCCACGAACCTTCAATGGCATGCATCCCCGAACCGGGCCGCAGATCCAGTGCGAAATACACGCTCGCCCCGAACATCAGCAGCAAGGCGAACACACGCCCCGGCAACCTGTTCTGGCGCACTCCAACCCAATAAATACCCGCCGCCTCGACCGCCCAGGCTGCCGAAGTCCATTCTCCTTCCAGCCCAAGCGGGATGGCCAGGCTGCCGAAAATGACGGCGAGCGCAACCATGGTCTCACTCAACAGCGCATAGCGTTTACCGCTGTTGCGGAACAGCGCGTAACCCAGAATGATGTACACCAGCCCGAAGGCCAGCGCGCTGAATGCTGCGCCATACTCGAAGTGGCGTACCAGCATGTATTGCAGGCCGAAGGTCGACATCGGCACACCAAAAACCAGCGAGGCGTCGACATAATTGACTTGCACCGGCGCCGTCCCGAAACCGCCCATGTTTTCTCCATCGGCAGCCAATTCAGCGTCTGCCAACGTACGCCGGGCAAAGAGAAAGGCAACCAGCACGTAGAGTACAAAGAGCAGCACAAGGAAAGGCTCGGCAATGCCAAACAGCGGTGCTTGGTAATATTTGCTGCCCCAGGCACCAGCGAGGGTGATGGAACAGACGAAGCCAATGACATTCAGCAAGCGCCATGCCTTGAACCAGGCAATGGCAACGATGCCAAGATTGATCAAGGTCAGGTAGGTAAAAAAGAAAAGATGATTGGCGCTGCCGGTAGAAGCCAGCACCGGCGCAGCAAAACCGCCCAGCGCAGCGATGGCGGCGAGCGCCAGCGAATCCTGCAACAGAGCCAGCAGAACAGCCGATCCCGCCACCCCGATCAGGATGGCGAAGCCGAAGGCCGGAGGAATCAGGGGATGCAGTTTCATCCCGGCCAGCGTGGTCAGGTAAAGCACGCCGATCCCCGCCCCTTGCAGGATCAGGCCGTAACTGTCGCTCCGGTTGCGCCAGCGCCAGCCGAAGAGCAACAGACCGATACCGGCCAGCGCCACGCCGGCATAACGCAGACCAATCGGCACTTCGGTATTTTCAGCCACGTAACGCAGCAGAAAAGCCAGACCAAGAAAGAGGATCAGCACCCCGACCTTGACGATGGGATTGCCGCCCATGACCCAGCGGGCGATAAACCGGGAAATCCAGGTCGGTTCGGTATCAACCGCCATGTCGACAGTACGTCGGGCCGTATCCTGGCGGGCTTGCTGCCAGGAAGGCAGGGGGGCGGATTCGGCTTCCTCCACTGCGGCGGCAGGCTGGGCTGCCTGAGCCATGACCCGTTCCGGCGGCTCGGCCATTGGTGTCATTGGCACCGCCGGCGGCGACACCGGGGTATTCTCCTCAAAACCTTCGACAACCACCACCTGGCGGGTCAGGACATCTTCCCAGACCGCCCCGGTGGCCAACGGCAAGATCACCTCCATTTCCGGAGGATCGGAGGCCAGCGACGGCGGGACAAACGCCCCCTCACCCGCTTTCAGGCGCCGTTCAAGCTGCTCGATGCGCTGAACGGCCTCGCTCAGCCGCTCCTGTAGATCGTCGATCCGGGCCTGCACAGCCACCGATCCGCTGTCTGCATGCCCGTTCTTTCTGCTTACGCTGGCGCCGATGATGCCACCGATCGCGGCCAGAACCATCGCTCCAGCAAAGTTTCCGAAAGCCGCACCCAGAGCCAGCCCAATGATGATCCCCAACCACATTGCCCGTCCTCTCGTTTTCCACCGCCACCGCTGCCGGACATTCCCGACCGCAAGCCATTTTTCCTCGCCTCAGGGCACCCATACAGCATTGACGCCCCGGTCGCGCATGTTAACACAACGGCATTCACAAAAACGCCATATACATTTCATTTAATTCTGTCTTGACAGAAATATCAGACAGCAATAGAGTCGAGCACATGGAACTCAAACCGATCTCCGAACGATTCATCCTCCACTGGGGCGAAATGGGCTCACGCTGGGGCGTCAACCGCACCGTCGCGCAAATCCACGCTCTGCTCTACCTGGCCGCGCGACCGCTGGAAGCCGAGGAAATCGCCAACACGCTGGGCGTTGCCCGTTCCAATGTCAGCACCAGCATCAAGGAATTGCTGTCGTGGAAACTGGTTCGCGTCATCCACCTCAAAGGCGACCGGCGCGACCATTTCGAGACGTCGAGCGATGTCTGGGAATTGTTCCGGCTGATCGTCGAAGGCCGTCGACAGCGCGAGATTGACCCAACCATCGATGTCCTCAAAGGCTTTCTCGACAACCCGGAACTGACCGCCGAGGACGAGGGCACGCAGCAGCGCATCCGCGAGACACTGGAGTTCATCCAGATTCTCACTACCTGGTCGGACGAAATGCTGCGCCTGAAGCCGGAAACGCTGATGAAAATGCTCGGTCTCGGTGCCAGACTCAGCCAGACTTTCCGCAAGGACAGCAAGAACGAATAAGGCATTGCTTCCGGCGCGGGCCGTTACGGCCCGTTTTTTCGACACAGTTATTTCAGTATTTACAGAAATAATCGTAAATTGGAAACATCATGAACACGACACAAATCTTCCTGCTGCAAGTAGCCATTGCCCTGCTCGCCGGCGGTCTCACCGCGCGCTACCTGAAAACCGCGCTGACCGGCATTCTGACCGACCTCTGCGGCACCACCGGGCGCGCCGATTTCTGGTGGCGCAGCAGTGCCATCCTGCTGCTTGGACTACCACTGTTGCTCGTCCTCTTCATCGGCAACACTGGCGGAGATCTGTCCAGCGCGTTGCGCGACGCCTTCCGGCTCAGCCTGATCGGCGTTCTCGCCGCCGTCGGTCTGCTCTCGCGCCGCATCTGGAAATACATCCCAACCCCGGTCGCGCCGTCGCAACGGCTCACCAGCGGAGACAACGACGGGAAAACGACGTCATGCGCATCCTGATCGCCGGTGCCAACGGCTTCATCGGCAACGCACTCTGCCAAGCGTTAACCGCTGCCGGTCACTGCATATTGCGCGGCGTGCGCCAGCCGGGGACTGACGACGAAGTCGCCATCGACTTCACCCGCCCCGCCCCTGCCGCCTGGCAACAGGCTCTGCGCGGCTGCGACGCAGCGATCAACGCCGTCGGCATTCTGCGCGAACAGGGCGGGCAGACCTTTGCGGCCCTGCACACACGTGGCCCGCAGGAATTCTTCAAGGCCTGTGCCGCTGCCGAGGTGCGCCGCGTCGTGCAGATTTCGGCGCAGGGTGCCGCTCTGGGCGATGTGCCCTTCCTCGCCAGCAAGCGCGCCGCCGACGATTTCCTGCGCGACCTGGCACTCGAATGGCAAATCGTGCGCCCGGCCCTGGTTTATGGCGAAACCGGTGCCTCGGCCCGCCTCTTCCGCCGGCTCCCCCACCCCCCCCCCCAAACCCCCCTGCCACCCCTTCCACAACGCCGAGCGATAACGGCGGAAAAGGCGATGGCAATAATGACGGCGAAATAGGCGAAACGATCAACGATAACGAAACACCGCTTGCAAACGGTGAAGATATCGCAGATAACGCAACGCCGCTCGCAGGTCTCGGCACGGGCGCTTGGGCACTCATCAACCTGATCCTCACCATCGTGACGACCCTCCTTTCCATCCTCCTTCTCATCGGCTATATCGGCAAGAAAAAGAAGGCGTTGGAAGACGAAGACGGCAACGTGGTTCTCGATGAGAACGGCAAAGAGGTTATGGAGTACGAAAAGAACAAGAAGGGCCTTTGGAGACTCATCAGCATCATCCCGGCTCTGATTGCCATCATCGTCTTCATCTTCACCGAAGACATGACCCTGCCGATGATCTTCGTCGACAAGTGGACAATCCTCCATGTTGTAATCGCGCTGGTACAGGTCGTTGTTATGGTCCTCTGCAAAAAGAGGAAGGACGAAAACGACGAAGACGAGAACGCAGCAAACGCGTGATGGAACAAAAGCATAAGGCGTAAGCCAAAGTAAGACGGGATGTCCCCCAAAAAGGGACATCCCGTTTCTTATGCGCGTTGTGTTTTCCACAGAGTTTTTCTGTATTGTGGAAGGATCAGCTGCACGCGCATAGACCGCACGGCAGGCTTTGCGCAAAAGAATACCGCACAAGGTGAGTTTACCCTGTGCGGTATCTCTTTTTATAGCGGTTTAGTTTTCAAATTTCGCATCTGCAAGGTACAGATAACCGACGGCACGCAGCGAGGCGAACTCGCCCTTCACTTCAATGCGAACGGTGGAAGCGTCGGAAATGCTCAGGCTCAGTGCGCTTGCGGGGCTGTTCACCGTGAGCGAGGAAACTTCATACTGCAAATTGCCGTCCACATAAATGCGAACCGTGCCGATAAAATCATCGGAGGTATCGCCCTCCACGACCCATGTTCCCGTCAGGCGCTTATATTGTCCGTTCGGGGCGTATTCGGTGTAGACGGTTTTTGCGATGACAGGGTACAGCGAGAAGTTAAGGCCGTTGCTGTACGCATTGCCGTTTGCGTCATAGGCTGTCCAGTTCTGGCTGCAATCTTCGCCGCCGCTTGGAGAAAGATCTGTCAGCGAAACGGGGTAAAGCGCCCTGTATTCTTCGATTTTTGCCGCAATGTCGTTGTCGCCGGAGAGGATGTCATCGGCGTTTTGCAGCGTTTCCACCGCGTCATAATAGCGGCTTTCACCGGCCTGCTTTGCGGCAGCATCGAGAACTTTTTGCTTATACTGGTTTTTGTAGGTGGCAATCTGCGCGTCGATGCGCTTGTCGTTGCGTGTGGCGTCCTGCAGCACGTTAACAGCGCCGGGCAGGTCGCCGTCATCCGCGAGCGTTTTGGCGGTGCTGAGCAGCGTTTCCACGTAGTTGTTGAGCTCTGCGTCCTTAATCTCTTCCAGCTTAGCCTGGATGTCTTTATCATCGCCGAGGATATCGGCGCTGTTCATCAAAATGGCTTCGGCACCGAGGAAATCTTTCTCGTCCGCGCGGCTCTGCGCATCGCTTAACACTTTTTCTTTGTACGCGGTGCGGATGTTTTGAATTTGCGTCTGCGCGTCGTCGTGGTTCACATCGGCGTGAATGACCTTCTGATATTCCGTAATGGCGCGGCCGTCTTCGCCCTGTGCCTGCAGGCTTTTGCCGTTTTTGTAGGCCTCTTTGGAGTCTTTCAGCGATTGAATGCCGTCGAGCTGATCGTCGAGACCGATGTTCGGGAACAGCTTTTGCAGGCGGTCGAGCAGCTCATAGGAGCTGTCGTAGTTCGCTTCGTTTTTATTGTATCGGTCGATGACCGTCTGGGCATATTCCTGCATTTGGTCGGAGACCGAAGCGAGTTCGTCCTTTGAAAGCGTGGGAAGTACCTGCGCCGCAGCGGAATAATCGTAAGCGTCAAGCGCGCGGGTGAGCTTTTGCATGGGTGCATTGTACCACCAGAAAATGCCGCCGATTGTAGCGCCGATGGCGATGAGAATGGGAAGCACGATGAAAAGCCATTTAAAAGAACGCTTTTTCTTCGGCTTTTCGTCGTATTCCTCGTAGGCGTAGCCGTCGTTATACGTATATTCCATGGGTTGCACGCGCGGCTCCGGTCCCGAAATTTCCTCCGGGGTGGGGGAAACGGTGAATGTGCCCTCGTGCTCCATGTCTTCGGGTTTGTCGCCGAGCGCATCGCCGGAGGAAATATCCTCCGTGAAGTCCGTCGGGGAATGGCTGTAAATATCTTCGCCGTCCGGACTGTTTGAAGGGGTATCTTCAGCTTCGGGTGTCGGTTCCGCTTCGGAGAGGCTCTCTGTCGAATTTGAGGAGATGTCTTCCACGGCAGGCTCCGTGGGCGTTTCCGGTGCGGGGGCAGATTCCGACTCCGGTTCGCTTACGGGTTGTGCAGTGGCTTCCGGCGGGCGCAAAACGGGGTTGCCGCAGAGCGCGCATTTTTTCGCGCCCTCCGGCAAGGTGGCGCCGCAGTATATACAAAACATAAGTGACCTCCTAATGTTTGTGGTCCCGCAGGGAAAATTTGCGGTGTTTTCCATAGCATACAATATTCCGGGAAATCTGTCAAATGTTTAGAAAAAATGTGGGAGATAAAGCAAAGAGAGGGAACGAAGCGTTCCCTCTCTTATCCCCAAAAGTGCCGCTAATCGGCTATTTTAGTCTCCCAAATATGTTTCTGTTCCGGCGAAACGGTCTTCAGCGCGGCGAGCGAATACGGTATCCCCAGCGCGTCCCATTTCGTTTTGCCGATGTCATGGTATGCCATGATCTCGGCCTTTTCAATACAGGTATATTGATGCTTGAGCGCACAAATCGCCTCAAAGTGCGCGTCTGTGTCGTTCACGCCCGGAATGACCGGGCAGCGCAACCACACATGCGCATGCGCGTCCTCAAGGGCTGCCAGGGACTCGAGGATCGGCGCAAGCGGCGCGCCTGCCCATTTTTTGAGGGCATCGGGGTCGCTGTGCTTAAAATCGAACAGAAAAAGATCGGTGAGCGGTATCAGTTCTTTTAAATGTGCGGCAGAGATCAAACCGTTTGTCTCCAGCGCGGTGTGGTACCCTTTTTCGCGGCAGGCTGTAAGCAGCTTTTTCAGGAGTTCAAAGTGCAAAGAAGCCTCGCCGCCCGAAAAGGTGACGCCGCCTTTTGACGAGCGGTAATATTTTGCGTCCTTGTCGATCTGCTTCATCACGGCTTCCACCGTCATTTCGCGCCCGGAAAGCTCCAGGACATCGTTCGGACATACTTCGGCACATTTGCCGCACGCCGCGCATTTTGCACGGTCAAAAACATGTGTGCCGTCTGCTTTTATTTCATGCGCTCCGTTCGGACATACCGCAGTGCATGCCCCGCAGGACGTGCATTTTTCGTGGCGAAACAAGAGCTCGGCATCGGTTGAAAAGCTTTCCGGATTGTGGCACCACGCACAGTGCATGTTGCACCCTTTGAAAAACACGGTGGTGCGAATGCCCGGCCCGTCATACACGCAAAAACGTTGAATATCAAAAATAAGATCCCGCATATCGGCCTCCGCTTACGCGCCGTAGGTCGTACGCTCAATAATCTCGCGCTGCACAACAGGATTCAGTGTGACAAATCTCGCGGAGAAGCCGCCGATACGCACGAGGAGGTTCTGGTAGTTTTCCGGGTGCACCATGGCGTTTTCAAGGTCATCCTTGCCGATGACGCACAGGTTCGTCTGCACGCCGTCGTTGTCGTAAAACGCCTTCAAGACGGCTTCTACTTTATCCATAGAGCCCTTGAAGAGCTCCTTTGTGAAGCGCACATTGTTGATAACACCCACGTGCTTTGTATTGTCAAACTTCGACATGGAGTTGAGCAGCGCCGTAATGCCGCACTTATCTGCGCCGATGGAAGCGCCGTTGGCGTTTGCCATGGGGCTGCCGGCCTTTCTGCCGCAGGCAGACGCCGCACAGAAGTTGCCCCATTCTGCGCTCATGGAATTGTTGACGCTGACAATATTGTAGTGGTCAAGCCCCGCAGCTTTACCCGCCGCCATGGTAAGGTCGGCAATATCGGTGAAAAGGCGCGTCGCGATGTCGTCAGCCGTGTCGTCGTCGTTGCCGTATTTCGGTGCGGAAAGGCACATGCGGCGAATATCGTCGTGCCCCTCAAAATCGTGATCCAGCACATCGATGAGCTCCGGCAAAGTGAGCTTCTTCTCGTCGTAAACGAGCGTTTTAATGGCCGTCAGGCTGTCTGCACAGCTGATGATGCCGAACATTTCGCTGGAAGCATTCAGGTAACGCACGCCGCCTTCAAACGTAGCCTTGCCGCGCGCGATGCAGTCGTTCAAAAGCAGGCTGAGGTGCAGATACGGCGCGTTTTCGCCCGCAATTTTATAGTTGAGGTATTTGTGTACAGCAAAGCGGTCAATGGTCGGCTTGAGCTGTGCAAGCACGGCGTCATACAGCTTTTCAAAGGTATCAAACTGCGCAGGGTCGCCGGTCTTTTCGCCGCAGGGAACGTTCTGGTAGAAATCAAGGCCGTTGTGCAGCGCAATTTCCAGCGCTTTCAGCGCGTTGATGCCGTTGTTCGGTGTGCCTACGCTGTAACCGACCATGACGTATTCGCCGCAGCCGAACGGCACATATTGCTCGGCTTCCTCATGCGAAACGCCAAAGACCTTTTCCACAGCCGGTACATTCGTCTCATCGGAGTAAATAATCGGGAACGTGGTGCCCTCCGCATTCACTTCCATCGCCTTGCGAAAAACGGTCTCGTCCATGTCGCTGTAATAGCGCAGGGTGAGCTGCGGCACAGTCTCGCGGAAGCGGCGGGAAGCTTCCATAATGACGATGGCGAGGCGGTCGGCTTCCTTCTGGTGTTTTCTGCCCACGCCACCGATGATTACGCGGCAGTCATGGATCTTGTTAATCTCTTTAAAGTGCTTATAGAGATACAGCACGGTCTGCACGGCTTCTTCTTCCGTGATACGCCCCGCGTCGATATCCGCGGCGTAGAGCGGCCCAAGGTAATCGTCCATGCGGCTGTAATTCATAATGTCGCTGCTGACAGCGTAGATCCACATCAGCTGCACGCCCTCAAGAAACGTCTTCGGTGTGCTGTGCTGAATGTTTAAAAGTGCTTCGGCAAGCTTTGTAAAGCGCGTTTTGGCTTCTTCGGTCTCTGCTTTTTCGGCAAGCACCAATGCCTGTTCGCGGTAACGCTCGCATGCGCCGCGCAGGCTTTCAATCCACAGCTTTAAAGCCGTGTAGAACGAAGACGCGCCGTTCATTTCCGCCGCACGGTCGATCTCCTGATCGAGCCCGTCAAAGCCGAGACGGATGAGCTTTTCGAAATCGAGGTTTGTACCTGCCACGCGGCAGTCGCAGTTGCCCACGCCCGCACCGGGAAAAGCTTTCGGCGGCACATAGCCGTAGCGCTTCGAAAATTCCAATTCAACCTTGCGCGCGGTGTTTTCCTCGTGCCAATAGGCCTGCACAGCCTGCAAAGCGTAGTCCTCCGCAGCGGTAATCTCACCGTTTTGCTTACAAGCCATGTATGCGTTCAAAAATTCATGCTCGTTAAAGTAATACGTGTAAATGCCGCCGACCTGCGAGGAAAAGCCCACAAAGTCGTGCTCATAGCGGCCCGCGATGCCGTCGTTTTCATCCATCGGCACTAAGATATGACGAAGCTGAAAATCCATGCAGGCGGCTTCACGCAGGTAAATGTCGTTTGCGTTCTCTTTGTAAATGCGCGTGAATTCCAACGCATTGCGCAGTTTTTGAACATCGGTCTTGAACATACCGTTATCCTCCCCAATTTATATTTAAAATTTCTTGATTCCGTTTTTTTGACGCGTTATAATAGCAGAAGAAAGGGGGCGCCGAAATGAGCGACGTTGAACTTCTGCATTTTTCCGAAGAAAATCTGCACACCGGTGAGGGTGCGCGCGTTCTGCACCAGTGCGGTGTGCCGGCGACGTATAAAATTCACACGCATGATTTTTACGAGCTGTTTCTCGTCTCGCGCGGCGGGGCCATCCACGCCGTGAATGGACGCTCGCAGCTGCTTTCCGAGGGCTCGTTCGTTTTGATGCGCCCGAGGGACGTGCACCGCTATGATTTTTTCAACAACGCGGATTTCGAGCTGCTCGATATCGGTATTCCGTGCACGGTGTTTGAGCGCTTGTGCGATTATTTGCAGCTTGACCGCGCCATATTCGATACGCCGGAGCTGCCGTTACATTGTGTGCTTTCCGGCCACACCTTAACGGATGTGCAGGAAAAGCTTTTGAACACGAACCGCTTTGCCGATAACGAAACGGCGTGCCGCTACATTTTAAGCCTGTTTCCGTATTTGGTGCAGCTGTTTCTTACGGCACCCGCACCGGAAGCGATTTTGCCTGCGTGGTTTTCGGAGCTGCTTGAAAAAATGGAGCGGCGCGAAAATTACACCACAGGTCTTCCGTGTCTTTTGGCGCTTGCAAATATGTCACAGGAGCACCTTACGCGGTCGTTTCGCCGCTACATCGGCATGACGCCGACGGAGTACATCAACGGCAAGCGATTGTCTTTGGCGGCGCAGCTGCTTTTGCAGGGAGACATGCCCGTCATTGAAATCTGCGGTGCATGCGGCTTTAACAGCTTAAGCCGGTTTTACCGCTTATTTACGGAGCGCTACGGCTGTGCACCGAAGGCGTTCCGCACGCAGTTTGCGCATGCGCAGTCCGGGCAAGGTTCGCCTATATCTTTATCATAATCGTTTTGCCGTTTGATTTCCTCAAACGCATTGACTAAAACTTCCACTATATTGATATTCAAAAAATACCGCACAAAGTGCAAAACGCAGCTTTGTGCGGTATGGCAGAAAATAAAAAATGCAGCTCTCTCGAATAGAGAAGGCTGCATTTTTGTGCGTTAACCCACCGGCTGTTCCTCATCCGTAAACTGGCTGCGGTACAGCTCGGCGTAGAAGCCGTTTTTCGCAAGCAGAGATTCGTGGTCGCCCTGCTCTACGATGTTACCGTCGCGCATGACGAGAATAACATCAGATTCCTTGATGGTCGACAAGCGGTGTGCGACGACGAACGAGGTGCGTCCGCGCATCAGCTTGGCAAACGCGCGCTGAATGCGCAGCTCGGTACGTGTATCGATGGAAGACGTCGCTTCGTCCAGAATCAGCATAGGAGGCAGCGTCAACATGATGCGCGAGATGCACAAAAGCTGTTTCTGTCCGGCGGAAAGGCTGCCGCCGTCTTCGCCAATCTGCGTATAGTAGCCGTTCGGCAGCTGCTCAATAAAACTATGTGCGTGCGCGGCCTTTGCGGCGGCGATAACGTCTTCTTCGGAAGCGTCCGGGCGGCCCATGCGGATGTTATCGAGCACAGTGCCGGTTTTCAGCCATGTTTCCTGCAGGACCATGCCGAAGTTACGGCGCAGTGCGCGGCGCGGGATCGTCTGCGTATTCGTGCCGTCCACGCTGATGCTGCCGCTGTCCGGGTCGTAGAAGCGCATGAGAAGATTGATCATCGTCGTTTTGCCGCAGCCCGTCGGGCCTACAATGGCGACGCGGCAGCCTGCCGGTACATCCAAGCTGAAATTGCGAATGAGCGGGCGGTCTTTTGTATAGGAGAAGCAAACGTTATCGAACGTGACCTGTCCTTTTGCGGTCTCGCTGTGCTCCGGCAGCAGTTCGGGGTCGGCAGACATTTCTTCGCTGTCGAGGAATTCAAGCAGGCGGTCTGCGCAGGCGAGCGCGTTCTGAAGCTCGGTGATAACGCCGGAAATCTCGTTAAACGGCTTCGTGTACTGGTTTGCGTAGCTCAAAAAGCAGGAGAGCATACCAATGGTGAAGCCCTGTCCGGTCACGGCCAGAAAAGCGCCGATGAGCGCGACCGCCGCGTACACAACGGAGTTTACAAAGCGCGTGGCGGGGTTTGTGATGGAGGAGAAGAATGTCGCCTTTAATGTGTGGCGGCGCAGCTCTTCGTTGATGGTGTCGAATTTCTCCATGTTCTCGTCTTCGTGTCCGTATGCGCGCACGACCTTCTGGTTCGTGATCATCTCATTGATGAATGCCGTCTGGCGGCCGCGAGTTTCGGACTGTAAGCGGAACATGGCGAACGTTTTCTTTGCGATGAAGCGCGCCACCAAAATGGAAAGCGGCGTGACAAGTACCACGACAAGCGTTGTCCAAACGTTGACGGAAAGCATGAAGCCGATGGTGCCGATGATCGTCACAACGCCGGTAAACAGCTGTGAGAAGCCCATCAAAAGGCCGTCTGCAAACTGATCAACATCGGCAATGATGCGGGAAACGATGTCGCCGGTTTCGTGTGCGTCGAGGTAAGAAAACGGCAGACGGTGAATTTTTTTAAAGGCTGCCTCGCGCATATCGCGGATGGTGTTGTACGTGACCTTGTTGCCGCAGACATTCATCAGCCACTGGGCGAGCGCCGCGCAGCCGATGAGCACCGCGCAGGTGAAGAGCTTAGGCAGGATAACGGCAAAGTTGACCTGTTCCTTGCCGATGATGGCGTCGATGGCCTCGCCGACGAGCACCGGGATGTACAGCGAGCACAGCACGCTGACTACGGCAAGTGCAAGCAACAAAATGATGGTCGGCAGATACGGACGGATTTGCAAAAGAACACGTTTAATGGTACTGTTTTTGTTATTTATCTTGCTCATTTCGCAGCTGCCTCCTTTCCGCCAAACTGAGAGTCATAGATCTCGCGGTACACGGAGCAGTTCTCAAGGAGCGCATCGTGTGTGCCGCATCCGACAAGCGCGCCGTTGTCTAAGACGAGAATCTTATCCGCGTGCCGCAGCGAAGATGTGCGCTGCGAGACGATGAACACCGTCGGCTTATTCGGCAGTGCGGAAAGCGCGCCGCGCAGTGCCTTTTCGGTCACATAGTCGAGCGCGGAAGCGGAGTCGTCCAGAATGAGGATCTCGGGATTACCCACAAGTGCGCGGGCAATGGAAAGGCGCTGGCGCTGTCCGCCCGAAAGGTTGCGGCCTTCGGCGGTAATCTTCATATCGAGCC